>DKAS01000017.1:448-2529 GCA_002448875.1 Proteobacteria bacterium UBA6920 | reverse complement strand
TCGCGCTCGAACAGGTGCACCACGTTGCCGTGGCTGTCGCCCAGCACCTGCACTTCGATGTGGCGTGGATTGACGATGCATTTTTCCAGGAAGACGTTGGCGCTGCCGAAGGCTTTGGTGGCTTCGGAGATGACGCGGTCGTAGTTGCGGCGCAGATCCTGCTCGTTCTCGCAGCGGCGGATGCCGCGGCCGCCACCGCCCGAGGTCGCCTTGAGCATGACCGGATAACCGATTTTTCGCGCCCACTCCAGGGCGACATCCACCGACTCAACATTGCCTTCACTGCCCGGGACGACAGGGACGCCGGCGGCGATCATGGCATTGCGCGCCTCGATCTTGTCGCCCATCTGGTGGATCACCTTGGCCGTGGGGCCGATGAACTTGATGCCGCGCCGGGCGCAGATTTCCGCCAGTTGGGGATTTTCCGACAGGAATCCGTAACCCGGATGGACGGCGTCGCAATTGGTTGCCACCGCTAGGTTAACGATGCGGTGGGCGTTGAGGTACCCGGACAAGGTATCCGGGCCCACGCTGTAGGCCTGATTGGCTTTTTTCACATGCAAGGCATGGCGATCGGCTTCGGCGTAGATGGCGACCGACTTAATCCCCATTTCGGAACAAGCCCTGACAATTCGTACCGCAATCTCACCCCGGTTTGCAATAAGGATTTTTTTAATTACCATTCCGGTCCCTTATTTTAATGGTGATTTAGGAATAGGTTCAGAGACTTGGCTGAAGGACTATTACTAAAATGATCCCCCGTGTCAAGCCGGGGTTTTTTCCCGCGCCTTGCTGGAACCCCCCGTTTTCACAGGAATTTATTTTGACAGTTTACCGCGCAGTCTATATTATGGCCGCCTTATGCTCGGACGGTTGCCGGAACTTATCGATCCGTTTCACCTGGCCAGCAGAGGCGAACAGCTCTCCGGTGCCGTCGATGTAAAACGGATGGAGCGACTGCGGCCCCTGCTGATCAATGAATCGGCTGCAGTGCAGGCAGTGCTGGACTTCTCGGTGGATGACATGGCTCAACCCATCGTCCACGGCACGCTGGCGGGTGAGTTGACCCTGCTATGCCAGCGCTGCCTGGAAGCCATGCAGTGGCCCATCGAAACCCGGTTTACCCTCGGGCTGGTGCAGAATCAGTACCAGATGGACCGCCTGCCGGAGGGCTACGAACCCTGGCTGGTGACGGAGGTTCCGACCTCACTGACCGGCATCATCGAGGAAGAAATTCTGCTGTCGTTGCCCATTGTTGCCACGCATGACGACGACAGCTGCAAGTTACTGAAAACGGCGGTCGCGGCTCCGGCTGAGGAAGCGGTGGCGCAACGGCCAAATCCGTTCGCGGTGTTGAAAGACTTGAAAAAGTCCTGAGCGAGCGGCCAGATTAATTTGGATTGACAGTGAAATTCAGGAGTCAGGTATGGCAGTTCAACAGAATCGCAAAACTTCGTCGAAGCGCGGCATGCGCCGGGCCCATGACAGCCTCAGCAAGCGCGCGCTGTCCATCGAGCCCACCACCGGTGAAACCCATCTGCGCCACCATGTGTCGCCGGATGGATACTACCGCGGTCGCAAAGTAATACAGACCAGCGACGAATAAGCTTCATTCACCCGAGCATATCTGGTGAAAGGCCGCCACGCGAATCACCGTCAGGCTAGAGGCGCGGCGGCGTTCATCTATTCCAATTTTATGTGCAGCGCGCGGGTTGCTGGCGGCCCGCGCGCCGCCCGAGTAAGCTTAACAGCATGACGCAGGACATTATTGTAGCGCTGGATGCCATGGGGGGCGATTTCGGACCCAACGTGGTGGTGCCGGCCGCTTTGCATGCCATTCGCAAACACGAGAGGCTCAAACTGATCCTGGTGGGCAACCAGGAGGAGCTGACGACGGTACTGCGCAATCATGGCGGTGACGTGGGTCGCCAATTGAGCATACGGCATGCGTCGCAGAAAGTGGAAATGGACGAGCTGCCATCGCAGGCGCTGCGCAACAAGAAAGATTCATCCATGCGGGTGGCCATCAATCTGGTCAAGGAAGGCGCGGCCCAGGCCTGCGTCAGCGCCGGCAATACCGG
>DKAS01000017.1:0-416 GCA_002448875.1 Proteobacteria bacterium UBA6920 | reverse complement strand
GACGGCTTTGTCGGCAACGTGGCCTTGAAAACCACCGAAGGCGTGGCGACGATGATCGTGCATTTTCTCAAACAGGAGTTTACCCGCAGTCCGCTGACCAAGCTGGCGGCCTGGATCGCCATGCCGGTATTAAAGGCGTTTCGCAACCGGGTTGATCCGCGACGTTACAATGGCGCCAGCCTGGTGGGACTGAATGGCATCGTCATCAAGAGCCACGGTGGCGCTGATGCCCTGGCGTTCGAGTACAGCATCAACGAGGCTCTGCTGGAAGTTTCCAAGAACGTGCCGGGGCGCATCAGCACGCAACTGGAACATCTTCTGAGTCAAAGGCGGGCAGGGTGATTTATTCACGCATAATCGGTACCGGTGGTTTTCTTCCCGCCAAGATCCTGACCAATCACGACCTGGAAAAAATG
>DKAS01000200.1 GCA_002448875.1 Proteobacteria bacterium UBA6920 | reverse complement strand
TGACCAGGGCCATGTCGCCGCGCGCCAGCACTCCCCCGTCAGTCCCTGGGAGCGGGGAGTGCTGGCGCGCGGCGACATGGCCCTGGTCAGCAACGGCCAGGAGGAAAAAATGCGCAAGCATGTTTATTTCAGCAAGGAAGCCTCGTCCAGCGTGGAAAGCGGTGGCGGTGGAGGCTGCGGCTGTAACTGAAACATGGGGAAGACAATGAAGAGCAAGAAATCCAGCCAGGTGCTGCTGTGCCTGAGCAGTGCCGCTATGGCGTTGCTGGGCAATCACGGCAAGGCCCTGGGCGCGACCAATGGTCCGTCCACCGTCGGCTATCGCCACTGGAATTACAGCGAGGACGAACTCGGCGGCGACCAGCGCTATGACATCGCCGTCGATCAGTACAATGCCACGGTCAACCTGGGCGACAAGTACAGCCTGAGCCTGGACGGCACCCTGGAAGTGATGTCCGGCGCCTCGCCCTGGTACGTGCTGCCGGACGCCACTGGCAAGCCGGTGCAGGTGATGAGCGGCGCCACCATCCGGGAGCAGCGCCGCGATATCAATCTGTCGGCGCGACGCCTGTTCGAAAAGCTGGCGCTGAACGTCAACCTGGGTAATTCCACCGAAAAGGATTTTGATGCCGATTATTTCGGCTTCGGCTTCGAGCAGGAATCGTCGAAGAAGACGTTTACCTATTTCGGCAGCCTCAGCGCCTCGTCGGACAAGCTGAATCCTTCGCAGGCCGCCCTGTACAATCGCGTGCTCACGGCAGAGCGGGACAGCCGCAACCTCGCCCTCGGCATCAGCCGGGTGATCAATCGCAACCTGTTGCTATCCACCGCCGTGGGCGTGAGCACCCTGGACGGTTATTTGTCCGATCCCTACAAGATGGCGAGCATCGTCGATGCCAACGGTATCCGAATTCTAACCGCGGACAGCCGGCCGGATCAGCGCCAGCAGGAATTCTGGACCGTGAAAATGCGCTACTACCTGGGCAGCGAATACGCCTGGCATCTGGATTATCGTTTGTACCAGGACAACTGGAAGATCCGCTCCCACACCCTCAGCACCGCCCTGTACAAAACCATGGGCAACTGGCAGGTGACGCCCGAATTCAGATATTACAACCAGAGTGCCGCCTACTTTTACGCACCCTATTATAATGGTACGCGCACCGACGGTTATCACTCCAGCGACTACCGCTTGTCGCCCTATGGCGCCGTCAGCAGCCGTCTCAGCACGAAGTACACCTTCAATAAGGTCAATGTCAACCTGGCCTACGAGCGCTACCGCAGCGATGCGGCACTGGCCATGCGCGAAGTGAAGATCGAAAGCCCGGGCCTGGTCAGTTTCAGCGTGCTTACCCTCGGCGTGGACTACGAGTTCTGATGACCGCGCACTGCCTGCGCCATGCTTTTCAGGCCATGGGCAGTCGCTGCGAACTGCTGTTACACAGCAAGTCCGCCAGCGATGGCGAGCACCTGGCGCAGGCGGCGGTGGCCGAAGTCCGGCGCCTGGAAAGCAAATACTCCCGTTACCGTGACGACAGCGTGGTCAGCGCCATCAACCGCGTCGCCGCCGAGTTGGACCCGGCACGGCGAGTCATCGATCTGCAGGATGACGATGAAACCTGTCTACTGCTGGACTATGCGGACACCGCCCATGCCAACAGCGACGGCCTTTTCGATATCACCACCGGCGTTTATCGCCAGGCCTGGGATTTCAGTTCCAACCGTCTGCCCGACGCCGAGCGGCTGCGCGCCTGCCGTGACCGGGTGGGCTGGGAGCAGGTACGCTGGCAGCGTCCGCGTTTGCGATTCACCCGCGCCGGTATGGAGCTGGACTTTGGTGGCTTCGTCAAGGAATACGCCGTCGACCGGGTGGTAAACCTGCTGCGCGCCGGCGGCGTGAGCAGCGGATATGTGGATCTGGGCGGCGATATCGGCGTCCTCGGTCCGCAGCCGGACGGCAGTCCGTGGCACATCGGCGTGCGCCATCCGCGCGCGCCGCAACAGGCCGCGGCGGCGGTGGACATCCGCGACGCCGCCATCGCCAGCAGCGGCGACTACGAACGCTTCATGATCATCGACGGTGTGCGCTACTGCCATATTCTGCAACCCGCCACCGGCCAGCCGGTGCGCCACTTCGCCGCGGTCAGCGTGATCGCCCCCCAGTGCCTGGTCGCCGGCACCTGTTCCACCGTCGCCATGCTGATGGAAGAGCGCGGCCTGGCCTGGCTGCAGCAGCTGGGACTACCTTATGTGGCCATCGCGCAGGATGGGCGGATGTGTCGGGGGTAACGAAATTCGGACTAATGTCTTCCGGCAAGGCTTATTTCTAGACAACACCTTCACGGTCACTAGCTCCAGTGTAGTAATAAATTCTGGATCTTCCATCGGCCTGCGAGTACTCGAGCGCTGTCGATCTCGTTGATGAGAATCATGCGCCTCCTGGAAACAGGTATACGGTCCCCGGAATCATTGGGTACTGGCGAAAAGAAATAACCACCGGGTGCCCTGGTTTTTCCTTCCTGTTCCTCCGACGATTACCAACTCGAACTGCTCACCCGGTGGCAGCCGGAGCGTCCACAGTCAGCATTCTGCGCCACGGTTTTGTTGTTGTGGTCGCCAGGATTGTATTTCTTTTCATGACAACCGGCGCAGGCAGGCGCGTAGGTCGGCGAACTGTAGCTGACCGTCTCGTTGTTCGTACGGTGACATGAGGTGCACGTTACCTTGGCGTTGTGGTTGCCGGGGTAGGTGGTCGACTTATGGGTAAACGCCAGCGGGGTCCAGGCCGCCGTTTTGTGGCAATAGTTGCAATCCCGGGTGGTGGCGAAGTGTCCCGTTGGGACGCCGGTGGCGGCCTTGCCGTCGTGGCAGGACACGCAATTGCCGGTGATCCCCTGATGGCTGAAGACGCCGCCGACGAACGTGGCGGTGGTATGGCAATAGGAGCAATCCAGCGTGGTGGCGACATGCCCCGGATTCTTGCCAAGCGCCGTCTTTCCGTCATGACAGGACGCGCAATTGCTGACGATACCGGTATGATCGAACACCGCCCCGGCGAAGCTGCCGATGGTGTGACAAACGCCGCAATCCTGAGTGGTGGCAACGTGATTGGCGGGTTTGCCCTGAGCGTTGACGCCGTTGTGGCAGTACTGGCAATTATCGACGATACCCGCATGATCGAAACTTGCCGGCAGGAAACCCGCGGTCACGTGACAATCGCTGCAATCCCGATTCGTCGGAAAATGGTTTGCGGGTTTTCCGATAGTAATGACGCCATCATGGCAGGCGGCGCAGCCGGTGACCACACCCTTGTGATCAAATTTAGCGCCGGCAAACGCCGTGGTGTTATGGCACACGGAACAGTCGGCGGTGGTGGGGATGTGCGTGGTCGTTTTGCCTATCGCCTTGATGCCGTCATGGCAGGATGCGCAATTGTTGACGATGCCGACATGATTGAAAACTGCATTCTTGAACGTGCCGGGCACGTGACAGGCGCTGCAGTCCTGGGAGGTCGGCAAGTGGCCTGGGTTCTTGCCCGTCGCCTTGACGCCATCATGGCAGGACGCGCAGTTGGCCACCACGCCGGTGTGATCGAATACACCGGTGACAAAACTGGCGGTGGTATGACACAGCCCGCAATCGGCGGTGGTCGGAATATGGGTGGCTGTCTTGCCCTTCGCCGCGACCCCGTTATGGCAGGAGGCGCAGTTGCCGGTGATGCCATCGTGGGTGAATATCGACGGTTTGAAGGCGTTGGTGGTGTGGCAGAAATAGCAATCCTGGTCCGTCGGGATATGCGCCGCCGCCGCGCTCTTGCCGGTGGCATACTTACCATTATGGCAGCCTTCACAACCACGGCTGATACCCTGATGACTGAAGGTGGACGGCAGGAAGGTCGTGCCGATGACATGGCACAGGCTGCAATCGTCCAGGGTGGGGATATGGGTAGCGGGTTTGCCCTTGGCGGTCAGGCCGTCGTGACAGGACGCGCAATTGCCGGTAATGCCCGTGTGAACGAAAGTGGCGCCGGCGAAGCTCTGCGTGCTGTGATGGCACAGGGAGCAATCCTCGACGGTGCGCACGTGATTCACCGACATGCCGGTCGCCGTCCGGCCATCGTGACAGGACGCGCAATTATCGACGATCCCCGTGTGGTCGTACTTAGCGCCGGCGAAATGCAGCGTTGTATGGCAGGCGCTGCAATCCTTGCTGGTGGTGACATGGTAAACCGGCTTGCCCTGGGCATGGATCCCGTCGTGGCATGACTGGCAGTTGTCGACGATTCCCNNTGGCGGTCGGTATGTGCGTGGTCGGTTTGCCGGGAGCGCTGCTGCCGTTATGACAGACCGCACAGCCGGTCGTAACGCCCTGGTGATCGAAGCGGGCACCGGCGAATGCCGTGGTATTGTGACATACGGAGCAGTCCTGGCTGGTGGCGATGTGCGTTGACGACTTGCCGGTCGCTGTCGTGCCGTTGTGACAGACCGCGCAGCCGTCGAGGATGCCGGTATGGTTGAAGACCGCGTTTTTAAATGTGCCCGGCACGTGGCAGATGCTGCAGTCCTGGCTGGTCGGCACGTGGCCGGCATGCTTGCCCACCGCTTTCACCCCGTCATGGCAGGAGGCGCAATTCGTCGTGACGCCGGTATGATCGAAAACGNNATCGAAAACGCCGGTGGTGAAAGAACTGGTGCTGTGGCAGACACCGCAATCGCTGGACGTGGGGATATGGGTGCTCGACTTGCCCCGCGCCGCGTTGCCGTCATGGCAGGAAGCGCAGTTGCCGGTGATTCCCGCATGGGTGAAGATTGACGGCTTGAAGGCCGTGGTGGTGTGACAGAAATAACAATCCTGAGTTGTCGGCAGATGGTTGGTGGGGTTCTTGCCGGTGGCGTATTTACCGTTATGGCAACCTTCGCAACCGCTGCTGATTCCCTGGTGAGTGAACTTGGCCGGCAGGAAAGTATCGCCGACGTTGTGGCACAGGCTGCAGTCACTGGCGGTCGGAATATGGTTCGCGGATTTACCGGTGGCGGTATCGCCATTATGACAGAACGCGCAATTATCGACGATATTGCCGTGATTGAATATCGCTCCCGCGAAGGTATCCGTGCTGAAATGGCAGGCGGAGCAATCCTGGGAAACCGGAACATGATTACGCGGCATGCCGGTGGCCGTGTTGCCGTTATGGCAGTAGGCGCAGTTATCGACAATGCCCGTATGATCGAACGTAGCGCCCGCGAAACTGACGGTATTATGGCAGAGGCTGCAATCCTGGTTGGTCGGTGCGTGGTTGTCGGATTTGCCCCGGGCGAATACGCCGTCGTGGCAGGACTGGCAGCTGTTGGTGATGCCGGTATGATCAAAGACAGCGGGCAGGAAACCCGTGGTCAGGTGGCAGATGCCGCAATCCTTATTGGTGGGCACGTGCCAGGTGGGCTTGCCGGTGGCGATAACGCCGTTATGGCAATCCGTGCAGCCGGTGACGACGCCCTGATGATCGAAGTAGGCACCGGAGAAAGCGCGGGTATTGTGGCAAACGGAACAGTCCTGTGACGTGGGAATATGGTTGGTTTTCTTGCCCATCGCGATCGTACCGTTGTGGCACGAGGCGCAGTTGNNCCTTCACCCCGTCATGGCAGGAAGCGCAATTGGTCGTGACGCCGGTATGATCGAATATTCCAGTGGTAAAACTGGAGGTGCTATGGCACACGCCGCAATCGCCGGCGGTCGGGATATGGTTTGCGGACTTGCCTTTTGCCACCGTGCCGTCGTGGCAGGAGGCGCAGTCGCCGGTGATGCCGGCATGGCTGAAGATCGACGGCTTGAAGGCGGTGATGGTATGGCAGAAATAGCAGTCCTGACTCGTCGGCAGATGATTGGTCGCGGCATTCTTGCCGGTGGCGAACGTGCCGTTATGGCAACCGCTGCAGCCGCGGGTGATGCCCTGATGATGAAACGTCGATGGCGCGAATTTGTCGCTGATGATATGGCATACACTGCAATCGCTCATGGTCGGAACATGGTTCGGCTTCTTGCCGGTGGCGATGATGCCATTGTGGCAGGACACGCAGACATTGATGACGCCATGATGATCGAAGACCGTTCCGGCGAACGTATCGGTCCGCAGATGGCAGGCGGAGCAGTCTTCCACGGTCGGCAGATGAATGGAGGGTTTGCCCGTGCTGATCACGCCGTTATGGCATCGCGCGCAGCCGTTGACCACGCCCGCATGATCATAAACGCCGGTGGCAAAGCTGCCCGGGGTGTGGCAGGCGCCGCAATCGCCGCTGAAAGGCATGTGATTGGCGGATAAACCCAGCGCGGTTACGCCGTCGTGGCAGGAAGCGCACGGCTGACGGGTGAAATCGATGGGGCTGTGATCGAAGACATCACCCTGGGCAAAACTGCGAGTGTTGTGGCATACCCCGCAATCAAGGCTTGTTACGGGGTGGCTAGCCGGCTTGCCGGTGACCCCGCCAGTGCCCGTATGACAAACGGCGCAGTCGCCATCGATATCTTTGTGATCAAAAACGATGGTTTTGAAACCGGTGGTGACATGGCAAACGCTGCAATCCTTGTCGGTGGTGACATGACCCGCGGGTTTGCCGGAGGCGACTTTGCCATTGTGGCAACGGGAGCAATTGGCGGTGATTCCCTTGTGATCATAGCTGCCGTCCGCCGACAGCTGCAGGAAACGGCTAGTATTATGGCAATCGCTGCATTCGGCGGTAGTCGGCTGATGGCTGCTGGATTTACCGATCGCCAGATTGCCATTGTGGCATTCACTGCAAACACCGAATACTTCCAGATGGTCGACGTAAGGCACCACGGCGAAACCCAGGGTGTTGTGGCAAGCCTGACAGGTATTGCTGGTCGCCAGGTGATCCGGCGATTTTCCTGGAATCACACCGCCTGAAGCCGAAGCGCGCTTGCCGTTGTGGCAATCGACGCAATTTGACGACAATCCGAGATGATTATAAGGCCCGGTATAACGTTCACCCTCGTTGGTGGCTTCCACATAGGCAATAGTCCGCTGACTGGAAACCTCCTCGACGGTAACCACCAGTTGCACCAAATAGGTGCCATGGGCATCGGCAAGAAAACTTGGTTTCGCGGTGGTAGGATTCTGCAATTCCGCTTTGCTGCCAGCCGGTTTCGTCGTGAACGACCAGGCGTAACTAAGAGGCAGGGGCGAATTACTGTGCGAATGGCTGCCATCCAGGGTAGCCAGCTCGCCGACACGAACCGCAACGATCGGCCCGGGTCGGGCTTCGATGGCGATCAAGGATTTGGGGAGTCCGGAGCCCGCGGGGGGTGGGTTGGCGCTAGCATCGTTCGCACCGTCACCGGCATCGCCGCCGTTGCCGGAATTGTCGCCATTCTTGCTGCCACCGCAGCCAGCGGTAACCAGCGCCAGCAATGCCACGATGACACAACCCCAAAGTATTCGACTCTGTCCTTGAATCATCATGGTCTACCCCGCTGGCCATCAATGATGAATTGTTGCAACCTTGTTCAGGAATTCTTATGTTGGAATAGGAGTGTGGTTTAGTACCCTGCCATCCCTTAGAGACGCTACCTAACCATTGAATAAGATCATTAGTCCGAGTTGCCCTACGGGAGCTTACGAATCGAGTATTAAATCAGGGTTAAGAAATGGGAATGAAAGAGAGAAGAATTCCAGGGACAGTATACCTATTTATTCTTAACTAACTACTGGCTTTCGGCCAGGTTTCTTTCTAGCCAATACTTTCACGGTCAATAGCTCCGGTTTAACAATAAATGCTGGATCTTCCATCGGCCTTCCGGTGCTTGAGTGCTGTTGATCATGGTGATGAGATTCATGCGCCTCCTGGAAATAGGTATACTGTCCCCGATATTGCAATCTTCACTAAATTGTCTTGCCCTCACGTCGAAAGGATAGTGAGTATCCTGGACGACATTGGCCTGGCAGTGTTTCGTTGATCAGCGGCAAAACTCCTGGGTCTTCTGTCTTTCGTTTCCTGACCTTTGCGGAATCCGTCGGGACGAAATCCTTCGGGACACTCACTTCAGTTAGCGGGTCGTGGGTTTGGTTGGGCGACCATATTGCTGCGGTTGAATGAATAGGGAATGGGGTGGTTGTGCGAGGGTGGGTGTCCACGAATTTTCGCACGAATCTTCTCCGCAAGATCCGGGTCGCAGATTGTCGGTTAAGCCACCAAAATATTTTCGTACCTGAATATATTCCTTTTCGCTCGAATATCAATGTATGCGAGGCATTGGCTATGCACATAAATTGCGAACCACCGATTTTGTATTTCGGTACACCTGTCACCCTGATTAGTACTGTCAACGAAGATGCCGGTAGCAACCTCGCGCCTATGTCCTCTTCGGTGCGTGCATGCGGACGAGTCCATAATGAAGAGCGGAGAAGAGCTTCATATCGATCCCAACAAATGGCGACCACTCATCGTGAGCTTTCAACAATTCTACGGGCTTGGTCCGCACCTGCAAGATTCAACGTTGGCGACTGCATACGAAGTATTATAGATAGGTCTGGAAAAAGATTAGGTTCGATGAATAAAAGCAAGAAGCAGAAAAGCCTGAACCGCCACCCGAATTCTTAAGAAAACTGATCTCTTTCTAGGCAAAACCGCGACACACACCCAGCAAACTACTTCCCCGAATCTGTCGTCTCCATTACAATTCGCGGCAGAACAAGACGTATAACAAAAATAAACGGGGTTGTAGCGATGTCGAGATTGTCCCGGGGGGCGCGCTTTGTCAGCGCTATGGTCGTTGTGTATTTCCTCTGTGCCTGCGATGGTGGCGGCTCGGCATCCTACCAGAGCGAATATCGCTACACCGGTTCGCGTGCCGCGGCGCCAATAAGCGAAAAAAATGCAAATATCCTCGCGGCCGACTTGGTTTATGCCTACTATAATTTTGATCCGCCGATCTTCGCAGCCAGCAGTTTCCAGGCTCCGCTCAATACCCAAAGTGCCGGATTTTTCACCGCCCTTCTGCAACGCCTGAACCAAACGGCATTGCGTACCGCACAGGCACAAATCGCTGCGGCGGGTGCCGACAATACCGCTGCTGCGTCGGCGCCAATTGCCGCTACGGTGGTCGCGGCAACGAGCAAGGAAAGCGATCTTTGCGAGTGGAGCGGAGCCTACACCCAAATCATATCGTTGCGGGACGATGGCACCGGGACGATTACCATGAAGTTTCACAGCTGCAACGACGGCAGTGGAACACTCGACGGTACATTGAAAATCGAGATTTTCGTCTACGACACTGCTACTAACACGGTTACCAGCGGACGCGTAACCTATTCAGATTTAAGTCTCACCGAAAGCGGCAGGGATGTTACCATGTACGGAAACGTAGACGTCAGCGTTACCCCCGATGGTAAGTCGAACACCTACCAGGTAAATATCAGTTTCTTTGACCATTTCTCGCAAAAGACGATCGAGTGGCACGATGTCGATGTGCGGTATGACCATGTACTACAGTCGGATTTTATCGGTTACGTCGAGACCATTACCGGTCGAATATATGATTCTGAGGAAGGCTATATTGATGTGGTCACGGAACAACCGCTGCGCTACAAAAGTTATCTCGACCAGGTTCCGCAGAGCGGCGGTCCGCTGGTGCTCAATGGCGCAAACGGCAGTCAGGTGAGCATTTTAATATTGACCAGCGGCAATGCTCGAGTATACGTCGATGCGGATGCCGATGGCGAATTCGAAGCAAGTAATCTCTATTCCCTGGGTAATATGCTCGGATCGCCGCTGGTGAACCGGCCGCCGTCCGTTACGCTGGCGATATCGCCGACAACTCCAGACTCGACCAGTCAATTGAAGGCTGTAGTCACAGCCAGTGATCCCGAGGCGGAACCCCTGTTTTATACCTATATATGGTCGCGCAATGGGGTGGTCATGACCGAAGAGCAAACGGATACCCTGTCGCCCGCCGGCCTGGACCCGGGAGATACTATCACCGTAAAAGTCAGCGTCTCCGATGGCAGCAACACCGTGGTCCGTATTGCCTCCGTGGTCATCGGCGGCATCCCGCCATAAGAGACGGTGGCCTGTTTTAAATTTCAAGTTGGTGTTCCTCCGCGAGTTGCCGGTAGGGATTACATCGTGCGTGGGATGATTTTTGTGGTAATCAACCTGGGGAAGGAAATCATGTATAAAAATGGATCGCGGTATATTTTTATTTGCCTGACACTGGTCATGGGACTGATGTCGGCATGCACAGATTCCGGCGACGACGACGGGAAGGGTCCCGACATGCCCGCGAATGCGATGCGAATCAGCGAAGAAAATGGCCTGTCGGTGCAGGAAATGGCGAATGCCATCAGTAATGTTTTGCTCGATATCGACGATGACATTGCCATGGCGGACGACTGCTATCAATTTACCGGGAATCCCAGTGTGTTCAATATGCAATGGAGCGGCGAGGTCATCATCGATGGTTGCGCCTTCACTACCCAGTCATACCTGCCGTACGGCAGCAATCTCAAGGTAAGCGGCAAACTCACCGCCGAATACACCGAAGACGCGAACACTTTCACCTCCAGTATGAGCGGAGACATCATGCTGATTTTCTATGATAGAGTCGTCCAGGTAAATCAGATCGCCTACCATTATCGCTATGTTGAGAAAGGCAGCACGGAAAAGGAAATCATCAGTTTCACCTATTCCTTCTCGGATGCGGATCTCGGCGGTTTCGTGGTCGCGACTTCGGTGCCGCTGCTGGATTTCTCCAACTGGGAAACGCAGGAGTTCTGGACGGAGGGGGAGCTTACCGTTACCGGTTTGAGCGCGACAAAAATCAGATTCGACTTTATCGCGGGCGAGCCGTCCGGCGCGGTATTTCTTGACAAACTCGGCAATGGTCGCTTCGCGGAATGCAAGGCATGCAGTTAGCACGCTTGTACGCATGCGGTGCTGAGCAATCGGCATCGCCTGGTGGCGTAGATCGAAGAAGACAAGACCGGTCTAACCCCGGGGCGGAGGTAGCCTGGATTTAATCGCGCGGGGCAGGCATTGGCGGCGAATTCACTGTTAAAGTAGTTTATATCTAATTGATAATTAAAGAATAATAATCTATCATCAGTGTTTGCCGAGCCGGTCTGACCATGGTTAGTATGATTCCCGGATTCGGCAACCGCAAACCTTGGCCGCGGATCGGGACAGTTACTATAATAAAGCCCACGATAGACTTCTCCCGAGGGATTTTTTGCCGGCTCCGGTTGCGGCCGGTTTCTCGGGAACATTCATTTCACTTCTACGACGTCACTGACGAACTGACGTTTCACCCAACATGACCGAACACAACAGCAGCCCGGAGTCGAGCACAGCGTCAAACACGGCAACGGCAAACGGCCTGGCGTCCTTGCGTCGCTTGCTGCCGTTTGTGTTTTTCATTGTCGTCGTCGGTTTCGCCATCGGCGAGGTGCGCGGTCTCGATATCCACGGAATACGCAGCGCCTTGCAGGCGCTGACTCCGGCGCAACTGCTTGGCATCCAGGGCGCGGCTCTGGCGGGCATTCTGTTGATGGGTTTGTATGACTGGCTGGCCGCGCGCGTGTTCGCCATTGCGCTAGCGCCGGGTACCATCGTACGCATCGCCTGGATCGCCAATACTTTCAATAATCTGGTGGGCATGTCAGGGTTGGCCGGATCCGGCTTGCGCATCCTGTTGTTGGGCGGCGAAGGCGTGGACAATCGCAAAGCGCTGTCTTATTCCTCGCTGATCATGCTGTCGGTGCCGTCCGGTCTGGCGGTACTTTGCTGGCCGCTGCTGCTGAGCGGCGGCCCGGCGGCGGACAAATTGCCGATTCCGTTGTGGCTGGCCTGGCTGGCCTTGAGCGGCTTCGCGCTCTACCTGCCGGTCTACGTGGTGCTGCTGCGCCGGGGCGCTCTGGCGCGCCTGTTCAGTGGCTTCGCCGCGCAAGACGCGCCGGTCATCGCCGGCATGCTGCTCATCTCCGCACTTGATTGGTTGCTGGCAGCTCTGACCATATGGCTGGCCTTGTCATTCAGTGGAACCACCTTGCCCTGGCCGCAGTTTATCGCCGCCTTCATTATCGCCTCCACCCTGGGCATTCTGAGTTTCATACCCGGCGGCCTGGGGGTGTTCGACAGCGCGTTGCTGGTATTGTTGACCCCGCTGGCGGCCTCACCGGAGCCGCTGGTGTCGGGTATCGTGTTGTATCGCGTCTGCTACTATCTGATACCCTGGCTGATCGCCGTTTACCTGGGTGCGGATCGGCTGACCTTGCCCAAGTTCTGGCAGAAATCGGCCGCCGCCAGGCAGTGGCGCGAGAGTCGCATTCCGAGCCTGTTGCGACTGCCGTTGAACGTGTTGTCGTCCGTCGGCGTGCGCGTGATGTCCTACCTGACCTTCGGCGGCGGCCTGGTGCTGCTGATCTCCGCCGCCTTTCCCGCGCTGCGCGACCGTCTGACAGTATTGCACAATTATGTGCCGCTGGCGGCGATCGAAATTTCCCATCTACTGTCGGTCGCCGCCGGCGTGCTGCTGATCGCGTTATCGCGGGGTATTGCCGAACAGGTGCGCAGCGCTTACCAATTGACACAGGTACTGCTGTTGGGCGGCGCGCTGTTCAGCCTGCTCAAGGGCATAGATTACGAGGAAGCGGTCGTGCTCCTGGGGGTGGCGTTGCTGCTGCGCCGTCAGCGCCAGCGTTTCTATCGTGACAGCTACCCCTTGTTCAGCCCCCGCACCCTGTTGTGGTTCGCCGGACTGCTGTTGTCGGTCATCGGTTATGCCTGGTTGGGCGACTGGGTGCATGGTGACATCCCCCTGGGCTGGGAGCGGCTGTCGCACTTTGCCCCGCTGTCGGAAGCGCCGCGCTTTGCCCGCGGTTTGCTGATCGCCGGCGCCGCCGCCGTGGTTTTCATCGGCTGGACGTTTTTTCGCAGTCCCAAGGTGGCGCCGCCGCGGCCGGATGCGATGGAACTGGCCGCGGCCCGTGCCGTGCTCGATAGCCACGGCGGCAGCGAATTCGCCCACCTGATCTATCTTGGCGACAAATATCTGTTCTGGTCCGACGATCGCCGGGCGTTCATTCAGTACGGCCGTATCCGCGATCGCCTGGTGGCCTTGGGTGATCCCTGCGGCGACCCCGCCGTTTTCGACGATTTGATTATCGCTTTTCGCGACTATGCGGACCGGTACAACTTGAGTCCGTGTTTTTACGAGGTCAATGAATCGCTGATGCATCACTACCATGATGCCGGTTTCGCCCTGTTCAAGCTGGGCGAAGCCGCCATCGTCGATCTGGCGCAGTTCACCACCGCGGGTAAGCGCGGCGAAGCGTTGCGCCACAGCGTCAATCGCGCACGCCGCGGCGGTGCTGCCTGCGAGATCCTGGCGCAGCCCTTGGCGGACGACACCTGGCGGCAGTTGCGTCAGGTATCCGATACCTGGCTGGCGGAGCGCCGGACGGCGGAGAAGGGCTTCTCCCTCGGCGCCTACCATCAGGATTATCTGCGCCAATCGCCGGTGGCGGTGGTGCGGGTGAACGATCGCATTGTCGCTTTCGCCAATTTGATGCCCGATTACGGCAGCCACCAGGAATTGAGCATCGATCTGATGCGCCACGTACCGGAGGCGCCGCCCGGCACCATGGACTACCTGTTCGTCGAATTGCTGCAGTACGCCCAGGCCCAGGGTTACCGTTATTTCAATCTCGGCATGGCGCCGCTGGGTGGAGTCGGCGCCCACCGCTATGCGCGCGCGGGTGAACGAGTGGCACGACTGGCGTACGAGTATGGCAACCGGTTCTACAACTACAAGGGGCTGCGCGGGTTCAAGGAAAAATTTCATCCCCAGTGGCGCAGCGCCTATCTGGCCTACCCGATGTTCAGCGCCTTGCCGCTGCTGCTGATCGACAGCGCGGCCCTGATCGCCGGCGGCTATCGCGCCATTTTTCGCGGCAAATGACAGCGGAGGAGAGCAGGGTGCAAAAGTTGCGGGTCGGTCGGTTGCACTGGCGCTGTTGGCCCGCGCTGTGGTTGCTGGGCTTGTCCACCGCCGCCTGGCCGGCGCCTGCCGCCGAACAGCAGCTGCGCTACGGGCATTTCGGCGAAATTCATCTTTATCTGCCGGCGACAACGCGCCGGGTGGTGATTTTTCTCTCCGGCGACGACGGCTGGCAGGCCGGTGTGGTGGACATGGCCAGGCAACTGGCGCAGCGCGACATCTTCGTCGCCGGTATCGATACCGCGGCATATCTGGCGCAGCTGCGCGCCAGCGACAGCAAATGCGCCTATCCCGCCGGCGACTTGGAAGCCTTGAGCCAATACCTGCAGAAACGCTTCGCCTTGCCGACGTATATCACACCCCTGCTGATCGGCTATTCCTCCGGTGCCACTCTGGTTTACGGCGTCCTGGCGCAGTCACCACCCAATACTTTTCGCGGCGGCATCAGCCTGGGGTTTTGTACCAGCCTGCCGCTGTCCAAGCCGTTCTGTCCCGGCTTCGGTCTGCGGCTTGCACGCCGCGATGATGCCAGGGGATATGATTTTCTGCCGTCGCCGCGCCTGTCCACGCCCTGGCTGGTGTTGCAGGGAGCGGCGGACACGGTCTGCGACACGGCCAGCGCCGCGCGTTTTACCGCCGCGGTCGGCAACAGCCGTTATCAGGCCTTGCCCGGTGTGGGGCACGGTTATGGACAAACGGCCAGATGGCTGGCCCCATTCCTGGAAGGAGTCGACAGTCTCTCGCCGCCGCCCGCGCCGACTGCTGCGGCGGCGGCCAGCGCCTTGCCGGAACTGCCTCTGATCGAAGTGCCGGTGGCGCAGCCCGGCAACACCTTTGCGGTGATCCTTTCCGGCGACGGCGGTTGGGCCGGCATAGACAAGTCCCTGGCCGAAGCGCTGCAGGAGCAAGGCGTGCCCAGCGTCGGACTGGATTCGCTGCGGTATTTCTGGAAACGGCGCAACCCGGAGGAAGCCGCGCGGGATGTGGCGGCGATCATGCGTCACTACCTGGATGCATGGCATAGGCAATCGGTATTGTTGATCGGTTACTCCCGCGGCGCCGATGTGCTGCCGTTTGTTGCCAACAGGCTGCCGCCGGAGTTGCAGGCGCGCACGGCGCTGCTGGCCATGCTGGTGCCCAGCCGCAGTGTGGACTTCGAATTTAGAGTCGCCGACTGGCTGCCCGGTGGCGGTGACGAAGGTGCGTATGCGGTGCGACCGGAAACCGAAAAACTCGCCTTTAAGAAAATGCTGTGTATGTACGGCGAAGAGGAAAAGCACTCGCTTTGTCCGGATCTTGATGCCAACCGCTTCAGCATCGTCCGTACCGGCGGTGGTCACCATTTCGATGGCGACTATAAGAAACTGGCGGACGTTGTCCTGGAAACCGCGGAATTGCGTCGGGAATCACCAGCCGGGCCATGAGCTGCATGAGCCGCACCGGTCTCGATGGCCGGCAAACCCGGCAAGTTTAATGTGCTATCTTTAGTTGAGAAATCAGCGGAGAGTATCGTTTCGCGCGCCGCGCGAGCCCGTTCATGCGGCCTGGGGGATGCTCGACAATCAACTATAAAATCGGAGCATGTATATGAATCGCAACGTTTTAGCCGTTTTTACCAGTACGGTCCTGCTCAGCGCCTGCCTGCCGGGTATCGATGATACGGAAACCGGCGTGTTGCTCGAGGATTTAAAGGGTACCTGGTCGGGTGCAATCATCGATTCCAGCGGCACCATCTCCACCGTGGCGGTGACCGTGTCCAGTGGCGGGGATATCACCAGTATCGTGCAGGGCGGGACATCCACGGGACTCACCGGCAGTTTGAAGAAAAAGGATGACAATAATTTCAGTTTTACCCTCAGCGATGATACCGACGGCGGTTTCCTGGTGGACGACGCCGCCAAACACCTGGCATTCATCGACGATGGCTATGGCTATGGCGTGTTGCAGAAGAACGCGGATACGCTCCCGGGCTACAGCACGCTGGATCTGAATGGCTTCTGGTCGGGTTTCTCGGTGCAGGTGGATTACTATCTGAGCATCACCGATTCTTACCACTCCTCGGCCACCGTCGAAACCACCGGCAGTTACCCCTACATTACCGGTTCGGATAAATACGGCAGTTTCAGCGCCCAGACCAGCACCAGCAATTCCACCTGGGGATACTGGACCGGCACCTGGAGCAACGACTCCGGGGAGAGCGGCAATATGCTGGCGATGCTGAGCGCCGACAAGATGTTTGCCGGCAGCTGGGCTTGCGCCAGCGGCTTCTCGTCCGGCATCCGCATCTATGATGCCAGCTACTGCACTTTCGCCATGTGGAACAAGAAATAATCGCAAGTCCTGCACCTGCTGGCCGGGTCATTGATCCATGTACAGGGAAAGGATACTCTATCTTTCGGCGCCACCGCGGTTTGCAAGCCGTCCGCGGCGGCGCCACCGACTTTTCCCGTTCCTGTCGCGCCTTTCAAGGAGATAAGAAAATGAATCGGATATTTCACGCTTTCGTGTTGCTGCTACTGCTGTTGCCCGCCACGTTGCTGGCGGCGCAGTATGACGGGGTCTATGTGTTCGGCGACAGCCTGTCCGACAATGGCAATCTGGCGTCGGTGATCGGCCCATTTCCCGAACCACCTTATTACCAGAACCGGGTGAGCAACGGCCTGCTGGCGGTGGAGGTGATGGCGGCCCGCCTGGGTCTGCCCATGGAACCGTCGCTGCACCTGATCGGTCCGGCGCAGGGTGGCAACTACGCCGTTGCCGGCGCCCGCGCCGCCCGTAACGAACCCCAGGATCTGGGCATGCAGGTAACGCTGTTTCTCGCCAATCACGGCGGGGTGGCGCCAGCCGATGCGCTGTACGTCATGTTTCTCGGCGGCAACGATATCCGCTCCGCGCGCGACAGCGTCGATCCGGTGGCGGCGCAGGCGTTGTTGAATGACNNGCTGGCTCAGGCCGGGGCCCGCCACTGGTTGCTGGTGAACGCGCCGGACATCGGTCGCATACCCGAAACTTCGCTGTTGGCCGGCGCGCTGGGTCTGCCGCAGCTCGTTACCGCGGCCCATGACCTGAGTCTCTATTTCAACCGACAGTTGAAGATGGGTCTGCATGGCTTGCGCAAGGACACGGACAGCGACGTGGCGGTATTCGATCTGTACAAGCGATTCGGCAAGATATTGGACAAGGCCGGCAAGCTGGGCTTCAGCAATTCCACCGAACCTTGTTTCAGCTCGGTGCAGGGCGCGTACACCGCCGGCTGCAATTTCGGTTTGAACATCGACCAGTATGTATTCTTCGACGAGATCCATCCCACCGCCCGGGTACACGCCATGATCGGCGATATGATGTATCGCAAGGTCAGCGAGGGAGTGGAAGCGGAGTAATTATTTCTCAGTATCGCATTCACGCCCGCGGCAGCAGCGCCGGTTCGCTTTTCCAGGATGTTCCTGCGCCAGGGATGGCGCTGGTCGAG
>DKAS01000120.1 GCA_002448875.1 Proteobacteria bacterium UBA6920 | reverse complement strand
AAGAAGCTCCCTCCGCCAAAACCCCGATTGCCAAGCGGTATTGATCAAGCAGCCACAGCGTTTGCAATTTCCCCCCATCCGTACCAAAATTGTGACCCGGCACGAAAAGGACCGGTGGCGCAAACGAGTTCAGGTTGTGGATTATGGTAACATGCCGTCAGTTGTTCAGCGTTTTATCGCTGTTATTTTTTTACTCCACCGTCGGTGCCGCTGCTGAAAAAGCGGAGCCACCGCTGGTGAAATCTCACCACGAACGTTCGCGCAAATGCTTCGAATGCCACAAGGACAACCAGGATCCGGCATTCAAGGCCATCGTCAAGGACAGCTGCATCGCCTGTCACCCGCAAGGCTGGTACAAAGGCAAGCTGGACGCGGTGATGAATGAACCTGCCACGCCGCAGGTAAACAGCGGCGTCAAGGCCAGTGGCCAGGGTCCGGGCATGAACGTGACCATGTACTACGATAAAAGCAGATTTGGCCCCGAGCCCGGAAAGATGATCCTGATTCCCGCCGGCGAGTTCATTCGCGGCACCGATAATCGCATGCCGGACGAAGGCCCGCAGCACAGAATGAATACCCAGGCGTATTACATCGACCAGTACGAAGTCACCAACCTGCAGTACCAGAAATACCTGCAGGCCACCGGCAACAAGGCGCCACAGCATTTCGTCAATGGCGCGCCGCCGCCGGGCAAGGTGGACCATCCGGTGGTTTATGTCTCCTGGTTTGACGCCAAACGTTACTGCGAGTGGGCCGGCAAGCGTCTGCCCAGCGACATCGAATGGGAAAAAGCCGCCCGTGGCACCGACGGCCGCACTTTCCCCTGGGGCGAGGAGTTCGATATCAACAAGGTCAACTCACCGGTGCGCTGGGCCAATCTGGGCGTGGAAGGCGACACCACACCGGTGGGCGCATTCAGCGGCGGCGTCAGCCCCTATGGTCTGTACGATGTTTCCGGCAATGTCTGGGAATGGACCTCCGCCACCTATGCGCCCTATCCGGGCAATACCCGCAAGTCGGAAAATTATTCCGTCAACTACCGGGTGCTCAAGGGCGGTTCCTGGTGGGATTGTTCGTTCTACCAGTGCGGCATTTCCGCGCCGCTGTACAATCGCAGCTTCTTCCACCCCAAAACCATGAACAACAGTTTTGGATTCCGCTGCGCCAAAGACGCGCCGTAATCGCAGCGCCGCCACAGAGAGAGCACCTTATGGGCAAACAACAGTGGTTTACCGCACTCGCGCTGCTGGCACTCGCCGCCTGCGGCAAAAGCCCGCAGAATGCCGGCGGCGCCGCCACGGATATTCCCGGCATGGTATACATTCCCGCGGGCGAGTTCATCATGGGCAGCGACGATGTCGACACCAGCGGCAAGGCCGAGGAATTCGGTTTCAACGAACCCTGGTATCTCAACGAACACCCCAAACGCAAAGTCAATCTCGACGCTTACTACATCGACCGCTACGAAGTCAGCAACGGCCAGTTCAAGTCTTATCTGATGAACGTCATGAAGGTATCGCGGGACCAGCTGGCTCTGGGGATACAAAGCATGGGCTGGGCAGTAAACGAAGAGCCGGTGCGTAACGTGCCCTGGATCCAGGCCAAGGCATTCTGCGAATCCGTCGGCAAGCGCCTGCCGACCGAGGCCGAGTGGGAGAAAGCCGCCCGCGGCCCCAACGGCAATGAATTTCCCTGGGGCGCGGAATTCAAACCCGAACTGCTCAATGCCGGCGGCGGCGAGCGCGACCTGATGCCGGTGGGATCCTATGAAGGCGGCAAATCCTTTTATGGCGTCTACGACATGGCGGGCAATGTCATGGAATGGGTGGATGACTGGTACGACGCCTATCCGGGATCCGACTACCGCAGCCAGCACTACGGCCAGAAACGCAAAGTGGCGCGCGGCGGCAGCTGGGGCGGCGTCGGCCACTATGTAATCCCGCATTACTTCCGCGCCGCTTATCGCTACAACTTCCCGCCCACCGGATTTTACAACGATGTCGGCTTTCGCTGCGCCGCCAGTCCGTCGGCCACGGCGACCAAGGCGCCCTGACGGCCGGCGCCTGCCGGCACGGGTCGCGCGTCTGCTGTTGCTGATCGGCGCGCCGCTGGCGGCCCAGGCGGCCGCCATGGCGGACTACTTCCAACCGTTTCAGGACAAACTCAAGGATGGCGGCAACGGCCCGGTAATGCTGCGCGTCCCCGCCGGCAGCTTTCAGATGGGAGATCCCTACGGTGACGGCCAGGCGGATGAAGTGCCGGTGCACCGCGTGACCATAGCCCGCGACTACGCCATCGGCAAATTCGAAATCACCTACGAGGAATTCGATCGCTTTACCGACGCCACCGGCCTGCCGCGCGTGCCCGCCATCGAAGACGATCCCGCGTGGGGCCGTGGCCGCCAGCCGGTGACCCGCGTCAGTTATTTTGATGCCGTCGCCTATACGCAATGGTTAAGCGAACAAACCGGGTATACCTATCAACTGCCCAGCGAAGCCCAGTGGGACTACGCCGCCCGTGCCGGCACCAGCACCCGTTACTGGTGGGGAGACGAACTGCGCCTGGACATGGCCAATTGCTACAACTGCAGCGGCACCGGCGCCCCCTCCTCCCACACCACCCCGGCGGGCAGCTTTCCCGCCAACCCCTGGGGCCTGCACGACACAGTGGGCAATGTCTGGGAATGGACCGCTTCCCTGTGGGAACAGAACTACGGCGGACAGGAGTCGAGGCGCGCCACGCCGGAGGAGATCAAAGTGCTGCCCAATCACATGCTGCAAAAGGAACTGGCGCTGCGCAGCGGCTCCTGGAATCTCTATCACTACTACAATCGTTCCGCCTCGCGCTACTATGGCGCCGCCCAGGCACGCACCAACAACCTGGGCTTTCGCGTCATGCGCGAGATCGATCCACAGTAAGTGCAAACCGCCCACCGGCCGGCATCAGCCGGCGGCAAACTCCGGTTCAGGGACGCACACGCCGCCACAACAGCGCCAGCACGCCGAGGCAAAGCAGCGTAAAGTCGACGGCCCCCAGGGCGAGCCGCCCTCGTTGCGCATCGCGCTTGCGGTGGGAAAGGTCCTCGCCGCCACCGGTGGGTTCGTCCGACGCTCCGCCGGTCTGCCCGCCGTCTCCGCCCGCGGGGGTGCTGTCGTCCGGCTCCTGCTCCGACGTATCGTCATCATGACAGGCCAGCGCCTGCACCGACGCCTGGGCAAGGCTGATGGCCATTTTCGGATCGCCCACCACCACCCCCTGCCAGCCAAGATCCAGCGAAGCGGCATAGTAGCTGTCCGCGAGCACATAGCCTTTGCTGTAACGATCGAACAGCACATTGGGCCTGGCCATAGCGGACAGATAGGGTTCATAGACATAACCCCTGGCACCGGTCACCCCTTCGGCAATCAAATCGGCGATCAGCGACTGACCGTAAACCGCCGGCGCGGTAAACGTGCGGGCGGAAGTCGATACGAAAGTTTCAGCGATGGATCCGGGCAGCCAGCTGAAACCTGGAATCGCATGATTGAAAGCGTTGGTATCATTGCTGCCCCAGCTGGCATAGCCCAGGACGTTGACCTGCCCGGTGACGAAGGTCGTGGTTTCATCCAGCAACACCGGGTGGCCGGCGGCAGTGACCGCGGCGGCGGCGCCACGCAACCATTGATTGCCCACCGCGTAGGCCGGCATCGCGTCCCGGGCCGGGTCCACGTCGAAGACGAAGGTGCCGGTTTGCGCCGCCTGCGCCGAGCGGTCGATCAGGCTCAGCACGTCGTTGACCTTGTAACCGGTAAGGCGAGTAACCAGAAAAACACCGAACATTTCCCGCGAAAAGGGGTAGTCGAAACCATAGTAAGGATTATGGGCGCCGTTAGTCGTACCAATGCGATTGGCATGAGGACCGCACAACAAGGCCAGCTCGGAATCGACGGCCGCGTTGTCGTTACCGGCGGCGGTGGCAGCGACGCGCAGCGGCACGCCCTTGGTGGTAACCAGGTAGTTCTGGTTTTTCCAGCGATTGGCACACACCACACTGGCCACCGGATCACGCACTTCGGCATCAAACACGGCACGGCTGATGGTTTCAGTTTCGGCGGTATTGATATGCACGATACGCGCATTGGGAATCGCGCGTGCCGTGGCGAAATAGGTGCCGATAGCCAGGGAAGCCGCCGACGCATCGTTGACCACGAGCATGACATCGTCGTAAGCATAGTAATTGGTCCTGGCGTCGACATCGTATATGGTCAAGGTGAATGCCTGCCTGCCCGCCAAACCGTACTGGTCCGTCGCGACCGCCGTCATCGGATAAAAACCCGAATCCTTGCGCCCCGGCGACCAGTCGAAACGCCCGCCGGCAACCGATCGTCCCAGCAGAGATTGCATTAGCGCCACGTCCGCCTGATCGAGAACGCCGTCGTTGTTGATGTCATATTGCGCATTGTAAGCCTTGGCCATGGCGGCCTGCAGCAAGGCGCTATCGGTTGCATCCGCCAGGTTGTCGGCGTTAAAGTCGCCCATGATTACCGGCGTCAGGGCTGCTGTCGACGGCAAACCCTGCATGCTGTAGCTCAGCGTCACCCCCGGTTCGTCCAGCGCCCAGACATAAAACAGCACATGTGCCAGCTCCTTGCCGGAGCGGCTGCTCAAGTACTGAAATTGCGGTGCATAATTGGCCTGAAATACAATATAGCCGTCCGCATTCAAGTCATATTTGCGCAGCGCGAAATACGCCTCGCGATCGGCAAAGTCGATACCGCCATCACTATTTAAATCCGCCGGCGTGCAATCCACCTGGCTGTAGTAACCGATACAGGCGTCCAGATAAGCCAGATCCGAATTGTCCGCGACTTCGCGCAGATCGACGGTGCCATTGCCGTCGAAATCGCCGCGATAGGAACTGCGGAACTGCATCAAATCTAGGGTATTAACATAGCCATCACCGTTGAAATCGGCGACCACGCAGGCGCCAGTCGCAGGCTTCGGGTAACAGGATTGAAAAATGGCGAGATCGGATTCCAGCATTTGCGCGTACAGCGGCGCAGGGGTGATGACGAGGGAGCCTAGAGCGAAAACCGCGGCGAACAGCGTACGAATCATGGGAGCACCTTTATCCTTTTTTGTTGTTCAATGCCTACCATTGACCGGAACAGACGGCTACGACGCTGACATGATACACCGCTTGGATTAAGGAATTCTGAGTGTCATTGCTCAAAAAAATAAGCAAAAAAAATGACGATTTTTGCTACGCCCTTGGATGTGGTGATTTGCATATATCATCACGCAAAGTCAAAGGCAGCGCACCGCCAGTGCCGAAGAGACATTACGCAGGGATTACTGCGGGAGATCTCGCGCCACCCGGAATCCCAGGTTGTTGTAGCGCCAGTCAGCGTTGACATTACCGCGATTGGACGCGCGCGCATCAAGAACGTTGGTGTAAAAACTGCCGCCCCGGATTACCCGTTGCGCACCCCGGTCGTCGGCGCTCACCGCCAGCAATTCCTTGCCGCCGTAATCGGGCTGCCAGTCCGAAGCGGTCCACTCCCAGACGTTACCCTCCATGTCAAACAGACCCCAGCGATTGGCCGGGTAGCTGCCCACCGGCGCGGTGGTCATGAGATTGCCCGCGCGCAAACAATCAAAACAGTTGGCGCGATCCGGCAGGGGATTGTCCCCCCAGCTGTAGCGGTCAGCGCTGCCGGCGCGAGCGGCGTATTCCCATTCTGCTTCCGTTGGCAGACGATAGGGCTGGCCGGTTTGCGCGCTGAGCCAGGCGATGAATTGCTCAGCATCGCGCCAGGTCACGCAGGTAACCGGATGCTCATCGCCTTGTTTGATCTTGGGCTGGCGCCAGCTCTTGCCGCCCATCACCATGCAGCCGCCGGCACTTTCCGCTTCGGTAACATAGCTGGTTGCGCTAACAAAACGGCGATACTGCGCTACTGATATTTCATACACACCCAGGGCGAATGCGCGCTCTATGCGTACCCGATGGGCCGGGTGCTCATCGAATTCGCCGTCACCGGCACTGTCGCCCATGACAAAGGAGCCGGCAGGCAGCACTGCCAGCTGCGGGCCGGGACTGCCGTCGGCCAGACTGTCACGCAGCGTCGGCGGCTGCGGCGGCAGGGCGACGCAGGCCAACAGACTGGCGCCGAGCGCCATCGGCAGAAGAGGCAACAAGAGGGAACGTGGGGCAGGAACGTGTAACCGGTTTCTGGTCAAACAAACCATCTCGTCTACCGTGGCAGATCGATGGGGCGGCGGATTCGCGGTTGGCGGAGCGCCCATACCCGCGGGCAGCGGGTGAAAGCGTGGCGTTGCCGTCACATCACACGGCAACGCCACACAGGGATCAATGATTATCGTTGACGCTGACGCGGGTAACCTGCGCCAGTTTAGCCTGCGCCTGCGCGACGAATTCCGGCGTCACATCACGCGCCACGCGGAAACCGACGTCGCTGAAGCGGGATTGCGGCCAGTTGCCGCCGCGGGCGGCGGAACGGACGAAGGCCTCGAAGCGGTACCAGGAGCCGCCACGCACGGCAATGGCATCGGCCAGACCGGCATCGCTGCTCAGCACCTGCATTTCACTGCCGTTGTAACGTTCGTGATACGGGGACGCCGTCCATTCCCAGACATTGCCCGCGGTGTCATGCAAGCCGAAACTGTTGGCGGCATAGCTGCCCACGGTCTGAGTTTGTTTTTCCAGCCACAGCACGCCGGTGCAGCAGTTGGCACTCTTGCAATCGTCGGCCTTGCCCCAGAACCAGCCACCCTCGGTGCCGGCACGCGCCACGTATTCCCATTCCGCTTCGCTGGGTAGACGATAGGCTTCACCGGTCTCCTTGCTCAACCACTGGACGTAGGCCTGGGCATCGCGCCAGCTGACGCACACCACGGGATGGTCATCCTGCTGCCGGAAACCAGGGCTGCGCCAGTTGCTGCCCTCCTGCCACATCCAATAGCGGGAGCTGTCGTAGGTAAAACAGTTATTGCCTTTCTCCGCATCGGTGACATAGCCGGTGGCTTTGACGAAGCGGCCAAACTGGCCGACGGTTACTTCATACTTACCGACGGCGAAAGGTTTGTCGATGCTGACCTTGTGCACCGGATATTCGTTCTTGGCGCCGGCGTTTTCGGTATCGCCCATGGTGAATTTACCGGTGGGCACCAGCACCATTTCCGGCGCCTGCTCCGGTTTGGCGTCATGAAACCCATAAACTCCGACCGGCGTCGTGTCGGCGCCTGCCACCCAGGGCAACAAACCGGCAACTAACAGAAACAAACTGGTTTTATGTTTTACCATGGCGCACTCTCCTCTCGGCCCCCACCGTATACTGTCAACGATTATAGCACCCGTCACCGGCACCGCCGCCAGCTTTGTCCGGCGGCAGCTAATCAGTAATTGTTAATATTCAGAAATTCTTCCGCCATTTCACCGGGTTTCCGCAAATAATGCCATATCGGTTACGGTTCCCGCCGGGATTTTAGCCGCCAGGCGCAACGCGCCGGTTTTGCCGTCCACCCGGTAAACCGCCAGGGAGTCCTTGCCTTCCTGACGCACCAGGGCCGTCTTGCCCGCCGGATCAAACTGCATCGCCAGCGGCGCCTGAGTCAACGCATCCTTGCCGGCGACCTGCAAACGGCCGCTGCCGCCGTCGATCCGGTAGCGACTGATGGTACGGGCTTTGGAATTCAGCACATAGAGTATCGGCAATTGGGGATGGGTCGCCAGCGCCTGGGCGCCACTGCCCGCGTCGATGGCCTTGTCCGCCAGCGCCACCGGCGTGCCATTGTGCAGATCCAGGGTATACGCGGCCAGTTTGCCAGCACTGTCCAGCGCATAGAGGAAACGCCCGGAATATTCCCCCACCATGGCAACAATATCCGCGGTCAGCGCCACCGGCGAGCCATAGTCCTTGGAACTGATCACCAGGGGACCGTAACCGTAGCGTTTGAAAAAATTGATCTGTCGGGCGCCGCGATTGAGCACATAGGCGAATCGGTCGGTGGCGTGCAGCTGCAGATCGCTGGGCCGCTGCCCGACCGGATAAGGCGAGGCCGGCCACAGATTGGTTTCCGGCGCCTCTTCCATCTGCCCCGTATCACGGTACAGCAGATAGGCCGACATGGAGCCACCCTCTTCATTGAGCACGTAGGCGAACAAACCATTGTAATCAATACGTACCGCCATCGGTTTCTTGCCGGCCTTGAACGGGGACCCGCTCACTTCCTGCAGCCCGCCCTGGTTATCGATGCGATAAACCGACACGTTGTCCGCGCCACGGTTGGCCACCAGCAGATAACGTAACAGGGGATCCAGCGCCAGAGAAACCGGCTCCCGGCCGGTGACCGTCTCACCCAGACGCTTGAGGGTGCCGTCGGCGGCAATGGCATAGGTGCGCAAGCGATCGGTCTTGGCGTCGAGGGTAAAGGCAAAACGCGGTTGGTATTCCACCGGCTGCGACCCACGGACAAAAGCCATGGCCCGCGGCCCGCCCTGGGCAACCAGGGTTTCCAGCGGCTGCAAGTTGCCGCTGGCACCGTCGATTCGATACTCAGATATGGTGTTGCTGCCGTAATTGGTTACATAAGCGTATTGGCTCGCGGGCTCAACGATAATCTGCACCGGCTGCACGCCGAACGTCGGAAAGGGCGAACCGGGCAAGGATTGCAGGCGGCCGTCGCTTGCATCGATGCGAAATCCGGCGATACCGCTGAACCAGCTGGCCACGTAAAGAAAACGCCCGTCGGGGGTGGTGGTCACGCCGAACGGCGAAATGCCGTCCCCTAATCCGTACTCCGTCGCCTGGTGCAGCGTGCCATCCGCTTGCACGCCGAACGCCACCAGACTCTTGGAGTTCCAACTGGTGACATACAGATGATTGCCCGGTGCGTCGAAGGTCATGTACTGCGGCGCATCGCCGGCGGAGGCCACGCCTTTGGGCAAAGGCTGCAAACGCTGTTCCGGACGGTCGACCCGGTAGGGCGTGACGGTGTCGTCGTTGATCCCGGTCAGGTAGACGAAATCCCCGCCCGGGCGCACCGCCACCGAACGCGGCAGAAAACCGCCCGGGTAGGGCGAGCCCGCCAGTGGTGACAAAGCGCCGCTGGCGGCATCCAGACGGTAGGCGCCGACGGCATTGGAATTACGGCCGGCGGTGTAAAGAAACTCACCCTTGGGATCGATGGCCAGCCAGAACGGCGACACCACACCGGAAGCGAAAGGCGAGCCGGCGATTTCCGTCAACCGGCCGGTCACCGCATCGATGGCAAAGGCATGAATGACCATGCCTGTCTGAGTGGAAACATAGAGAAAACGGCCATTGGGGTGTACGACGGCGGACCCGGGAAATTTCTTCACCGGCACATGGCCCATGGCGCGCAGGGCGCCGGTTTCCGCATTGACGTGAAACAGGGATACCGTGCTGTCGAAGGCGTTGACGGCATACGCAAAGCGGGTGACGTCAGCCGCCACCCCGCCGCTCAGCAGCAGGCCGGCCAGCAGGCCGGCCAGGCGCACACCCCGCCGCCCGCCGCTCACCGGTAAACCTCAAGCTGCGTCGCCCAGCTCAACATGCGTACATCCGGTCCACCGCCTCAGGGAATGGCGATACAGGCTTCGCTGCTCATGGCCATCCACATCACCCCGGTGACACCGTTGCCCGGCGCACCGGCCGAGCCGCAGTTACTGGGATCCCAGTTGCCGCTGACGGCGAAGCTGGCCACCTTGAGAGCGGCGCGGTTGTAATAGGGCGCGCCAAAATAGGCATCGGTGACATTCAAGCGCACCTGGGTGTTGGGCGCCAGCCCGGCTTCCGGACCGACGTCGTTGAGATTGACCAGAAACACCTTGTTCTTCCAGCCGTGAGGCACCGCCAGGTGACACAGATTGCAGCGGAAACCGGTGACCGCGCCGGCGTGGAACGCATGCAGGTTGTTGGTGGCCGCCGGCATGCACATCATACCGCCCATGCCGCCGCCGGCCGCGCCACCGGCGCCGCCCATGCCGCCGGCACCGCCCATGCCGCCGCCCATGCCGCCGCCGCCGCCACCCATCATGCAGCCGGCCGCCGGGCCCAGGGAGAAACCGCTGTTCTGCGGCGTGGTATTGGCCGCGTTGCCGTACTGATCCCACTTGTGACAACGAAAACAAAAATCGTTGGGTGTGGTTTCACCGGTCATATTGCTCCACGGACCCTTGAGCAGGAAGATGTTGCTGGAGCCGTGCGGACCCCAGACGCTGCCCAGATCGCCGCCGTTAGGCACCACGGTGTCGGGGGCGGTGGCGCTGCCATGGCAGTCGGTGCAATACATGGTCTGGTTGCCCAGGGCCAGGTTCCAGGGTTCGCGCCAGTTGTTCTGATCGGCGTGACGTATCCCCGGGGTACGGCCGGTGTTATTGATGACCGGGTGCCAGGAACGGTGATTGTTGGTCTGGAAATTGGTACCCGCACCACCGGCGGCGGGCGAACCGGTGCCTTCGCCCATGTGGCCCTGGGGCGAATTATATTCTTTGGCCTGGTTGGTGTACTGCACCATGGTGTTGGTGCCCGACGGGGTGCCGCCGCGGAACGAACCCAGCATCGGCGGATTGGTGCCATAGGCATAATTGGAATGGCACTTCAGACACACCTGGTATTCGCGCGTGACATAGGGTTGGGTGACGGCGCTGCTGCCGTTGATTGGCGGACTGCCGCGCTTGACCTGAAAGCTGATGGTAGACACTGCCGCCTGGAAGTCCGCCGAACCGTAAACCGGTTCCACACCCCAGATGCCGCGCAACACCCCGGAAGCGATGTTGTTGTGCACGACGTTGATTTCATGGGTATGGGTTCCCTGCGGCGCGGGCGCGGCCGGGTTATCGTAAAAATGACGGTTACGTATTACGCGATGCGGATTGTGGCAGTCGGTACACTCCACGTGGCGCTTGGCGAGGATATCCTGGCCTTCGATGAAGTCCTTGCCCGCCTGCTGCTGACCGTGGTTGCCGGCGCCGATATCGTGCACTTCGACCCCGCCGTTGGGCTGATCGGCGGAAGTGATAGGCATGTGGGTAGCGCCGGTGGTGAAATCGGTTTTGACATCGGGCACCAGAACATTCTGATTGTTCACCGTCGCCGGGTTGTTGTTGGAATGGCAGGCGAAACAGGTTTCCTCGATCGCCGGATTACCACCCTGTTTAATCGGGTAACCATTCAGATTGCTCGTCGGTCCGTCAGTACCTTCACGCAACAGGCGGCGGGAACCCTGCACCGTGTGCGTATCGTGACAGGCCAGGCAGGCCGACTGCCATACCTGGGTACCTTGCGGAAATTCCCGCGCCGCCGCCGCCGCCGTGGTGTACACGGTGTTGGCCACGTTGGGATTGGCGTGTGCGGAGTTCACCCAGCCGGCCTTGTCATGACAGGCCAGGCAGATGATGTCCTGATTGGGATTGAACGGCGTCTGCGCCGGCGCTACCCGCTGGAAGCGGTTCAAACGCAGGAATTTGATGTTCTCGTTCAGGGCGTCGTCACGGATATGGGGGTCATGGCAGGTGTTGCACTGCACCATATTGTTTTCCAGCGGCAGGGTCGGCCGGTTGCGCCGCGTGCGGTTGCCCAGTGTCGGCGACGACAAGGCCGGATCGCGCATTTCGCCATCGCGGGAAGCCAGCGCCGAATCGAACACCATGGAAATGGGGTGGTCGTTGGTGAGGTTGGTGCCGATGCGACGGGTAAAACCGCTGGTGGCGCCAGCCGCCGACGCCATGGTGCCGCCGGGATCGGTACCGGTCATGCGAATGTCTTCGGTGAGCGGATTCTGGTCGGTAAATTTGCCATTCAGTACGTTGACCGCGCCGATGGCCATGGTGCCGTCATGGCAGGACAGGCACAGTTTGGAAATCCCCGTCGGCTGGCCCAGGGACTGACCCGGGCCCACGGAATCCAGAGAGCCGGAACGGTAGGTGTCGTAAACCGCGGTGGAGAGTTTGCGGTTCCACAGCGGACCCGGCGCGGTGACGTCGGCGCCGTGGGGCGTATGGCAGAACACACAGATCTGACCTTCCGTCGTGGCGGAGACAATGCGGGATTGGCCGCCGGGCAATCCAGGTGCCAGCGTCGCGGAAAAATTATGCTTGGTATTCTTGATGTCGGCGATGCGCGCGGCGAACACGGAGCTTGCGCTCAATGCCAGCAAGGCGACGATGCCACCCCGTACCCAAAAGCTCTTTTTTCTGATGAAAGAAGCCACTACCCACCCCTGACTTTTCAGCCCAACACCTAAGCCTTATTGTAACTGGGGGACTTGAGTTCAGACCCAACCTGACCTTCCCGTTACCAGTCACTTGGTAAACTAGTCAAGTTTAACCCAAGTTTCAACTGTTACCGAGATATTGCAGGATGAGAATTCTTCCATTGAACATATCAGAGACGTAAATTCGGTCCTTGCTGTCGGTCCATACCCCCGACGGCAGGTAAAATTGACCAATTTCCGTACCCGTTCCCCCAATTGGCAAAAGGAAATCCCCTTTATTATTGTATATTAACAGATAGTCGTAATAGGATTCTACAACATAAATATTGTTATCTGAATCCAGGGCGACACCTTTGGGTCGGGGCATATTGCCGATGTACAAACCGCGGCGCCCAAAGTTGCTCAGATACTTGCCCTCGGCGGAAAACACCTGAATCCGCGCATTCATCGAATCGGTGACATACAACTTATCGTTTTTGAAAGCTAAATAAGTTGGGTAATTCAGCTGACCTTCATTCTCGCCGCGTTCACCGAAAGTGGACAGCAACTGCCCGTTCTCATCGAACACCTTGATATCATGGGCATGGGTATCGGCGACATAAATTTGACGCCGCACCGGGTCACGAGCAATGCCGGTGGGCCGCTGCAACTTGCCATCACCGAAGGTCCGCACCAGCTTGCCTTCCGGTGACAGGTGCACCACCTTGGCCAATTGCGAATCCACCACCATGAGATCGCCATTGGGCAGCAGCACGATGCCAATAGGCGACTCAAAACGCTCGTTCTTGCCCAATTGGTCCCAGATATCCACCGATCCCTGCAGCTGGTCAAATACGAACACACCCTGGCGGCTGACATCGGTGACATAAATTCGGCCCCGCAACTCGTCAACCACCCCGGTCTGCGGGCGCTGCAGCACGATGCGCTCGTCCTCGCTGCGCACCAGGCCGGTCAACAGGCTGAAAAATTTGCTCCAGAAGCCTTTGCCTTCGGAAATGACGTTTTCATCGCCGGTGAGCTGACCTATATATTTATAGCGTGGCTTCTCCGGCTGTTCCGGCCAGACGATGGTCTTCGAGGGGTCTTCATAGACGAGGGTGGATTTGCCCGCGCAGCCGGGCAGCACCGGCAGCAGGCAGCACAGGGTCAACACCGCGGCCAGACGAAAATGGGGTTTCATTGGGACATGAAATTCGGCATGACAGGGGTATCGGACACCACATCGAATATCTGAACCCGCCGATTGAGACTGTCGGCCACATACAACTTGCCGTCGTCGGCCAGCCACATGTCAGTAATCAGACGAAAACGTCCGGGCGCCGAGCCAGTACCGCCCAGGGTGGCGATCAGGCGAATGTCATCGTAAACGCGGATGGTATTGTCGGAACGGTCACTGACGTAAAGCCGCTGGTATTTATCGACGACGATGGCCGTGGGCCAGGTCAGACTGCCTTCGCCGAAGGAATAACGGAAGGTACCGTCCATGTCCAGTTCCTGCACCCGCAATTCCAGACGATCGGCGACGAACAGGCTGTTATTTACCTTCGCCAGGGCAGTAATGGCGCGAAACCGACCGGGACCGGTGCCGCGGTCGCCAATGGCGGCCAGGGGTTCGCCCATTTTGTCGAAGACCACGATATGGCTGAAGGAGCCGTCCGCCACCAGAACCCGGTTGCCAACCTCGTCAAAGACCACGTCCACCGGACGAGAAAGATTTTTCAGATCGGAATAGGTGCGAATCACCCGGCCGTCGGCATCGAAGTAATACACCGCCTTGCCCGCCGGATCGCAGACGAAGAAGCTCAGGTCCGGCTCCACGTACAAGCCCATGGGGTCGCCGACGAACTGTTTGCCCGCCTCGCCCAGGGTGACAATGGTCTGGTCGCGCCGGTTATAGCGGTAGATGGCCCGTTCCGCCGCGTCGACGATGAACATGGTATCACCGTAGCCGGACACCGCCACCGGGCGCTCCAGGCGCACAGTCTCCGTAGAACCGGTCAGCATGCGGGCAAATTCGCCGGTCATACCGATTTCCGAGCGCTTGCCGGTGGTTATGATACCGGCCGGACGCAGCACTTCCGGCTCGTCCTTACGGCCAAAACGCGGCTGATCCAGGGGCCGCGCCGGCGCCTGCTCATCGCCGGTGGTAACTGCCTGACGCAACGCTTCCTTGCTGCAAGCGCCCAGCTGCAGGCCCAGGCCCGCAGCCAGCGCGATAACTACCGCAAGCCGACGCTTTCGCGCGCAACACTGTGACATCGATTGCACTCCAGGGGCGGAAACGCCACTTTGCCATGACACACACCGCAATATTCGCCTTCGATTATCGCGGCCATGGTAACGAAATTACCACCACGCTGCGGCAGGAAGATCCCCGGATGGCAGTTCTTGCAGGTCAGCCACTTGGTGTGGGGCAGATGCGGAAAACGCACATAAGGCATGGACGCAGTGTTCTTGAAGATGACATCGAAATCCACCGCGTGCATCTTCTCCTCACCGGTCAGACCCGTGCGCGGATTGATCAAACCTTTGTCCAGGGTTTCCACCCAGTTGATGATGCCTCGGGCATCGCGCGGAAACGAAGCCATCGCCTCACCGGGCGGCTGCAGAATTTTTACCGCGTCGTTGGCCGGATCATGGATGCCGTCTTCGGCGATCGGCACCACGTCGCCATTCAATTGGAAATGGCCGCCACCTTCCGCCGCCCAGACGGCGACACCCACCGGCAACAGCACAAAACCCAGCACGATCAGAAATTTATAGTTTTTCATAACACCTTGCATCAATCCCATTGTTCCCGTTTTCAACCCCTGGCCTTACTGGGATACCCCTACCGTGCGCAATGCGAGTCGAATCTGCTCGGTAGCCGATAATATCATGGAGATCGCCAGCGGGTAGTCCCCTTCCTTGGCTTTCCCTTCCGCTGCGGCTTTCTGTTCCTTGCCCTTTTGCACGTACATGTCCATAAGTTTTTTCAAGTTTTCGTTGGGCGCCTTCTGCTCTATGGCCACCGGAACCAGATCTTCATAGCCCTTGTAGCGGCGCAACTCATAATCGTACTCGTCTTTGGGCGTATTGAATTTAAGTTCGTAGACAATCTGCTGCTTATCCATCATCTGCTGAATGGAGGAAGTAATCATACGCTCGGCTTCCAGCAGGTTTTCATTGGCGTGCACGTATTTCTTCTTGGCCGCCATGGCCTTGGCCTCGTCCACCAGCTGCTTGACCTTGGCCTTGTCATAGTCGATCGCTTCTTTCTTGCCGCGACGCTTGACGGTATCGTCGTACTGCTCCTTATGGGAAATCTCGAACTGCTCCACCGTAATCAGATTCCCCGTGTACTCCGCTTCCTGCTCTTTTAATTCCTCGTCGGTGGGCACCAGCCGCTGGGCCGCACTGATCAACTTCAAGGCGTCATCGGCCAGAGCCATGGCCTGATCGGCGGCACCGGTCTTGATGACCTCGTTGCCTTTTTCGATTTTGCTCTTGGCGTCGGCGATCATACCCTTGGCCTCCGCGTCGCCGCTGCCCATGACCCGCTTGACGCCACCGCTGCTGAGCATCATACCTGCCAGCGACAGCTTTTGTTTCGCCTTGGCGTCGCCCTGATCCTTCTTCACGCTGGCGCCGGCATTGGCCTGGGCCAGTTGTTTCAGTTCCGCCTGAGCGTCGGCCAGGATCTTCTTGATCTCGGAGTCCGAAGTGTCCTTGTTTACGACGTGCAGCTTCCAGCCCATGGTACTGTGATTGCGGCAGGAGTAATAGACCACGTCCGGGGTCGTCTCCCCGGGAGTGAAAGTAATGGTCCCCATGTAGGTAAACTGCCCCTTCACCCCGTCGACCACCGGCCCGCCGCCCCAGCCGGCGGGCGTCGTCGACAAATAGACGTCATGCAGCGGATCGGTGCGCACATCGATTTCATAAGTCACGCCGCGCTTCAGTACCGCCGGCGTTCCGGGCTTGCCATCAAGGAAAAACCCCATATGGGAGCCTTTACCGAACCCCGGATGATCCGGGCCTTTTTCCCCGCGGGTAATGACAAAGTGATTGGGGCCCTTCTTGGCAGGAACATCCATGGCCGGCGCCATCTCGTGCGTCGCCTCGCTGGCGGGCGCCGCGGGTTTGCTCGGCGCTGCGGCCGGCGGCGATTCTGCCGCAGGGGCCGGCGAAGTTTTCGCGGTTTCCGGTATTTGTTCCATCGGTGCCGTCGGCGGTGGTGCCACCGGCGTTACCGCTACGGCCGCGGTTTCGGCTGCGACGGATTCTTCGCTCTTGGTTACCACCTCGGCGGCGGGCGCGGGCGCAAGCGCAGCAGGTTCAGCAGCAGGGGCTGCTACCGGCGCCGGCGTTTGTTTATCCGGTTCGGACGTGAACAGGCTGCACGCCGAAGAAAATAAGACAAAAGAAAGCAGAACAGAAAGGGAGATGGACAGTCGTACAGGCAGTTGTGTCATGGCAAGACCACTCAAATAGCTGTTAATCGTCTGAAAACCGCGCTCCCGATCCTTGGTATGCTTATGATGAGAAATGCGGTACGGGACCTGCCCGTACCGCATACTTTTACACGGCGATTTCCTGATACCGGAAGCTTCCGGCCGGCGCCATCAGCGCCAGGGATTCTTGACGCTGGCCGAACTCAACGGCGGCTTCCAATCGTCGGGCTTCGGCTTGGAGTGGCACTTCTTGCACGACAGCGTGGTGATCGGGAACGACACCTTGCCATGGCACACGCCGCATTTCTGGCCCAGCAGAATCGCCGACATATTGATCTGGTTGGCGTTCTTCTGCGGGATGAAAATCGCCGGGTGGCAATTGGAACAATGCAGCCACTGGGTGTGCGGCTTGTGCGGGAACACCACGTCGGGCACCGACGCCTTGACTTCACGCACGATGTCCAGGTCCATAACCAGCGGCTCGACCGTGGGATCGACACGATCATAACGCGGATTCAGGAAGCCTTTCTGCAAGGACTGCACCCAGTCGACGTAGTTGCCGAAATCGGTCTTCGGCAGGCCTTCGAACGCCACCAGCGGCGGCTGCAACACGTGCGTGCCTTCGTTGTCGGCGTCGTGGATGCCGTCTTCCGGCGGCGGCAGGTTGCGCGCCTTGTCTTTTTTCAACAAGCGATTAAAGGTGTTGGCCGCACTGACCTTGCCCTCTTCACCCTTGACCGGCTTGAGCTGCATGGAATCCTTGGTGGCGCCTTCGGTTGCCGCCAACGCGCCGGCGGCGAAACACACCAGGCCGGCCGCGACGATAGTTGCGAAATTGATTTTCTTCATGATTGATACTCCCCCTCCCTCTTATTTCTTCTTCGCTTTGGCGGGCGCGGCTTCAGCCGGAGCCGCATCCGCAGGCGCGGCGTCCGCAGGCGCATCGCTGGGTGCAGGCTGACCGTCTTTAGGCAGAGCCTTGTAGGTGGGAGCCACCAGGCGCTGAATGGTGCTGCCGTGGATGGACGTGGGAGTACCGGGAATACCGGAGTGACACATGCCGCAGTTTTCCACCGACCAGGAAATTTCACCGTTGTGGCAGGCGCCACAGAACTGGCCGTCGATAATCTTGGCCATCGTTATCTTGTTGCCGCCGGCTTTGAATTTGAAGCCCAGGTCCGCATGGCAAACCTTGCAGCGAAAACGAATGCGATGGTACCAGTGCGGGAACACCGCCGGGCGCATGCCGGCCGCGTCCGCGTAATTGTTGATTACTACGTCGGCGTATTCCGCAGTCGACGACTGGGGCATAAGCACCACAGCCACGCTGGCGATCAACGCCGCAAACGCCACCCTCCACTTCGTGAAAAATCCCTTAATATTAATCATATTGCTTTCTCTCCACCTTCTTTTTTTGACAACCGCGAAATGATATACCATGTTAAAAGTTTCTTGTAGCGTGGAAGAAGAACGATTTCGATCTTCTGCCATCACCCAAATCGGAAACGTTGAAATTCATCGACGCCGTCAGCAGCCCGATATTATACGTAAGGTCGTTGCGCCAATCGAGCTGCACGTTGCTTTCACCCGAGCTCTGCGTATTGTTGTTCTGATCGCTGAACAATCCCCTGGTCGTCACCGTGGAATTAAAGCGCAGGCGATAAATACCTAAAAACCTACTGTGGAAGTAAGAAAGGCCGACACTGCCCGTCTCGGTAATTTCGCCATTATTATAGTTCGACGACGCAGTGCTGTCGGTGGTCGTGCCGCTGGTATTTGTCGTGCTGCCGTCACGGGGCGTGGATTCCGACTTCGACGCCTGGTAATTCACGCTGCCGGTGATACCGCTGAGGCGGTCGATGGATTGCTGCTGGCTCAATTGAAACATCACCGTCTGATAAATGATTTCATCTTTCGCATAGGAGCGGGTGTCCGCCCCCGACAGCGACGCCGAGGTTTGCGAACCAGGCGCCGACCGGTTCCATGTCACGCCGGTACTGTGGTTGACGGAATAGGCGGGGTCCTTCTCGGTGGAAGCCTTGCTGCCCCCTACCCCCTGCCCAATATTGAAAGACAGCGTGGAATACTTGCTGAGAATCCACGGCCGAGCCAGACGGTGACTGAGGGAGGCATTCACCGTTTGCACGTTTCCTTCGGGTGATGTCGAATCGCCACTGGCGGTCGTATCGGTCTGTTGCTGTTGCTGTTGTTGCTGCCCGCCCTCCACCTGCTGATTGGTGTTGGACACGCCGGCGCCCGCCCCCCAGGAATAGTTGAAACCGTAAAAGCGGTAGGGGTCGGAGCTGTAGTCGGAATTCAAAGACTCGGAAACGCTGGTCGACTGCTGATCGCCGTACTCATTGACATTGGCGAATATGCTGCCGGAAAACCGGGTGTTGCGACTGTAACGGTAGGTGGTCGCCACGCTGGTGCTGGCGCCCCGCACCTCGCCGCCGTTGTCGGAGGAGGAGCGGGAGAAACGCACGCCGCCACTGACATAGTAGGGGCGGTGCTCCGGTCGCCAGTAAATATTGCTGCCGATCTGCGCCGAAGAGGTCTCGGAACTGCTGGTGCTGGTGGCACCGGTAACCTGATTGCGCGCCTTGATCGAATTGGACGTGCGGTTGACGTTGACCTGCGATATCGCCCCGATGTCGGTGCCGGGATAGTAGCCGTGATTGATGAAAAAATTGCCATCGCGGGACTCGTAACCCGTTTCCGGCGTGCGCGACTGATTCAGGTGCAAACCGCTGTCCACGCTTTGGTAGGAATAGCGCTTATTGCCTTCCAGCCCCAGCGTCCAGATTTCGCTGTCGGCCCGGGTATCCGACTCCACAATGGACTGATTCAGCCAGGCGGTCAGCTGCATATTATCTTCGGTGGTGTAAAGCTGGCGGATATAGCCGCGGCGCACACGGTATGACTGACCATTGCTGGCCAGGCTGTTCTCCACCGACTCGCTCTCGCTGGTGGTAACGGAATAGCCGAAATCCGTGGGAAAGCGGCTGCTGGGAAACAGGGTGAAATTGAGATCACCGCTGACGCTGCTGGACTTACTGGTGCCGCCGGTATTGCTGACGGCGTCGGACAGGCTCAGCCCCAGACCTCCGCCGCCGGTCATGAACCAGGGCTCCCAGAAATAGCCGCTCATATTGATACCCAGGTTGATACTGGAACGCTCGCTTTCCGAAGTATCCACCTGATTGTAGCCATAGTTATAACCTATGGAGCCCCCCAGGCTCTGGGGGATAAAAAACTCTGCCATAGCCAGCGGCGACCAGGCGCAACTCGCTACCAACAACCACCCCAGGCGCAATGGCCGGGAGCCGATAACACGCAATACGGCGATTAATCGCATGCTGCACTACCCACGACAGGGGTCGTGCGCAGCGCGGCAACAGGACGCTGCCATGCGTTCAAGCAGGATCGCTCCACACCCCCTCCCCTCAATTGATTGTTATATAACGCCCGGGCGCGACACAGCCACCTACGAGGCGTCACTGGTTATTTTATAAATTTCCGGATTGATTTCGATTTTCGTCTGTTTGCGCAGGCGCTCCAGCAGCTTGCTCCAGGCCTGCTCCCCCTGTTCCCGCTGTAACAGCGACTCCACTCGGTCCTGAACTTTATCGAAAGAATTGAGCCGGGGTGCGACCCGCTCGTCCAGCCGGAAGATACCCACGCCCTGCAGCAGCACCACCGGCTCGGAAATGTCCCCCGGCGACATCATATTCAGCACGTTCTGCGCCGGCGTGGCCAGCATCCCCTGATGAATATACCCCATGTCACCGCCGTTGGCCGCCGACTCATCGCCGGAATGGATGCGCGCCATATCGTCGAACTTGGCGCCGCCCCGCAGCTTGCCAACGATGCCCGACGCCTCGTCCACCGCCGCCTTCCACACGCTCTCCGGCGACGAGGGATCCACTTTCAAGATAATGGTGGATACCTTGATCTGTTCCGGCGCGGTAAATTTATCGGGATTGTTTTTGTAAAATGTCTTCAATGCTTCGGCTGAAGGCTTGGCAACGTTCTTGGTGCGGCGTTCCAGCACCTCCAGCCGCGATTCATCTTCCAGCTGCTTGCGTAACAGGGGCAACAGACGTTCGCGGTTCTGCTGCCAGTATTCATCTTTCTTGCGCTTTTCGTCCTGCTTGGCCAGTCGGGCATCCACTTCCTTTGCCTCCGGCGCCAGCTTGAGGCGCGCCGCCTCCTGCAGCAATAAAACCCGGTTTACCAACTGCTCCGCGGTTTCTTTCTTGAACTGCTCCACATCCTGCTCCGGCGCTTTGCCGTGATAGAAGCGGTTGCGGGAATTGGCCTGCAACATGGCGGTGTAATCCACCAGCGGAATCTTCTGCCCACCAACGGTGGCAAAGTATTCGGGCTTTTCCCCCGCCTTGGCGGCAGGACTGGCAGCGTCGGCCGCCAGCACGCCTTGGGCGGAACAGCACACGGCCAAACACAGAATCCATCGATTAAACGTCATTCGGTACGGCACGACTGTCATATTCCCCGTGAACTGTTCAACATTGGGAGTGTACCAAGCAATTTTCTTTCGTGGAATAGACAATGGGCGTCGATGATACAGCAGCGCGGGAATTCAGCAGCGCCAAACGTCCTTGTAAATATTCCAATCGCATAAAAGAAAACAGCCATCCGAGAAACCCGGATGGCTGTTTTTGTCTGACGCTTTCCTGCTACGCGCTTACTTCAGGTGGCAGGTCAGGCACAGCGCGCTGGGACCACCCTTGGAATTGGGATAATCCGGGTTGGTGCCGTCGCCGATATTGGCTACACGCAGGAACGTCGGGTTGTCAACGTTGTGCGGGTCATGGCAGGAACCGCATTCTACGGTCGGCTGCATGGTGGCGTCACCGGTGACATCGTTACGGGTGTAGAGAATGATGTCGGTACGGTCACGCACGTCGGCGCGCAGCGAGGTAGAACGCTCAATCCACCACAGGGTGCCCAGACCGGAGCTGGGCGGAGCCGCCATGCTCATCATCTTGGCGCTCTGCGCGGTGTTCGGCCGGGTAGCATTGGTGAAGTCATAGTCAACGGTCGCTGCATTGGCATTGGCGACGCTGATACCGCCACCGCCATACTGCATACTGACCGGGTGGTCGTTGCTCAGGTCGGTGCCCAGGTTCTGCACGATGCCGGCCGCCAGTTTGCCGCTGGCATCCACATCAGCACCCGCCATGTTGCCGATCTGCTGGCCAGCGGTGTTGTAGCCGCCGGAACCGGGACGGTTGATGACGGAGTCGATAGCCTGGGTGCCGTCATGGCAGGACAGGCAGGCGATGGTCACGGAGCCTACCGGGGCTTCCGTCGCATCGAAGGTAGCGGTACCCAGCGAGGAATAACGCTTGTAAGCCGACGGAGCGTTCAGCTTGCGGTTCCAGATGGGTACAGCTGCGGTGTTATCACCACCGTGCGGGGTGTGACAGAACACGCAGATTTCCGAAGTGTTGGTGCTGTGGTTGGCGGGGGTACCGCCGTTGGGAGTAGCTCCCTTGCTGTTTAACGCGCCCAGGTTATGCCAAGACTCGGCAATGGTTTGCATGCCCGCGGCAAACGCCGACGACATGGTGAAAACAGACGCTGCACCCAGGACGACGGCAGCAAGTTTACGGCTATGGTTCATAAGACCCCCTCTGTGTAAGCCTAAATTGTTGATTAACCCCAAGCCAGGATAAAAAAACACAGTACCAGGACAACGAGGCAATCCCGCCCCGCCTACCCAGAACCAGGAATTCGTACAGATGTATCACACTCGAAGTTTTAGTGTCAACATTTCACAATATCGCTATAACCGCATCGTATTAGCCGTCGAGCGCTTATCATCGATTAATAATAAATGTTAAATCAACAAGATAGCTATATTGCAGACAATCAGCAGGGCGTTTTTGTCGCCTGGACTACGCACTCAACTGCTGTTTTTTCAATCGCTTAGCGTGTGAAACTAAGAAACTCCGGTAATTGTATTGCCTGTACCACTCGGTGTTTGTTTGCGTAAAATCCGACCATCAAACCAGGAATGGCCACGCGTCATGGCGGGGAAGATGGCGACACATCCGGCACCGCGCTTTCGACCGCCGGCGCAACGTTCCCACCCCCCTCCGCCGGCGGTGACCCAACCGCTGCGGGCGCCAGACCGGCCTGGGCGTCGCTGGCCAGGGGCGCCTGCGAACCCGGCCCCGCCGTCTCCACCGTCAAGACGTCCGCCTCCCCGGTGGCGGCCGGGGCGCTGACGGGCGCTTCCGCTGGCGGCGCGGCCGGCTGCTGATACACCGGGCGAGAAGCCACGATGCGCGCCGCCTCATCCGGACGCAGCCGGCGCAGCACCTCTACCTTGAGGAAAATCTGATCGACCACATAAACCCGGTTGGTTTCGTCCACCGCCACCCCCGCCGGCAGCACATACTGACCGGGGTCATCCTTCAAGCCGTCATCGCCCAGCCACAACAGTAAGTGCCCCTCGGGGGTGAACACCTGCACCTTGCGGTAAGCCGCGTCGGAAACATAAACATTGCCTTCACTGTCCAGCGCCAGCCCGCGCGGCCGCGCGAAATTGCCCAGGCCGTTGCCCACCTCGCCCCAGGCACGGAGAAAATGCCCTTCGCCGTCGAACACCTGAACACGGAAATTTCCCGCATCCAGCACATACAGGTTCCGATCCGGTCCATAGGCGACGGACACCGGCAAATTGAATTCGCCGGGCGCGGTACCGCGTGTGCCGATGGTATTGAGCATATTGCCTTCGGCGTCGAACACCACCACCCGGTGGTTGGAACTGCTCAAGCCACCGGAATCGACGACAAAGATACGCGAAGCATCTTCGTTGACCGCCACATCCACGGGATGGGTCAGCAACTCGCCGGTACCTATGCGCTTGAGGAAATGGCCGGTGGCATTGAACACCACCACCTGTTTGGCGCCGCCGTCGGCCACATAGATATTCAGATCGTTGTCCAGGGCCAAGCCCAGCGGATTGCGCAGCTTTCCGTCCTCGCTGCGCCCCACGTGCATTACCTGACGACGGGGAATATCGAACAAGGTGATACCGGAGGCAATGGTGTCCGTCACCGCCACCAGCCCCTGGCGGGCGGCTACATCCAGCGGCTTTTTAAATACCGGTTGCTGTTTGCGATCGGTGAGCCCCACCGCTGCCCGCCGCAGGCGCTCGCCGCGGCTGACCTGGATCAGATCGGACTCGGAACGCAGAATCCCCTCGTAGATGAAACGCGGCTCCGCCGGCTCCTTGGGCCACAACACCACGCCCAGCTGCTTGCGTTGCGGCGTCGCGCAGGCGGTCAGAAGCAAACAGCAGACCGCCGCCGTGTAGTGAATCCAGTGTTTCTTCATATATCCCTGTCCGTATCCTCGTTGCCCGCGCCGGCACGCGGTGGCATCTACTCCCCCGGCAGAGGGTGCGCGCGCGCCAGCGCCGGCAAATCGCCCGCCAGACCCATGGCGTAACGATTGAGCAGTGCCTTCAGCGGCGGCAGACGATCAGTAAGTGTCATGGCGGAATTGCGCGCCTGGCGCAGCAGTGCTCCCTGGTTGCCATAGACGCGCTTGAACGCATCCATCAACGCCATGGTGGCCAGGTTCTGCCCCTTGCGCCAGCGTTCGTAACGACGCAACAGCAACAACCCGCCGACATCCACGCCGCGCTCATGGGCCTGCACCACCAGTTCGCCCAGGGAAGCGGCGTCGGCGAAACCGAGATTGACGCCCTGCCCCGCCAGCGGATGAATATTGTGCGCGGCGTCGCCGATCAGGGCGATACGCGGCCGCACGTAGTCGCGGGCATGGAGCAAACGCAAAGGAAACACGCCGCGCTCGCCGTGCAGACTCACCGCTCCCAGGCGCGCCGCAAAGGCTTCGGTCAACTCGTCGTTGAACTGTGCCATGGGCAACGCCGCCAGCCGCTGCGCCTGCGCCGGCGCGGTGCTCCAGACGATGGAGCAATACGGCGCCGTCAATGGCAGAAACGCCAGCGGACCGGTGGGTAGAAAGCGCTGCCAGGCGGTGTTCTGATGCCCGGCGGCCACCGCCACCGTCGCCACCACCGCGCTTTGCTCGTAGGGCCAGGATACGGTTTCTATCCCCAGCCGCTGGCGCAGCCAGGAACGGGCACCGTCGGCGCCCACCAGCAGGCGGCTGCGCACCACCCGGCCGTCGGCCAGCGTCAGCAGGGAGCGGTCCGTTTCCACCTTTATCTCAGCGGCGCTGACCGCCGCCTGCATTTCCACCGCCGGCAGGGCCCGCAATGCGTCGTGCAGACTGTCCAGCATCACCGAGTTCTCGACGATATGACCAAGACTGGCCTGGCCGATCAGCGCGCTGTCGAAGTGAATAGAGCCGTCGCCGCCGCTGTCCCACACCCGCATGTCCTGGTAGGCCTGCACCCGCCGGCCAAGCATTGCCGGCCACACGCCGAGATTGCGGAACATGTTTTCCGTCGCCCGGGTGATGGCGCTGACGCGAATATCGTAGTGATCCCGCGGCCAGCGCGGGGCGAAATCGCCGCTGTCCAGCAGCAGGGTGCCCACCCCGTGCCGCCCCAGCTGCAAAGCCAGCAGCGAACCGACCAGGCCGCCACCGAGGATGACCACGGAGAAATCCACTTGCCTGTCCCTGCTCATGCCCCCCTCCGGTGAACTCAACGCGACTCCAGCGGCAAACCCCGCCCCAGACGGCTGACCGGCGCCGCCAGTCCCATGGCCTGCTGCGCCAGCAGGCGACGCCCCGCCGGCAGCAGCTCCAGGGCCAGCATACCGGCGTTGCGCGCCAGTGCCAAGGGCAGGAAATCGTTGGAGAAAATACGCACCAGGCCATCGGTCAGCAGCGCGGTTTGCCGCTGGTCGCGTCCCTGACGTTCGACGAAACGCGCCAGCACCGCCGGCGCTCCCACATCGCCGCCAGCGGCGGCCTCCGCCAGCACTTCCGCCAGCACCGCCACATCACGCAGACCGAGATTGAAACCCTGGCCGGCGATGGGATGCAGGGAATGGGCGGCATTGCCGATCACCAGCGCCCGCTGGCGCTGCGGCTCACTCACCCGCAACAGGCGCAAGGGGTAGGCGGCGCGCCGGCCGGCGCGGGTAAACGCCCCCAGCCGCCAGCCGAACTGTTCCTGCAGCTGGGCGCAAAACGCCGCGTCATCCAGCGCCAGCGTCGCCGGCGTCTGCTCGCGCCGCCGGGTCCAGACCACGGCGCTGCGCCCCTGGCTCAAGGGCAGCAGGGCCAGCGGACCACTGGCGGTAAAGCGTTCGTAGGCTGTCTGCTGATGCCGGCGCGAGGTGCTGACGTTGGCGATCACCGCATCCTGCAGGTAATCCTGCTCGCGCACGCTGATGCCCAGCATGGCGCGCACCCGGGAATCACCGCCATCGGCGGCCACCAGCAGACGCGCCGTCAGCTGCCGCTGCCCGTCGCCGTCCTGCGCCACACTCACCCGCACCAGGTCGCTGTCGGTCGTCACCGCTACCACCCGGGCCGGACACAACAGGGCGATACCAGCCTGGCGCGTCAACTGCTGCTGCAATACCGCGCCCATGTCACGGCTGGTCATGACATATCCCAGGGCAGCGACGGCGTAGTCCTGATGCTGCAACCGGGTCACGCCAAAACGGCCGCGATCGGAAACATGAATAGTCTTGATGGCGGTGGCGGCGGGCGCCAGCGCCGGCCACAATCCCAGGGTGGCGAAAATGCGCTGCGACCCCAGCGACAGGGCGATGCCGCGATCATCGAAACTGGGCTGCTGCGCTGCCTGCGCCGACACCGCCTCGACCACCGCCACCCGCAAACCCAGCGGCGCCAGCGCACAGGCCAGGCTGGCACCCACCATGCCGCCGCCGGCGATCACCACATCATATTCCGGCACCGTCATCGCGCCCCCATCAAGGTTTCGATTTCGTCCGCGTCCTTGGGCACATCGCGGGTCAGCACCTCGCAGCCTTTGCGGGTGACCAGCACGTCATCCTCGATGCGCACGCCGATGCGCCACCATTTTTTCGCCACGCCCTTGCTGCCTTGCGGAATGTACAGACCCGGTTCAACAGTCAGCACCATGCCGGGCTCCAGCCGCCGCCACTTGTCGCCGATCTTGTACTCGCCCACATCATGCACATCCATGCCCAGCCA
>DKAS01000231.1 GCA_002448875.1 Proteobacteria bacterium UBA6920 | reverse complement strand
TCTTGCGGCCGACGATGCGCAGGCAGCCACGCTCGTCCACCACGCCCAGATCGCCGCTCATGAACCAGCCGCCGGCATTAAAGGAGTTTTCTGTCGCGCTCTGGTTGTTGAAATAACCCAGCATCAGCAGCGCAAGGATGGTCAGCGCGACATAGGCGAAGCTGGGTGATCGGCTGGCTAGTCTGGCGGGGATGGACAGGATGACCAGCCCCAGCACGGTTGGAAACAAACTGGCAAAGAACTGCGCCACTATGTCGGAGTCGTCCTGAATATTCACGAATTGCTGGGTGGTAAGAAATCCGAAGTAGATCGCCCCGCCCAGGAAGGACAGGGTCAATAAGCGACTGAGTATCAGGATCGGTCCGAGGCGGGGTTGGAATATCGGATCGGCAAGGTATTGCTCTTCGACCACGGCCATGGCTTTCTTGAGTTTCTGGCGATTGTCTTGTGCGCGCAGTATTTCGGTATCGAGGCTGGGCTGTCCTGCGAACAGGGTTGCGATAAGTTTTTCTTCATACGCGGAGTAAGAAGGCCTGCGCTGGGGAATGGACAGCTTCCCGAGCTCGCCGGCGGGCTTGTCGCTATCCAGTTTTCCCGTTCTGACCAGGCGCAGCAGGGCGGCGGCCAATTGCGGCCCATGACACCTCAGCGCCAGCTGCGTACCGGCTTCCTCCGGCGCACGTTTCAGCAAGTTGAGCTGCAACCAGTGAGTATCGATCGAGTCGGCAGAAATGACGCGCCGAAATTTCCCCTTGCTTTGTTCGTGCCAGAGAAAAATCAACAGGCGCACAATCGCGAAAATTATCAGCAGTTGCAACACCTGTTGCAGCAACGGGCTGTCCGCTTGCTGCACGGTGTGCTCGGGTTTGCTCTGGCCGGTATAGGTCAGTGTGAGCTGCAGGGGAAAGGATGCGCCGGGCGCCAGGTTCCTGGCATGGCGGACCAGCTCAACTGATTGCTCGTTCCTCCACACCGGGTCGAGGATGACCGTCAGGTCGAACTGGCGAATCATGCCCGGTCGCTCTTTGAATGCGAAATCATGGTCGAGGACATAGCGATTGCCGTCCTGTTCTGTTACCACTCCATCGTACGCGCCTGTGATCTCATAGACGCGCAGCGCCGACTGAAACGGCGGNNCGGCGGGTCCGAAGGCAGGCGCGACCGCCAGCGAATCTTGCCCGGGGTGACTTCGGCGTATTCATCGACTTGGGACAGGTCACCGCTGACCATGGGAGCAGGTCTGCCCGTGGCCGGATCGATGCTGTTCATCTCCAGCAGGGTAAACCGTTGCCGCCCGTGCGTGGCGAAAAACCGTTCCCCGCCATTCCAGTCGCCGTTGAACACCATGTACTGACGTTCGCTGATCGTCAGGCGACCGTCCCGGTCGAGCTGGGCCAGGACTTCGATCCGGTCCCAGTGGAGGGTCTTGTCCGCCATCGCGGATCCGGGCGAGGCGAATAGCGCCAGCATGAAGCAAACTAGCCAGTTTCGATAGGTGGTGTACAAGAACATTGCTGGGCGTCCCCGTGAATCCAAACCGTCGCTGCCGGTAAATCATAACAATTAACGGGGTGGGGATATACTGTGGGTTAACTATCAGGTCAACGTAGTGGTGTTCAGGGAGTCCTTGCAGACGCCTGATTCCGCGCCGGGGCGATCAGCGCCTGGCAAGTCGCGGCGGCGCGAGATCGCGCCGCCGTTTCTTGTGGAGAATACAATTACAGTTCGCGCTTTAGTTGTTCTTCGCGCCCTCCAATATCCATTTGAGAATCAAATCGTAATAGTCCCAGGCGCCTAGCACGGCGGGATTGTAGCTGACACCAAAACCTTCCAGGAATCCGCCATAGTGGTAAAACCCGCCGTAGAGGCCGGGCTTCCTGCTGGGTTTTTCCAGTATCAAGCTGTCCAGCGGTTCCAGCAGATTTACGCGTTCACGAATGCGATCGTAGACGTAGTTGGGCTCGGCCGCATCCGGCACGGTCAAGGCAAACATATTGAACACGGTGTTCAGATCGGTCAGCGGCGTGTAGGAGCCGAACTCATCCAGGATTACGGCGCTGGAATCGATGCGGTATTTTTGTGACGCATGGCAGCTGGCACAAATCCCCAAGGGACCGCTGAACTGGGCGGATCCTGGCGTGGTGACCAGGGGCTTGATCTGGGTGCTGAACGAAACCGGTGTGGCGCCCGCGACCGCGGAGAAGGTGATGCTCGCGGTGTTGCTGGCCAGTACCGTGCCCGCCGCGTCGGTTTTGTCCACCGTTAGCGTGGCGACATAATCACCGGCCACGTCGGGAACAAAGCTGGGTGTCGCGGTATTGGCGTTGAGCAATTGAATATTCGTGCTGCCCGCAGGCGCGGCGATACTCCAGCGAAACCGATTGGCGAATTGGCTGGCGCCGCCGTTCAAGTTTTTCACTGTGCCCACCGGGATGACCAGCTTGCCCGTGCCCACGTCGGCGCGCGGTGGCGTTCCGGGATTGGCCAAAGGTCTTCCCGGCTGCAGTACATTGCTGGTTCCCGGCTGGTAGTGGCTGAAGCCCGATCCCCCCGGGGCATAGGCGCGATCGATGGCTTGCGCCAGCAGCTGCGGCTGATCGGACTCCCAGAAATGATTGAAGGTCCGCAACGCCATGGGCATCAATGCCTTGTCATAGACCAGGGACTCGATTTCGTCCTTATACTGCATGAAGTCGTTGAAGGTGCCGAAGGTTATCGCCAGCGGAGTGTGGGTGCCGGTATTTTCCCGCTGTACGTGACAGGCGCGGCAGGTGGGTTTGACGACATCGAGATACAGACCGGGGTCGACGACCCAGCCCGGTGGGACGAACTGGCCGTTGAACGTGGATGCCGAATTGTCGATGCCGCCGCTGCTTTCATACCAGCCGCGAATCAGCGTTGACCGCGTTGTTTTCGTGTTGAAGACCAGAGGAGTGACCAGGTTGCTCATCGACAGCACGGTTTTGTTGAAGCTCTTGAATTTCGGCTCCTGAATTGCGCGGCTGTAACGCGGGTCGGTGGCGGAATACTTGTATAAATCCAGATCCCAGGCGATAAAGCTCGCGCCGGTGTCGCCATGGTCGGGATAAACGCCATTGACCAGCTGCTTTGGTGAGCCGCCATGGCAGGTGTTGCACAATCCGGGTTGATACTTGTCGCCGCGTCCGTCCAGGTCCGCGGCGATAATGCGGTCGCCGGCGGCCAGGCCGTTGAGCGGCACGCCTTTCTGGTTCAGAGCGTTGATGAGCTTCTGGCCGATAAAGGTGTAGAACGTGGTGATCTTACGATCACCCTTGCCGAGGATGAAAAGATCCGGCTGCGTATCCGCCCGTATATCCAGCTCGACATTGCTGATCTTGTTCAGCACCAGGGGAAAGCGTGGATTGATAGGGCTGAGCGGGTTGTCTCCTTCGGAAATCAGCCAGTTCCCCGCCAGCTGGGGCTGTGGCACCCCGTCGATTTTCACATCGATGGTGAAGCCTCCCATGGAGTGACGGATGCGGGAAGCCGCGGTGATCATGTACTGCCCGGGAGGCAAGGTTGTCTGAATCCGGCTGGTATCCACCGTGGCGTCATAATCGTAGGCGAACACCTGACCGGCGCTGTCTAAAAGGTAGACCAGGGGGTTGTTGGCCGTCGGATCGGTCAAACGTATGGAAAGCGGCGTATCCGCGGCTAGATGCAAACCATAGACGGGATTGGCCGGCGCATAGGGGTCGGGGCCGCCGCCGTTGGTCCAGGTGCCCGCGGTCGACAACAGGCTGACGCCGGTGACGGAGTTGGCAATGTCCAAGTGATAGCTGCCGCTGACGCCCGTTATCTGGTTGGCGGCGACCACAGTGTAATCTCCGGCCGGAATGGTCATGAGTATCAGGGCGGAAGGGGGCAGAACGAATGGCTTGCGGTATCCCTGGGCAACGACATGCCGGTAATCCCCGGCCGGTCCCATGATCGCCAGGCGGCTGGCTATGGTGCTTCTCAGGCTTGCTACCACACGCTTGGTGGTTCCCGGTGGGGTATTGACGGTAAAGGAAAATTGCGGATTCCCATTCAAATAGGGGCCGGGGCCATTGGAGTTTGTCCAGCTCATGGCGGGTACGGGCGCATCCAAAGGAAGTATCGCGCCGCTGCCATCCTGCAGGGTCACGGTAAAGCTTCCCGTTACTCCTGGTGTGGCGGTCATGGGTACTATTTTATAGGTACCGGCAGGGAGGTCGAGCTTTAAAACTACATTGCCCAGGGTAAAGACCGTCTCGTTGAAAAAGCCGAAGATCGAGCCGATTTGTACGCTCGCATCGTATGCGTAAAGCATGGATTGTATGGTTGACTTCAGAACGATGGTCACGTTTTGCGTCGTGGGCACAGTGAGGTGGACGACGGGGTTGGCGTAGTCGGTGATCGAGTAGGTAAAGGCCCTGCTGATCCATTTGCCGTTGAAAGTCTGGCTCTGAGTTACACCATCGCTGAACGTCGCGGTTACCGTGTAGCTGCCCAGCTCATCGGAAAGTGACTTAGCCAGGACGAGATCATAGGTCTTGCCCCCGGCCAGGTTGATGGTCAGGGTGCCACCAAAAATGGCATGATCCTCGTTGTAGCCCGAGGCGATAACGATATCGTTGTTCTTTGCCGTGATTTCGTCCACCGCCGGTTGCGTATATTCCATGGCCACGGTGGCGATGATATTGGCCGGATCGCCCAGTGCCGCGTCTTCGACCGTGGCGTAGTTTTCAACATAGGATGCGGAATTGCCGTCGGCATCGGTGCCGACATACATGCGGCGGGCAAAGCCCAGGTCGGCGTCATTGACGTACACGGCCGGCACATCCGCTTCGCCGCCTTTGCCGAAGCCGTTCAGCGTGTGCCATTTGGCGAAGGTATCCTTGGCGTTGGTGGGATCGATCGCCGCGTAATACGCGACTGCATTGGCGGCCGCGGGATCGGTCAACGCCAGGTTACGATCGCCATAGGGATTGGTATTGGGGCGGGCGTAAATAAATTCGAACTTAGGCGTCGTATTGTTCAGGAACGCAAGGAAACCGTTGCTGTCCTCCGGTGGGGCCGCGACCGCCAGGGTATTCGCCGCGGGCGAGCTGCCGCCAAAATTGTAGGCGGAAACGCGGTACTGATAGCGGGTGCCGGCGACGATGCGGGTACCCGGGCCCACGGGAGTGTCCGCGGCCGTATTGGTAAAGGAAGTGCTGTTGGCGGGCAACAGAATGATATCCTGCCAGGGCCCGAGAGTCCCGTCCGCTTGCATGGTGGCGCGTTCCACGAGGTAGCCAATTTCATCGCTGGCGTTGTCGGTCCAGGCCAGGGCGATGGTTTCTCTGGTGGCGACATCCGATAAGGTGAAGTTGGCGGGTGTCGCCGGTGGGGTGGTGTTGGGGCCGGACGGACCAACCGGTTTTAAAAACAGGTTGCGGAAGATAGTGTAGTCGGCAGTGTTGACGAAACCGCTGCCATCGAAGTCTGCCAGCGGATTGGTAGTTAAATAAGCGGCACGAAACAGAGTGTAATCCGCCGTATTTACTACTCCTCCGGAATTATTGAGGTCGGCGTCGCAGGCATTGCCGAATCCGTCGTTGTCCGCGNNCCGTCCGTATCGAAAACCGCCGCCACGCTTATGCTGGACAGCGTCAGCCCCACAGTAACCCACAGCCATCCAAACGCCCGTTTATTCTTGTTTTGCATATTGTCCCTTTTTATTGATTTTTGACTGTACAGCACCCAAACGCACTATTCCGTCCTGAACTCCTCTGCCGCGAAGTGCGGACATTATACAGTTCAGCCATGACAGACCCATATACATCAATGAACCAGACCGATTGGTGTATTGCAGATCGCTAATACATGGTCTTGTGCTCTGGTGTATTCAGGCTGGCGTAGCTGTCGCGATGGTGCCTAAGGTTTGCGCAAAGGTGAGCAAAATGTAGTCACAGGATTTTGAATTGTGAGATTTTCCGTGACCTGGATTCGCGTAATCCGCGATAAATCCGCCATTCCCGGCCAGACTTCGTGGATCTAAACAGTTCACCAGCGGGGTGACAGGTGTTTACGCCGCGCAAATCAGGGAACGGCTAACGGGCAAAGAACTGCCCGTGGAACCCCAGCGGCACTCGGCAGGGCAGCGCCAGGCGTGCCAGCTCTTGCATGGTGTTGGCGTCGAGTATCAGAAGATAGCTGTTTTCGCCCGGTCGGTTCAATACTACGGAAAGCAGTACGCCGTCATCCTCGCTGGCGGTCGGATTGCGGGCGACGAATACCGGTTCCCAGGGATAACAATCGTCCTCATACCAGACGCTGTGCGCGCCGGTCAGCGTATCGATTCTGATGAGCTGGTTTTCAAAATCGTCCTTGCGGTCGGTGCGGGCGCTGATGCCGTAGGTGATACGGTAGTCGCGGCCGTTGTGGCGACGGTAGTTGATGACCGGCATTTCCAGGTACTCGTCGCAGAGAGTTTCTTGTGTGACTTCCGGTGCGGTCAGTGGCAGTACAAAGCGCTGCAGCGTCGATGGCTGGTGAATGGGTCGACCCGTGCAGGAACGCAGGTGATCGAGGTACAAATCATCAATGACGCTGGCGTCGGGTTTGGCGGCTATGTCGACCACCACGGCGTCGTTTCGCTCGAAGGCGTTGACATGGTGGAAGGCGAAACAGGCGGCGGTCTGGTAGTGTTTGACGATAGCGCCGTCTGATTTGCGCAGCAGGGTGAAACGCGTGCCGCGCGCCGGATCCCAGCGGTAGCAATTGATGTAGGGCACGTTGCCGAAGCGCAGGCGCAGCGGGTGCACCACCAGGGGGAATTCGACATGGACGATGTAGTGCTCGGTCATGGCGAAACTGTGAGTATACGCCGGCTTGTCGACGCTGATGGCGCCGATGCGGCGACGCTGGCGGATAGTCGAATCGCAGGTGTAGTAGATGTACTGCGGCCGGCGCCCGAGTTTGACATTGAAATTGATGAGGTTCCGCCGGGCGAAATCATAGTGCGGATGCGCGGTGGTGATTTCGCCGCTGACGTCGTCATCGAATTCAATGACTTCGCCCGTTTCCAGTGTCGCCGCGTCGCAAGCGACGATGTCCGCAGCTTCAGTCAGGGCCAGGTACTCGCTGCCCAGGCGCGCGATGCTGACGCCATTATTGGCCCCTGACTGCGGCTGGGCGAACCAGGCGAGCAGGGCCTGCCAGCGATTGTAACGGGGAACGGTCGCGAACGCGTTGTAGCGGATTTTATTGCTCTCCATGCTCTCGCAATAAGCGGGCGAGCGCAGAAAACGGTTGCTGTAAAACACCGCGCCGTCTTCGAAATAAAAGCCGTGCAGCATGGCCAGGCCATCGAACCAATGGCGATAACGATCCTCTCCCACGCTAAATCGACCGGGCCCGTTGCGCAGCAGGGTGCCACGCAGCCACGCGGGTATCTGGCCCGCGATCGGGGTCAGGCGTACCCGGCTGTGTTCATGTTCCAGGTCGATAAAGCCGTCAGCATAGGACATGGAGCAATTCTACGAACCGGGTCTGGCCAAAGCAAGTGGTCGATGCCCAGCGTGCTCAGGGATGGAACGCCTTGGAGTCCCTGGACAATTGCCAGCCACGCGCCATCAAGCACTGGTTGCGTCGGTGTTTGAATTCATCCTGCTGTTGTTGACAGGCATACCCCACGCACAGTGTCCACTGCGGCGTATTCTCCTCTTCGCACTCCCTGAGGTCCTGGTAAAAATCCTTATAGGAGGCACCCTCGCGGATGAATCCGCGGGTGGAGCAGGCCGGCAGTAGTAGAACAAAGAGAAATATATGGAAGGCAATTTTATAGCCACTGAGTTTACCGAGCATGGAATGTTCCTTTTATTGTTGTTATATCCAATGCGCCTGCAGTTCAACCCCGGCGCGTTGTAGACACGAACGCGATCGACTCCTTGACTGATGCCCTGCGCCTCAATTTCCACCTGCAGGCAGCTTATCTGTCATGGCGGCAGGCGTTCGGTCTAAAGAGTATACCACTGTATTGATCTAACCCGAGCCGGACATATGCAGTCGTTTGATAAACATTTCTTGTTCGGATGCGGCGATGGAAGTCAGTGAACAACGTTGAGTTTATTGAAGATGAAAGAATTTACCTTATTTTAAAAAAAGCGGAGTCTGACTATTTTCAGGCGAATCCAACCCTGTAGAAAAAAACAGACTATTTTCTTTGCTAGACTATCCATAGCCAGGAGATGGCACGCGTTTGGCCCCCGGCGAGCGGCAAAAGATATATCGGAGACCAATCTATGGAATTCAGCCCGAACAACAAGATTGTCAAGCGCTGCCTGCAAGGGCAGGGTCTGGAGGAAAATGGCCGGTCTGGAGATGCAAGTGAACTGTTCCTTCAGGCCTGGAATGAAGCGTCTCAGGATTTCGAAAAATTCATCGCGGCGCATTGTGTATCCAGGACTCAACGGGATATTGCCGAAAAATTGCAGTGGCTGGAAACTGCTCTGCAGTACGCGGTGAAGATCAATGACGATTCCGTGGCGAGCGCATTCCCTTTTCTCTATTCGAGCATAGCAAAATGCCATGAGGGCCTGGGCGACTCGGTCAGAGCGGCAGAAAGCCATGCCCTGGCGTCTTCGTTTAAGAAGCCTCCTTCTGACCAAGGACCCTTCTATCATGGGACGAAGGCGAATTTGCAGGCGGGTGATTTGCTGACCCCGGGAGGGGTTTCAAACTATCAAGCTGATTTGATAATGAATCATATCTATTTCACCGCCTTGATCAGTGGGGCGGGACTGGCTGCCGCCCTGGCCAAGGGCGATGGGGAGGAACGGGTCTATGTCGTCGAGCCCACCGGAAGCTTCGAAAATGATCCGAATGTCACCAATCAGCGGTTTCCGGGCAATCTAACGCGTTCCTATCGGTCCGAGGCGCCGCTCAGGATTGTTGGCGAGGTGACGGATTGGCTGCGGCAAACACCTGAGGAGCGGGAAAAATGGCGGGCAAAGCTGGCCGCCAATAAAGGCCAGATTATCAACTAGCGGGAAGGGTAACGCATCCGCAAACGCTGACCCAAGCCTTGATTGGCTTATCGCGTCAGTGTTTGCGGGCGTGCGGCGCTGCTGGTCGGAACCAATTCCTGCGAGCGCAGATAGTCATCGTAACTGCCGCTGAAATTGGTGATGCCGGTTGCCGACAATTCGATGATGCGCGTCGCCAGTGAAGAGACGAATTCCCGGTCATGACTGACGAAGATCAGGGTGCCGGGATAGTTTTCCAGGGCCAGGTTCAGCGCCTCGATGGACTCCATGTCCAGGTGGTTGGTGGGTTCATCCATGACCAGGATGTTGGGCTTTTGCAGCATCAGCTTGCCGAACAGCATGCGGCCCTGTTCACCACCGGAAATTCGGGTTACCGATTTATTGATCTCGTCCTGGGAAAACAGCATGCGCCCGAGGATGGCGCGAATAGCCTGTTCGTCATCGCGGGGTTGCTTCCATTGGCTCATCCAGTCGAACAGGGACAGGTCTTTGGCGAAATCCGCCGAATGGTCCTGGGCGAAGTAGCCGATGTTGATGTTTTCCGACCACTTTATCTTGCCGCTGTCGGCGGGCAGGTCATTCACCAGGGTGCGCAACAGCGTGGTTTTGCCTATGCCGTTGGGGCCGATGATGGCGACCCGTTCGCCCACTTCCACCATCAGGTCGAGGTCGCTGAACAGGGGGGTGGTGTCATATCCTTTGCTCAATTCTTCCACTTCCAGGGCGATGCGATACAGTTTTTTGTCCTGGTCAAAGCGGATGTAGGGGCTCTGCCGGCTGGATATTTTTACTTCCTCCAGCTGGATTTTTTCTATTTGTTTTGCGCGTGACGTGGCCTGTCTGGCCTTGGAGGCGTTGGCGGAAAAACGGCTGACGAAGGACTGCAGGTCGCTGATCTGCGCCTGTTTCTTCGCGTTATCGGCCAGCAAGCGCTCACGTGCCTGCGTCGACGCGGTCATGTAGTCGTCATAGTTGCCGGGATACACGCGCAGTTCGCCGTAGTCCAGGTCGGCCATGTGGGTGCAGACGCTGTTGAGAAAGTGGCGATCGTGGGAAATGATGAGCATGGTGCTGTTGCGCTCATTCAGCACCTTTTCCAGCCAGCGTATGGTGTTGATATCGAGGTTATTGGTGGGCTCGTCCAGCAGCATGATGTCCGGATCGGCGAACAGGGCCTGTGCCAGCAACACCCGCAGTTTCCACCCCGGCGCCACTGCGCTCATCAGGCCGCTATGCTGCGCCAGCGGAATTTCCAGGGCCAGCAGCAATTCGCCGGCGCGGGCCTCGGCGGTGTAGCCGTCCAGTTCGGCGAATTCGACTTCCAGGTGGGCGACGTTCATGCCGTCTTCTTCGCTCATTTCCGCCTGGGCATAGATGCGATCGCGCTCGCTTTTCACCTGCCATAAGCGATCATGCCCCATGATGACCGTGTCCAGGACCGTGTGGTTTTCGAACGCGAACTGATCCTGACGCAGTTTACCGATGCGCTCGTTGGCATCCAGGGAGACGTTACCCGCGGTAGGCGCCAGATCCCCGCCCAGAATCTTCATGAACGTGGATTTGCCGCAGCCATTGGCGCCGATCAGGCCATAACGATTGCCGTTGCCGAATTTGACGCTGATGTTCTCGAACAGGGGCTTGGACCCGAACTGCATGGTAATGTTGGCGGCGCTGATCACGGCAAGGTTCCGAAGTAAATGACAGGGAAAAAGGACGCGCATTATGACATAAACCGGCGCGGCTGGCTAAATTTCATACGCCTGTCAAAGGGCCGCTCGGAGCAGCGTAACCCATTGCTCCATCAAGAAAAATGCCTGAATGCGGGCGAAATATTCAGCTAAGAAACGGAATTCAGGAGGTAAAATTCACCTGTTCAGCAACATGGACCGATAACTACCTGCAGTCTAAAAGGGCACTGGAGGCTTTGAGACGGGTCATTTTTCTTGATAATAACTCATTTGATCAAGGGGTTATGGTAGCCAAGCCCCGGGGAATAGATAACTTATGGATACGGCAACGTTAATCTGGGGGATTGTATTTGGGGCGCTCGGGTTCGGCTATTTCATCTATGGTCGGCGGCAAAAGGCCGTGGTACCACTGGTCACCGGCATCGCGTTGATGGTCTTTCCTTATTTCATCGCCAATGTCTACCTGCTGGTAATCGTTGGCGTAGGTTTGACGGTGGTGCCGTATTTCTTTCGCCTGTGAGGCGGTGAAGTCTGGCGGGTAGCCTGCACTACCCGCCAGATTTTGACTAACGCGCTGTTCAGGCGGCGCGGGAATAGCTGGCGCGTATCTGAGCTGCGCGTCGCGACGTTGCCGATGGGCCTGAAGTTTCGATGGCAACCGTGGCCGGCATCTCAGGCTGATCATGCAGCGCGGCTTCGAATGTCGCGATCGGTCCCCGGCCCATGATACCGGCCAGCATGTAGAAGGCGCCTACCAAGGGCAGAACCATCAGTTCTTCATGCGGTATCGCGGCATATTGGCCCGCCACGAATACGCTGCCTATCAGTGCGCCACCGAATGCGAACTGGGCGCTGCGGTATGCCACGGAGCCGCGCTCCAGGAAGTAGCGCAGGGGCTCGACTCCGATCATGCCGGTCAGCAGCGGATAGATGCCAAGCAGGGGCCATGCCGCGGCCCAATCCAAGGGCCCCTTAGCGGCGAACACGCTGCCGATGAGCGCGACACCGATGGCTATCCGGGTAACCCGCTCCAGAGAACTCAACGTTTCCAAAGAGGGCAGCATAGAGCTGTATTGCGTGCGTGTCATGGTCAAATCCTCCTGTGAATCGAAGCGGGGAAAATTTCGCTTCGTTGAGGATCATGATAGGGATTCTGTTCTATTGATTCCAATTGAATATAACGTTGGTTGCTATTGATAATTATCAATAGTTGGCTAGCGCCTTCCGGGTGCGCGTCGAGCGGGTTTTTTCGATCGGCTGTGCGGCAGGCTGCTGGTCAACTCGTTAAGCATTTGCGTTAGACGTTGACCTTCTGCACGCAGCGAATCCAGAAACGCCCGGGCGACGATCGAAGGTTCCTTGCCCTTTGGGTGGGCTACGTGCCACTTGCGTTGCAGGGGGAACTTTTCCACGTCGAGCACGGTGATCGGACCCTGCGCACCCTCGAGCAGGATGCTGTGCAGCGACAGAACGGATATGCCGAGCTGGCCGATCAGCGCGTGCTTGATCGCTTCGTTGCTGCTGAGTACGATGCGAACCTTCGGCTGTAGTCCTTGCGCGGCGAACAGGCGTTCGACTGCGGCGCGGATACCTGAGCCGGGCTCGCGCATGATTAGCGGTTGCTCAGCTAAGTCCTTCAAAGTCAAACGCCTGCCGCTTTTCGCCAGGGGATGGTCGCGACCGGCCATCACATACAGCGGGTTTGGCGCAAACGCTTCGGACTCGATTTCCAGTTCCGTGGGAGGATCATGCCCGAGAATGTACAGGTCATCCTCGTTGTTTGCCAGGCGTTGCAGCACATGTTCGCGATTCAGTACGTGTAGCGAGATGTCTATGCCGGGGTGCGCCTGCGAGAATCGCCCCAGCGCTTCAGGTACGAAGTATTTCGCGGTAGTGATGGCGGAAACGCTGAGCGCTCCGAGCGTCAAACCGCGCAGGTTGGCAACGGCGACATCAACGTTGTCCAGCGCGCGAAATACATCCTGGCACGCGGCGTACAGGTGTCGGCCGGCTTCCGTCAGGCGAACTTGCTTGCCAACGTATTCGACCAGGGGTACACCAACAATTTCGGTCAAATTCTTTATCTGCGTCGAAACCGTGGATTGCGTCAGAAACAATTGCTCGGCCGTACGGGTGAAACTCTTCAGTCGCCCGATGGCCTCGAACACCTGCAACTGCCTTAATGTCGCATGTCGCGCCAGTTTATACATTGATGGTGTCTTCTTACGCCAAAAAAGGTGCCTGCAAGCCCGATAACAGGGCGATTTTCATGGCAAAATATCGCGCAATCAAGAGCTTGTGGTGGTCCGACCCCGAGAGCATTTGCGTTCAGGGTACCCGCGACAGAATCATGAACTGGTAGGGATCCATTGCCAGTTCCTGGGTGGCGGTAAGCGGTCGGCCGGTGAATAAATCGATCATGGTTTTACGCATACCCATCTGTCGCAGACGCCGCGCTTCCAGCACCTGCACTTGTTCGCTGAAATTTGCCAGAATAAAAACGATGGCCTGTGCATTACTGCGGATGAATCCGAACACATGCCTGTTTCCAGTCTCGACGAATTCCGTATCGGAGCGGTGAAAAGCCTGGTTCTGGGTGCGCAGCTGCAACAGTCGCAACAATCCCTGAAACACGCTGGCCGGCAGGGTGCCAGACTCGCGCCGCTGCCCGGCGCGCTGCCAGTCGAAGCGGGAGCGGTGCAACCAGCGAGAGTCGCCGGCCTTTTCCGCGTCCTGGTCGTAGGCGTAGTCGTTGAGGGTGGCGATTTCGTCACCGAGATAAAGCAGAGGTATGCCGCCGATAGTGATGATAATGGCATGTATCAGCTGGATGCGGCGCACCGCCAGATCCTGCCCCCGTTCATCACCTGCCTGCAGTGCCTTTTCCACCCCGGCCAGCGAGGCACAGGTCCCGGATACGCGCGCCTGACCCGTTTTCGGGTCGACCTGAAATGGCGCGCCGCGGGCGAAACTGCCGGCGTAGTTGCCGGTATAGAACTTCGTCAGAAACCGGCGATGCTCCTGCGGATCGAAGCCCGCGGCGATAATGTCGTCGTCGGCAAACGCCCAACCGATATCGTCATGGCAGCGAACATAATTCACCCAGGCGCAGCCCTCGGGAATGGGGAAGCGCTTTTTCATCGCCTGCTGCAGCATGCGCGCGTCGCGCGTCGCCAGCGTGTCCCACAACAGCGCCATCAGCTGGGGGTTGTAGGACAACGGACATTCCTCGCTGCTGATATACGCGCGGACGTCATCGGGATGAACGATGGCCTCGGATTTGAACACC
>DKAS01000135.1 GCA_002448875.1 Proteobacteria bacterium UBA6920 | reverse complement strand
CCTCGCGGGCGCGCTGCTCGGCCTGGGCGATGGTGGTGGTGAAAGCGCCTTCATCATCTGCAGTCACCGCCAGACTTTCCAGCAGTTCAGTGGCGCGGGTGGCGTCATAGTCGTCGTCCCTGGCCGCTGCGCTGCGCGCCGCCGCCAGCGCCGGCACCTGTCCGGTCAGTGCATGGCGCTGCCGGTTGCCGCCGCGGAAATCCTTGCACAGGCCGACCTCGTCGCGCAGCAGCTTTTTGCCGTCGCTTTCCAGATCATCGAGCGCCTTGCGCNNAGCAGGCCTTGCGCAAGGCCTGCTGTTTCTTCTTCAGGTCGTCGAGATGGCTGATGTCGATGGCGGCGATGCTGGCGCGCAGGTCGTTGATCTTGCGTTGCAGCGCCACGCGCTCGCCGATCAAGCTCTCGCTGGCCGGCAGCTTGTCCAGGCCGTAAAACAGGGGACGCAACAGCGCCAGCACTTTTTCCAGCTGGCCGTGGCTGCCATTGAGCTCGGTCATGCGCTGGATCAGGGTGGTGGATTCGTTTTCCAGTGATTGAATCTGCGCCTCACGCGCCCCCTGGCCCAGCTTCGCCACCTCCGGCAGGCGCAGGCGGGAAATGCCGCCCTGACGGATGAACATGCCATCCGGTGTCAGCGCCCGCTCCCGGGCCATGAAATCGCCGGTGTCTTCCGCCAGGCGGATGCCTTTCAACAGACGTTGCACATAGGCGCGGGCCAGAGGATCGTCGCCGCGGATCAGGGCGGCGGCGGTGTGGGCCTCGGGCTGTTCGCGCCAGTGCTGTACCTGATCGGTGTTGATCAGCACCGCGCCGTAGGCGATGTCCTTGCGCATGCCGCGATACAACTCCACCGCCTGGCGGGCCTGGGCCGGCGGCACCACCAGGGCTTCGGTGTTTTGACGCAAATAGGCCTCAATGGCCGGCTGCCAGCGCTTGTCGCTCACCTCCACCAGATCGCACACCGGCACCGCGTCTATGCCCCGCTGCGCCAGCGCCTGTTGCAAACCGAGAGTTGCCGGGCTGAGGTCGGCCTGACCTTCGCGCAGGCGGGTCAGGCGCTGCTGCAGTTCACCCAGGTGGGCGCGGGTGGCGGCGGCTTCGTTTTTCTCCGCGTGCTGGCGCTCATCGAGCTGGCTGAGTTGCGCCGGCAGTTGCTCGCGCAGCAGCGTCACCCGCTGATCCAGTTGCGCCGGGGCCATGGGCCAGTCCAGCATTTCCTCGCGGGTGTCCTCGGACAGTTGAAACAACACCCCGCCCAACTCGCGGCCCAGTACCTCGCGATAGCGCAGCGCCTCGGTGACGACACCCAGCTGAGAGCGCAGGGCGGTGAGCTGATCCTGAACGCGGCGCTGGTTCTGCAGCTGCGTCTGTTCCTGTTCGCGCAGGTGACGAACGGTGATCTCGGCGTCGTTGCTATTGATGGTGGCGGTGAGATCCTCCAGTTCGCGCTGCTGCCGGCGCAACTGTTCCTGCAATTGCAGGCGCCGGCGGCGCAGCGACCGGAACTTATCCGCCCCTTCGCTCAGAGCCTGATACAAGGTGTCGATCAGCAACTGCTGGCGGTCGAAACGCAGTTCCTGCGCGCACCAGTGGTAGCCGGCGCGGCGCTGGCCGGCGGCGTAGGCCCGTTTCAGTATGCTTTGAATCTGCTCCAGCTCCGCCACCTGTTTCTCCGCCCGCTGTACCGCTTCCAGCTTGTTGCGGTAGGTGGCCACGCTTTGCCGCATCTGCTCCAGGTTCAGGGGCTGGGCATCGAGAATGGAATGCTTGACGAAATCCGAGACCGAATCATCAAGGCCGCTCAAATTGATCGATTGCTTGAACGAGCGCTTATATTTAGCCAGGGACGGCGGACGGTTGGTCGGGCCCAGGGTGCGCAGCAGCTGCTCGACGAACTGACCGGGCTCGTGTTTGAACAGAAAGCGCCGCTCCTCGGGCAGACGCCGACGCAAGTCGGCGGTCATCATGGCGTAGGTTTTTTCGATTCGGCCCCGCTCGCTCTGGCTGGTCACATCGTCCAGGGTCAGGCCCAGGCCCTTGAGTATGAAAAAACCCTCCACGTCCTCCTTCGGATCGCTGCGCCGGGCACTGAGGGCGGCGCCGACGGAAATCTGCTCGCCATCCTCGTCGTCGAACACCAGCACCAGCCGGCACAGGGCGTTGTCGCGGGGCTGGTAGCTGCCGCCGCTGGCAATGGCGCTTTCGTCCTTGATCAGGCCCAGCACATAGCTGCGCACGTCGCGGGTGCGGCGGGTTTCCGAGGCCTTGGCGTTGGGATGCCAGTCGGTCTTGTGGCCGCCCAGCAGCACGTATTGCATGGCGTCGATGAAACTGGACTTGCCGGAGCCGTTCTTGCCCACCAGCGCCACATGGCCGTTGACATCCCATTGCCTGGCGGCGAACAAATACCAGTTGACGAAAATAATGCGGCTCAGGCGTTTCACAGGCTGTCCTTGTAGGCTTGCGCCTCGGCATCGGCCTTGGCGTACATCTCCAGCATGCTCAGGGCGCCGCTGGTGAGCAGGGCGGTGATGCTGGGCAGAATGCGGATGCGCTGGATTTCCGGCTGCTCGGGATCGGCGCCGGCGTCGATGATGCCTTGCTGCACCAGCGGCTGGGTCCAGGCGTCCAGCTCCATCTTGTGATAGGGCAGATCGCGTTTGGTCAGCTGCTGAAAGCGCACCTGCAGATCTTCGACGCTGATGTCGACGCTGCCGTCGTCGTGGGCGTGAAAGGCGTTGATCTCTTCGTCGTAGATATAGCGCAGCACCAGCAGCAGCAGGGTTTCCTCCAGCTTCATGCGGCGGGTGAAATCCTGCGGCACGACGCCGGCGTAACCGTGGCTTTCGTTGATGCTCAGATTCTGATTGAGAGCGTCCATCAGGTTGACGAAGAAGGATTGATAGCGCACCACCGTCTCGTAGTGCTTGCGCTGCCGTTGCCGGCTGCGGTGCAGGAACTGGTTGCTGAGCAGGGCATAGGCCGCCTGCTTGATCTGGTCGGCGTCCAGGTCCTCGTGGCGCGCCAGCAGGTTTTTCAGGTCGCTGAGCATGGTCAGGTCCGTTTGTTGATGATGATGTTGCGGCTGTTGAAGTAATCGGTGCGCACCCAGTGTTCACCGCCGCTCAGCTCATACTGCCGGCAGAAACGCGGAAACAGGCGGCGGGCGCCGCGGCCGAAATCGGCGGCGCGCAGCATATTGAGCACGCAGAAGTAGTCGCGTACCGAATGGATCACCAGCTCCGCCAGCTCCACGCGGTGGCGCTCGCCCATCTGCGTGGCCATGAATTCCAGCAGGGCGTTGTCGTCGATCTGAATCGCCTGCCGTGCCGCCCGTTCCAGTGCCAGGCGCTGTTTGGCGTCGTCGCTCAGGCCGCGCTGGCGCAGCACCCCCGGCGCGGGCGGCGGGCGAAAACGGCGCGGCGTCTGGAAGCGGCTTTCCCCCAGCCCCTCGCCACCCAGCAGCGGTACCTTCAATCCACGCCCGGCCGGTGCGGCGCCGTCGGCGCTCAACTGTGTGATCAGGCGCGCCAGTTCCTTGCCGATGGGGCGGGTGGTGCGGGTGGCGTAATCGATGACCGTGTCCACCCGCTTTTCATAGCGCACCTTCATGGTGTCGATGGCGTCCAGCTGGCGCTCGATGTTGAGGAACACCTGCTCCAGCCGCGACAAATCCTGCTCCAGATGGCGGCGCGCCTGCTCGGCATCGCCCGGGTAGAGGCTGCGGTAGCCGTCCTGCAGCGCCTGCAGCTTGTCCTGTTGATAACGCAGGGCCGACAGCACCGACAGCAGTTCATTGCGGATCGCCAGCGGGTTGTCGGTGGTCTTGATGGTGGTGTAGTCGCGGATGAAGATTTCGCGCAGGAAGTCGTCGAAAAAACTATTGACGATCTCGCGCGCCGGCAGATCGCCGCGGATATTATCGTATAACCCCTTGATCGCGCCGCGAATGCTGTTGAGGTGACGGGAAAAACGCAGCGCGTCCTTGGCCAGCTCCACCAGCCGGTCCGCCTGGCCCTCGGGCCGGGCCTGAATTTCGCGGATGGTGGCGCGCATATTTTTCAATGCGCCGGTCATCACCAGGGCGCGGCCCTCGGCCAGCTCGATCAGCGCCGCCAGGCACTGGCTGACTCGCGGCGGCATGGTGACGTAATCGTGATAGGCGCGCCGGTCCTGCTCCATCCAGCCGCACTGACGCAGCTTGTTGTACACCAGGTTGGCGCGCAGGCGCGCATCGCCGCCGCTGTCCTCCTCGTCCGGATCATCCACCCACAGGCTGGTGTACTGGTTGAGCACCGTCTCGATGGTGTTGACCACCAGGGCGCGGGCATGGCCGTATTCCGATTCGGTGAAGTCGTCCTCGAACAGGGTCTGGTACAGGCGCACCAGCACCCGCCAGTACAAACGCTGGCGCGGGGACGCCAGCGGCCGGAACAGGTCGGCTGGCAGACGAGTGAAGAGATCGTGGTCCGGCATGGTGAACATCGCGGTAAACAGGGGGCATCATACCATTAGATGGAGGCGGGCTGGGCGAGGGTGGCTGGACGGGGGGATCCCGTGCTTCGATGCTCTCGCCGAATACAACGTACATCTCGAAGAACGGGGCATTTTCAGCGATAAGCTGCGCTCGTTCCAGCAGAGAGTCGGCGCGGGGACATTGACCCATCGCCTATGCTTCCTCCGGATTCTGCCGCTTTTCCCGCCACTCAATTCGCGCAAAACCTTGCCAAATCCCCCTTTCCCGTCCAAACTTCATGGGACTACAGGCATACCAAATATATAGGTCCCCGGGAAACAAAACCCCTTGAGAATCCGGGTAATAACGAACACCCAGCGAGCACACCAACGACACCGTGAGCCCGGAACAACGCCAACTCGAAGCGGATGCCCGCCAGGAAATCGACCGTAAGCTGCAACGGGCCGGCTGGCAGGTAAGTGAAGCCAGATAGATGCGCTATTGGTGGGTGAATCAGAATCAAACCTACGCCCAGGAAGTATCGGGTGGATACCTTTGGTCGCCAAAGCGTAAATCGAATCAAGCGAGAAATCCTTATTACGAAACCATGCGCGAAGTCGCGCCGGGCGACCTGATACTTTCGTTTAAAGACACGTATGTTCTCGCCGCGGGCGTCGCGCGCTCCTATTGCTATGAATGCCCCAAACCAGAGGAATTTGGCAGTGCCGGGCAGAATTGGGAAAAAATAGGTTGGAAAGTGGATGTCAGTTACTATCCCTTGAAGAATAAGATTCGGCCAAAAGACCACATGGCGCAGCTGGCGCCGCTTTTACCTGCCAAATATGCACCCTTACGGCACAACGGCGACGGCTTGCAGAGTGTTTACCTCACGGAACTGCAAGAACCATTGGCGCGAACATTGGCAGCACTGGTCGGCCGGGAAATTCAAGATCTGATGTTTGAAGGAGGTCTCAAGCTGGCGGATGATGAGCTTACGCCAATCCAGGCGCCCGCCACGGGCTTGGTGGCATGGGAAGAGTATCTGAAAACGAAAATAGAACAGGACATCAAGATACCGGAGACCGATCGCCAGGCAATTATTATCGCGCGTCGAGGCCAGGGAAGATATAAGGAAAACGTAGCCAGGCTGGAGCGGTTTTGCCGATTGACCCAGGTAGACCGGTTGGAGCATCTCAGGGCCAGCCATCTCAAGCCCTGGCGAGACAGCAGCAATGACGAGCGCATGGATGGAGAAAACGGTCTGTTACTTACGCCGACCATGGATCATCTGGTCGATCGAGGCTTTATTTCGTTCGAAAACACGGGTGAGTTGCTGATTTCTCCCGTGGCTCATACACCGTCGCTGGAGAAAATGGGGGTGCCGGTGAAGAGTAAGACCAATGTGGGAAAGTTTTCCGAGGGGCAACGGAAATATCTAGAGTATCATCGGGAAAATGTTTTTTTACGACGGGGATAGAAACAGTGATTTTCCGAAGATTGACTCCGTTGGAGGAGGCAATGTAGACAATTGCCTTTGCATATTTTAAGCAGATTCCAATTATTTTTAGCGATACTACTTCTTATGCCACTGGATATTCACCGCTATGTTCTTCAGGCTCCAGGAGGCAGCGAATAATTTCCGCCATGGACATCACGGAAAGTCTCAAGCGACCAAGGACGTCGAATTCAATGAAAGTGCTAAACACGCTGTTAAAAATCGCCCTGGGATCCGCGGCATTGTTGAGCGTTGGCGCCTATGCTTATCTGTTCACCCCGCCCAGTCCCGACCCCACAAGCCTGCCCAAGGGGATGGTGAGCCTGTACAGTGCGGCGGGTCAGAGATTGCTGCGAACAAGCCACTATCAACAGGATTATGAAAGCATTAAGCAATATTTCGTCGGACAGGAACGGCGTGCGTACTGCGGCGTTGCCTCCTCCGTCATCGCCCTCAATGCGCTGGCGAAGCGTCCGCGCTACACCCAGCAAACCCTGTTCGACGACGCCACCGACAAGATCGTGCCCGCCTGGCGGGTGGCGCTTAACGGCTTAACGCTGGATGAACTGGAAGGCATCCTGGCCGCGAAAAATGCCCGTGCGAATACATTTTACGCTGAGGATGAGGGCCGCGACCAATTCCGGCAGAAGATGAAAACCATTCTCACCGAGGACAACGACTACCTGCTCGTCAATTACAGTCGGCAGACACTGGGGCAGGAATGGGTGGGACATATTTCGCCGATTGCGGCCTACAACGAGGCGGAAGACAAAGTTCTCGTCTTCGATGTCACCGATTATCAATACCCTCCCACCTGGATCGACGTCGATGTGTTGTGGGTGGCGATGCTGGCAAAGGACATTCAATCGAATAAAAGCCGCGGCTATCTCATCGTATCCAATACGTAACTCTGCGGGCCATCGTATTTCCCTGGCCAACACCGGGTACATAGCAAACCCCGGTCCATTTCTTTAATTTCCTACTTACCCCGCTGCACCCACTTCCACCCGGTAATCATCGGCCGGATGAGGTTCTCCTTCTTCCACTGCAAATAAAATAGCAGCGCGGACACATGCAGCGCCACCAGAACGAGAATGGCGTCGGCCAGCAGGTCGTGCCAGTGGCTGAACCCGCCCGCCAGGCTTTCGGAAACGTAGCGGTTCAGGGGTCCGTATTCGTCGAAGTCGTCGGTATAGATGAACAGTCCGCTGACGGCCAGGCTGATCGTTACCGCCAGAATGGCGACCACGGACAGCGCGCCCAGTGGATTGTGGCCCGGGGTGCCGCTGGGTTCGCGGTGGGGCAGCGTTTTGAGATAGGTCAATACGGAAGCAGGGCGGGGGAACAATTCACGCAGCCGGACGGGGGCGGGTCCGATCAGTCCCCAGGCCAGGCGAAATGCCATCAGCCCCAGAATGACATAACCCAGATAGAAGTGCCAGCGCACCGTGTCCAGGGACATGAAATTGCCGAAGGCCCAGCACAGCACCATGCTGAGAACGAGAACCCAGTGCCACAGGCGTGTCACTGGGTCCCATATTTTCTCGCGCTGCATTAGCTGCAATTCTATGCGGCAGGCTTAGTTCTTTTCCTTCTTGCGATAGTCGTCGTGGCAACCCTTGCAGGCCTTGCCCAGGTCATTGGCCTTTTCTTTCATGGCGTCCGGGCCTTTGCCTGCTACTTCGGCGAGGCTGGCGACCGCTTCCTTGTACTTCTTACCGGCTTCGCCGATCTTGGAATCCGCTTCCCAGATCTTCGGCAGGGCTTTGGTGTCGTTGGCGTATTCATCGGTGGACGTGCCCGGCATCCAGGCGCGGCTGTTATCCAGGCTCAGCAGGGCCTTCAGATTGCCGGCGAGTTTTTCCGCCAGTTGCGCATCGTACGGCATGTCGCCCTTGGCCATGGCGAACAGCGGACCCGCGTTGAACACGCGAAGACTCATTTCCCCTTGGCGTGCCTTGATCGCCACTTTCTTCGGATCGTTGTCGGCGGATGCCGGAAGCGCAATGGCCAGGCCAACCAGAGACAGCGCAGCAAATACCACAGATTTATTCATGAACTAACTCCTTGATAATGGATAGATTTTAACGAATTAAGCGCCGGTTAGAGCGTGGTAAAAACCGCTCGTTGCATGCCAGGCGGGACGACTGTTCATTTACTCGACAATCGTCCGCCCCATCAGGCTTTCTGTGCCTGTGCCGGGGTAAACACTCCGCAGGGGATTTTATTCCCGCTCGGTAAATTTTTTTTGGAGGCGAAACGCTGTGTCCGGGGGCTCCGGGCTATTCTTGCTACGAAGTGTTCCGCCGCAATCATGAGGGGAAAAGCGAAGTAGTCGCGGAGTCAGGGGTGCTGATCCGACATACTGCGAGCATCGCTCTCCAATATTCGTTAAGATGGTTCTTGGTCCCGGTTCCTGCTGATCGTCCCGCCATGCCCCCACCCAAACATCTCACCCTCATCGTTGCCCTGTTGACGATGATCGGCCCCTTTACCATCGATACCTATTTGCCGTCGTTCCCGGCTATCGAGGCAGAGTTCGGGGTGAGCCGCGCGCTGATGTCCCAGAGTATCGCCTTTTATCTGGCGGCGTTTGGCGTTTTCACGCTGTTCTGGGGGCCGTTGTCGGATCGCCTGGGGCGGCGTACGGTGGTCGTGGCCACTCTGGTGTTATATCTGTTTTCATCCGCGGGCTGCGCCCTGGCGGGGGACTACGGCACCTTTCTGTTTTTTCGCCTGTTGCAGGGGGTGGCCGCGGGCGGCGGCCTGGCGGCGGGGCGCACCATGCTGCGCGACGTCTACTCGCCGCAGGAGGCGCAACGCGCTCTGTCGCGGGCGATGATGTTGTTCGCCGTGGCGCCGGGGGTGGCGCCGATCATCGGCGGCTGGCTGGAAAGTCTGCTGGGCTGGCACAGCGTGTTTTATTTTCTGGCGATCTACAGCGGCCTGGTCCTGGTGATGATCCTGCTGTGGGTGCCGGAGACGCTGCCGGCGGCGATGCGCCAGTCCTTTCACCCGGTGCATGTGGCCCGTGTCTACAGTCATACCCTGGTGCATCGCCGTTTTCAGTGGCTGGTGATTATGGTTCCCTGCTATTTCGGCGGCATGTTTCTCTATATTGCCGGGGCGCCTACCGTGGTATTTGATTTCCTGAAGCTGGATGTCCATGATTTCGGTGTTCTGTTTGTACCGTTGGTGATGGGTATCATAGTCGGTGCCTGGCTGAGCGGACGGCTCGCCCACCGCTGGCCCGCGGAACGCACCGTGAGCCTGGCGCTCATCCTGATGAGCGTGGGCGCGGTGCTCAATACCGCTCAGGCGTTGAGTTTGCCGCCACGGGTGCTGACGGCCATCCCGCCTTTGATCTTTTATACCATCGGCATCGGTATCGCCATGCCGGCCATGACCGTGCTGGCGCTGGATTGCTTTCCCCGCAACCGCGGCGCCGCCTCGGCGGTGCAGGGGTTCATGCAGATGCTGGGCAATACCCTGGTGACCAGTATCGCCGTGCCCCTGTTGAGCCATCGCCCGGACGGGCTGGCATTGGGGCAACTATCGTTGCTGGCAGTCGCGCTGTTGCTCTGGTTTACGCTGCCGGCGCAGGAGTCGGCGGACACAGGCGAAGGAACCTCTTAGACTCAGCAGACTTTCCGGGAGAAACACCATGCCGCATATCATCCTCGAATACCCCGAACAGCTCGCTGTTGAAGTGTCAATCATGGACCTGCTGCAAGTGCTGCATCGCACCGTTGCTGGCTGCGGGTTGTTTGCGGAAGGTCATATCAAAACGCGTGCTTATGCCTTCGCGGAATTTACCCATGCCGGCGGCAGCGAGCCTTATCTGCACATTCAGGCGCGGATCAAAGCGGGGCGCAGTGTCGAAAACAAGAAACGCCTGAGTGAGGCGATGCTTACCGGGCTGCGCGCATTGCACCTCCCGGTGGCCGTGGTGACCGTGGAGATCGTCGACATGGACGGGGAATCCTACGGGAAAATTGCATCGGCTTCGTGAAAAAGGCGAGGCAGGCGGGCGGTAGATGACACCCTGTCGCCAATGAGGTAGTCTGGCAGACACCGTCTTTACCGGTAGCGGTCATTCATCCAGCCAAAGGAACAAGGATTTCTATGGAAGAGAGGCGCTATTTCCGTTGCAATATAAGCGAGCTTGAGGACTTATTCGAACGCTCGAAGCACAACAGCGTAGTGCTCAACGAATTGAAGCGGGAATTGCGGCACCGGGTCAAGCCTCGCGAGCGCACCCTGGCCGGCAAGGTGGCCGATCATATTTTGAGTCTGGCGCGGGGCGGGATGGGGGTTAGCGCTGCGGGCGCTTTCTCCGTCGATGAGCAGCCAGCGTTGCCTGTTGTGGTCGACCCAGCCTCTGCCGCGCGTTCCCAGGAGGTCAACGACACCGCGCCTCGGTTCGCCCGCGATGCAACCACCGAATCCGGATTGGATGCGGTGCTGGCGGCCTGGTTGGCCCAGGAAGTGCTCACCCCGCAAGCGTTACCCACTGCCCGGGAGTGGGCAGCGGATAAGTGTACGCTGGTGCGTCTCAGGGACTCTCATGAACCGTGGCTGGATCGCAAGTATCGACAGCGCGGCGAGGAAACCGCGGTCTATTGGCTGGTGTATCTGGGCGAGTTGCCGTTGGCCAAGGCCATGGCGGGCATTCATGCGCTCTATCCCGAGGACACGCAGGGCGAACGGTCGGCGGTCGACGGACACACTGCGCTGGCGCTCGTGGTCGTAGATGCCAAGGGAATTCCCGTCGCGGGAAAATCCTCTGTCTCCAGCTTCGCCTGGGGTTATGGCCAGTTGCGGGCGGGCCGGCTCAAGGAATTGGCGCACTTCGCCGACGCCGAAAAACGTATCGCAGCCGAACTCGAGCGCCGCATCCTGCGCCAGGATCGCAAGGAAGGCCGCCAGCCGCTCACGGTGGCGGACCTCCGATCCGTGACTGCCTGGCTGGGAAAATTACTCAACGTGCCGGAAGCGGATGTGACGCTGCCCGGTGTCGCGATGCGAATGCCCCGGTTTGGCATCAACAGTGATGCCCCGGCAGCGGAGCATTTAAACAGCTGTTTCATTGCCGACCTGACGAATGCAAGGCAGTGGTTTCGCGCGGGCCAGGCCGGACGGGCGCTGGCCGCCTACCTGGGTGCCCGCCCGGCGAAGCCAGGCCACGATAGGCCGCAGCATCCCGAAGATCTCGCCGCAAGCCTCGCGCCGGCGCGTACGCCGGCCAGCCGCTGGCCCGGTCCGGGGCGCGTGCCGCTGGCGCCGATGAAGCAGGCGGCGGTCAATCATGCCATTGCGGCGTTGACCGACGGTGGACTCGTTACCGTGCATGCGCCGTCGGGCACCGGCAAAACCGCCCTGCTGCGCGACATTGTGGCCCATGTCGTGCTGCAGCGTGCCAAAGCCCTGGCGACATTCGATCAACCGGCCGAGGCCTTCACCCTCCTGGGCAGCACGCAGGCCGGCGCGGCCTCCGCTGACGTGTATATATTGGCCAATAATCTGCTCGGCTACGAAATCGTGTTCGCCGCGGCCGATTACCCAACGGTGGAATCACTCGGCCGTGAGCTTTCCGCTGCCGGTGCACTCGCCGATGATCTGCAATCCCAGGCGCGTTATTTTTCGTCACTATCGGATACGGTGGCGGCTGGAGATAACGCCATCGTGGCGGGTGCCACCTGGGGATTGGCGGCGGCGGCGTTAGGAAAGCCGGCGGATGGCCATGTCTTCACCCGTTCTTATTTCTGGCATCAACAACGCGGCATGGCACATTACCTCAAGGCGATAGCAGAACCGCCGGAGCAAACCGCAACATTGGATATACTTGCCTTGGAGCAAGCGCCCAGGGGCGAGGCCGAGGCCCTGGAGCGGTGGCGAGGCGCGCGCCGGCGTTTTCTCGACCAACTGCAGCATGTTGAAGAATTGCAGGAAAAAATGCAGGGGGTCCATGATGCGATGGGAAAAGTGCCGGACGCCAGACAACGGGTTGACACCGCCGAAAATACCCTGCAGGTGGCCAGGACCGCGCACGCCAAAGCCGTAGAGAAGGAAAAATCCGCGAAGGATATCCTCGCCGGCGCGGTCGAGACCGAACGCAAAGCGTCCGATGATCTGGATGCTTTCGACCGCTCGCGTCCCGGCTTATTGGCGCGCTCGTTGGGCACCGATGACTATGCCCGCTGGCAGTCGCAAAAGGATGCCGCGCAGGCTACGCTGGCCAGGGCGCGCGGGCGGTTGAATCTGGCGTTGAAATCGGCGCATCGTGTTGCGATGGAAGCCGGCGCCACTGGCGATCAAGTGCGAAAATCCGAGCGCGAACTCGAACAGGCCAGCGACGCGCTGCAATCCTGCCTGCTTGCCATTGAGACAATGCGACCGGAACTGGGCGCCAGCCTCCCCGATGAGGTATTTGGGCAGCGTGCTGACAGCCACCGGCAACCGCGAGCTCCCTGGCAGCACCCGGCGTGGCAGGATGCGCGCGACCAGCTGTTCGTTGCCACCTTCGCGCTGCATCGCGCCTTTATCGATGCGGCGGCCAGGCCGTTGCGGCACAATTTGCTGAACGCCACCGCGCTGCTGACCGGAGGCGCGCTGCCGGTGAAGCTCGAAGCCGCGCGCCGCTCCCTGTGGGCCAGTCTATTTCTCACCGTGCCCGTTATTGCAACCACCTTTGCAGCCATTTCTCGATTGTTTGGTCCCCTGGGGCGGGAGCAAACAGGCTGGCTGCTAATCGCTGACGCCGGTCAGGCGGTGCCGCAGGCGGCGGTCGGCGCCATTATGCGCGCGCGCAACGCGATAATCTTCGGCGATCCTTCTCAGACTCCGCCCGGGGTGACCACGCCGTCGAAGCATGTGCGGTCGATTTTCGCCGAGTTCGACACGCCCGTGGAGCAATGGGCCGGGCCGCAAACGTCCGTGCAATCCCTGGCGGATCGCGCGAGCGGGTTCGGTACGACTATTGAAAGTGATCGTTTCGAAAAGGATAAACACAATCAGGAATCAGGATGACCCCAGTGTCCGGCGCTCAGCGCCGGCCTCTGGGATTCATGCGCCGATTCTTGTCTTCGATGCGCACTCGCAGCATGTTGCCGCCGAAGGATTTGCCGTCGAGGCCCGCCTGGGCGGCTCGCGCTTCATGACCTTCCATTTCGACAAAGCCGAAACCACGACATTTGCCGGTAAAGAGATCGGCAGTGACCTTTATCGAGCGAACGGTGCCAAAGGTGGCGAACAGGGCGCGCACCGCGTCTTCGTTGGTGTCGGAGGGTAGATTTCCGATTAATATTTTTTTCATAACAACCTCGGCGGGAATGACCACCCTTGGGGTGGTGTACAGGGGCGAAATGCCGCCGCATGGTACATGCGGGGGAAAGTGTGGGCTAGAATCGGGATAGTCCCGGATTTTAGATCTGAACGTTGGCGGCTTGCGGGCCTTTGGGGCCGTTCTGTACCGTGAATCGCACGCTCTGGCCTTCGGTCAGGGTGCGAAACGCCTGGCCCTGGATGGCGGAGAAGTGGACGAACACGTCGGCGCTGCCGTCGCTGGGGGTGATGAAACCGAAACCTTTGGCTTCGTTAAACCATTTTACGGTGCCTGTAAGCATGTAATTTACCTCGATAATGTTAGTAATAACAGAGTGTTGACGGTGTGGATCATTCAAGGCGAATTACAGGGAAAACTCGTTGAGAATTCGGTTGAGATAACCTAAATAATAAACTACCAGTGAATGCCGGAATGAAGTGTTAAGTATAGGACATTCCGGCGGGATCGGCCAGGAACGTTCGCTTGCGAAGGGGGGGCTGCCGATCCTGACACACTCACGCCCGCGATCTGCAGGGGAGCGGGGATCTGGACGGTCTGTCGGATTGCAGTTTTTTCCGAATCGGTACCTAGGGAACCTCTGATTTATTCGA
>DKAS01000086.1 GCA_002448875.1 Proteobacteria bacterium UBA6920 | reverse complement strand
CCGAGGAAAATATCCGCACTGCGCTGGTACAACTGACAGGAGAGTTTGCCCTCTGCGACGTAGAACTGAAAGAAGGCATGACAGGGTGCCAGTGCCATTTTGCCTTCGGCGACATTGGCCTGCGGGCTGATGCTCTCATCCGGCAGGTCCGCCACGTTCCAGGCGGAGATAATGATTCGGCGGCTGTTGGGATTGGTTTTTAACTGCTTCACCACTTCGCTGATCTGATCAATGCTGGAACCGTCCGGTGCAGGCCAGTTGCGCCATTGATGCCCGTAGACGGGACCGAGGTCACCTTCTTGCGTCGCCCATTCATCCCAGATACTCACGCCATTGTCATGCAGGTATTGGGTATTGGTATCACCTTTTAAAAACCACAGGAGTTCATGAATGATCGAACGCAGGTGACACTTCTTGGTGGTCACAAGGGGAAATCCCTCACTGAGGTCAAAGCGCATCTGGTAACCGAACACACTTGTCGTGCCGGTGCCGGTGCGATCCCCCTTGAACACCCCGTGGTCGCGCACATGGCGCATCAGATCGAGATACTGTTTCACAACTGAACCTTACAAAATCAAAACACGTTAATCATACCATTGGCGGGGTAACCTGCTGTCACCCATGCAATGTAAATCCCGGGCTTACGCCTGCGGATGGCGCCGGTAGGCCAATACTAGCAACACGATGCCCACCCCTAACAACGGCAACGACAATACCATGCCCATGGTCAGCCAGCCGAACGCCAGGTACCCCAGATGCGCATCCGGTAGACGGAAAAATTCCACCGTGATACGGAACAGGCTGTAACCGATGGCGAACACCCCGGACACCGCCATGGTGGGACGGGGTCTGGACGAAAACACCCACACGATAACAAACAACAGCAGGCCTTCCAGCAAGGCTTCATACAGGGGCGTGGGATGCCGGGCGACTGGCCCGGCGGCGGGAAAAATCATGCCCCAGGGCATATCAGTGGGCTTGCCCCATAATTCAGCGTTAATGAAGTTGCCAATTCGGCCCGCCCCCAGCCCTAACGGGATCATGGGCGCGGCGAAATCTACAATGTTCCAGTAACCTTTTTTGTATTTGCGATTGAACAACCACAACGCCACCAGCACGCCGAGCAGTCCGCCATGAAAAGACATGCCACCCTGCCACACCCGAAAAATCATCAAGGGATCACTGAGAAACACGGAAAAGTTATAAAACAGGATATAGCCCACCCGCGCGCCGAGGATCACACCAAGCGCCCCATAAAACACTATGTCATCGACCTGTTGCGTGGTCCAACCCGAATCGGGTCGGCGCGCGCGATAGCGGCCCAGCCCCCAGGCAAAGAGGATACCGATGAGATACATCAGGCCGTACCAGTGAATCGGCCAGCCAAAAATGCTGAATGCGACGCGATCGAAATTAACTACCATTGCCAATCCTTATTGTTTTTCTATCGTCCGACCCGGGCAATAAATGCCTTGAGGTAATCGGTTTCCTTCATCGCCGGATGTACCGGATGATCCGGTCCCTGGTGGCCCTGCTCCAGGACCTGCAGATTCTGGCCATTGATGCCGGCGGCTTTGCGCATCGTCTCGAGCAGCTCGGCCCGGCGCAGATGCCAGGAACAGGACGCGGATACCAGCACCCCGCCGGGACGCGCCAGCTGCATCGCCAGGCGGTTGATGCGCTGATAGGCGACACTGCCTTCCTTGATATCCTTGCGACGCTTGATAAACGCCGGTGGATCCAGCACCACGACATCGTACTGTTCGCCCTGTTCCCGCAGTCCTTTGAGGACGTCAAAGGCATCGCCCGGTAACGTGGTGATGGCGTCAGCGTGACCATTGAGGGCCGCGTTGTCCTGCGCGATGCCGAGAAAAGTCTCCGAACTGTCCACGCAGGTCACATGGCTGGCGCCGGCCTGCAGAGCCTGCACGCCCCAGGCGCCGATGTAACTGAAGACATCCAGCACCCGGCGGTTTTTCACATAGGCCTGGAACCGTTGCCGATTCAGACGGTGATCATAATACCAGCCGGTCTTCTGACCGCCGGCCAGTGGCGCCGCAAAGCGGGTGCCGTTTTCTTCCAGTTCGACCCGCTCGGGCAAATGGCCCAGCACGGTGTCGACATAAGTCTCCAGCCCTTCCAGTTGTCGCGACGGGCTGTCATTGCGCAGCAGGATCACCGCCGGCTGCAGCACGGTTTCCAGCGCATCCATGATCTGGTCGCGTACCCGCTCCATTCCGGCGGTGGTGATCTGCACGACCAGCACTGCATCAAAGCGATCTACCACCAGCCCGGGTAAGCCATCACTTTCCCCGTAAACCAGGCGGTAAAAGGGCTGGCTAAATACCAGCTCACGCAACGCCAGCGCCTGGCGCAAGCGCTTGACCAGAAAGGCCTGATCCAGGGTCTGCGGTACCCGGCGACTATAGAGCCGGGCGCAAATCAGGGTGGCGGGGTTAACACAGGCCATGCCAAGGGGTTTGCCGCGCGCGTCCTCGACCTGTACCACGTCTCCCGGCTCGAAATTCCCCAATGGCGACTGTTTCACATCCACTTCATTGCTGTAGACCCACGCATGGCCGGAACGCAAACGGCGATCTTCATGCTTCTTGAGCCGGAGTGAGGGATACATCGTGAAATGGCCTGTCGGGTTACTGTGCGTTCGTCGCGCGAAAGCGCATAAGCTACCGGACATTCTCGCCGACGTCCACGCCTTCGCTTCAAACGCCAAGATGGTTTATAGTTGAATCTTTTACTCAAGTATAAATTGCCCTGTCATGTCCGAACACACCAACCGCCTCGCCAGGGAAACCAGCCCCTACCTGCTGCAACATGCGCATAATCCAGTGAACTGGTATCCCTGGTGTGAGGAGGCGCTTGAAACCGCCCGCCGGCGCAACACACCCATCCTGCTTTCCATCGGTTATTCCGCCTGCCACTGGTGCCATGTCATGGCGCACGAATCCTTTGAGGATCCCAAAACGGCCGAAGTCATGAACCGGCTATTTATCAATATCAAGGTGGACCGGGAGGAACGGCCGGATCTGGACAAGATTTACCAGAATGCCCATCAACTGCTGACCCAGCGGGGTGGCGGCTGGCCCTTGACGGTATTCCTGACGCCGGATGACCAGACACCCTTTTTTGCCGGGACCTATTTCCCACCAGAGCGACGTCACGGCATGCCTTCATTCGTAGAAATACTGGAGCACATCGCCTCGGTCTATGAGCAACACGAAGCGGATATTCGCAGTCAGAATCAACATCTCCTTGAGGCACTTGATAGTCTTAACCCCGGCCAAAGCAGTGCGCTGGAGCAGCTCATTCCCACGCCCCTCGACGGCGCCCGCCACCAACTTGCCCGGAATTACGACACCACCTGGGGCGGTTTTGGCCAGGCACCCAAGTTCCCCCATCCGACCAATCTCGAACGTCTGCTGCGTCACTGGGCCACCACAGGCCTGACCGATCAGCCGGACACACAGGCCCGGGATATGGTGTTTAACACCTTGCATGCCATGGCCTCCGGGGGCATTTATGACCAGCTGGGCGGTGGCTTTTGCCGTTATTCGGTGGATGAGAAATGGATGATTCCCCACTTCGAGAAAATGCTGTACGACAACGGCCCGCTCCTGAGTCTCTACAGTCAGGCCTGGCAGGCAAGTGATCTTCAGGTATTCCGGCGCATTGCCGAGGAAACCGCCGGGTGGGTGATGCGGGAAATGCAGGCGCCGGACGGCGGGTACTATTCCACCCTTGACGCCGATTCGGAAGGTGAAGAAGGCCGCTTCTATGTCTGGTCACGGGAAGAAGCCACGTCACTGCTGACCAGCGATGAATATGCTGTTGTTGCCCGGGTCTACGGTCTCGACGGGGAACCGAATTTTGAAGGCCGCTGGCACTTGCATGTTTACCACGATACGGCCAGCGTGGCGCAGAATCTGGAGCTCACCCATCAACAGGCGACGGCGCTGTTAACCAGCGCGCGCGACAAACTGTTTACTCAACGGGAAACGCGAGTACGCCCCGGCCGTGACGAGAAAGTACTCACGGCCTGGAATGGCCTGATGATCAAGGGCATGGCGGCGGCTGGTCGGCGACTGGGACGCGCTGACTTCATTCATTCGGCACAACAGGCGGTGGATTTTATTCACGCGCGGTTATTCCAGGATGGGCGGTTACTGGCCTGCTACAAGGACGGCCAGGCACGGCTCACGGCCTATCTGGATGATCACGTATTTCTGCTCGATGGTCTGCTGGAACTGCTGCAAGCCGAGTGGCGCAGGCAGGATCTGCAATTGGCTATCGAGTTGGCGGAGTTGCTGCTGGCACACTTTGAGGATTCACAGCACGGCGGCTTCTACTTTACCGCCGATGATCATGAACACCTGATTCACCGCCCCAAACCGAGCATGGATGACGCCATGCCTGCCGGTAACGGGATCGCCGCCCAGGCATTGGGACGACTTGGCCATCTGCTGGGTGAGCCGCGCTATACCAACGCCGCAGCGCGTACCCTGCAAAATACCTGGCAGGTAGTCAGTCAAATGCCGTATGTGCATTGCGCCCTGCTCGACGCATTGGAGGAATATCTCTACCCGCCGGAAATCATTGTGCTACGGGGTGAAGGCGAAGAATTGCGACAGGCCCAGCGCTTGTGCCAACAGGGCTATGCACCACGCCGCCTCAGTGTGGCTATTCCGGCGACTGAAAACGACTTACCCGGGTTGCTCGCAGAACGTGCCCCCCGGCATGGCTTTATCGCTTACCAGTGCAGCGGCACCACCTGTCAATCACCGATTACCGATGTGAATGATTTGACGACCAGCTTGCAAACGAATCAACTGCTGCCTCAAGGCAATCGATAACTCGACTCGGTCATCAAATCGATACCGCACTGTAGCTCACTGAACCAGTCAAGGAACTGGGCAATCATAGCTTTGCCGATAAAGGGTCGGCCGTGTTGTGGCACGATCATATCGATATCCAGTCCACGCACCATGTCTACCCATAAACGACAAACCCGGTTGGAAACCATGTAACGTTCATGAAAAGCCTGCATGCTGGCGATATGGGTCGCAAAGTCCTCAACCGGCTGCACAGACTCGGCTTCTAGCATGGAGGCACCGACATCGCCGGAAAACAGAATCTTGCTAAGGGGATCATAAAAATGAAAATTCCCGACCGAGTGCAGGAAATGGGCCGGCAGCGCCTTGATGATGCTGTCACCCAGTACGATGTTCATACCGGGATCGGGAATGGCGATGATTCGGCTCTCCCCCTGCTCGCTCCGGTAACCCGGCACCAGATGGGGCAGAAAGCGTTCCCATAAACGGGAGATCAAGATGCTGGCATTGGAATACATTAACCAGCGATCCAGAGAACTGATAATATCCGGATCCTGATGGGAGGCGATCACAAAGTCCAGTTCCTTCATGGGACAGATCTCAGCGATAGCCAATTGCAGAGGCTGAAACGTTAGCTGCCCACCC
>DKAS01000188.1 GCA_002448875.1 Proteobacteria bacterium UBA6920 | reverse complement strand
TGCTCGATGAAAATCACCCAGGACCTGCGGCAGCAGGCAGCGGCCGCTGCCGGCAGCGAACAGGCCATGAGCGAGAAGGCCACGGAATTCCGCCGTCTGGGCGCGCATCTCTATCACCGCAGCTGAGAGCCGCGGCCGGCCCGTCATTGACCCCTGTTCCACTGCCATGGTAGAAAAGGGTCCCCGCCGCGCAGCGCGGCGGGCCCAGCGACGGACACCGGCGGCGGCTGTCCCGGACTTATGACAAAAATCACTTAGGGGAGGTCTACATGCATCACTNNGGAGACGACGTCGTGCTGAACTCTCCGCAATGGCTGGGCAGCTTGAACCTGGACGACAAGGCACTGACGGGCATCAAGAAAGCGGTGGAAGCCGCCTTCACCGCCCCGATCGACGCCGAGCAGCAGTGCGCCGAAGTCAATCTCGACTGCGTAGTGCGGGCCGCGCGCGAATGGGACGTAGGCGGCGTACCCTATCGTGAAATCGTCATCAATGTGCATGCCACCGGCCACACTTCCCACGCCGTCGGCAAGACCGGCGGCAAGTGGCCCACAGTGCGCACCAAGTAATCAGGCAATCCAACGGCAAGCGGCGGCGGTCCGATCGAGCCGCCGCCGCTTGCCCGCAGTAACGAAAATTCGGCAGACCCTCTTCCCATGACTTCACCGGTATACCTGCACATCGGTTTGCACAAAACCGCGACCCGCTTTCTGCAACGCTCGGTCTTCGCCCACCTGGATCCGGCGCAGTTCAACTACAACCCGCAACCGCTGGTTGACCGGTTGTACCGCCATATCCGCTATCCGCAGGACGCACAGGCTGGCGCGGCATTTATCGAAGAAGCGGCGCGGGTACGCGCGGACGGGCGCAAACTGCTGATCTCGCTGCCCGACATCTCCGGCGACATGTACAACAGCCATGAAAACGCCAGGCACAATCTGCAGGTGCTGCAACAACAGTACCCCCAGGCGCGCGTGCTGTATTTCGTGCGCAATCAGGCCGACTGGCTGTTATCGGCCTACCGGCAATCGATTCAGAAAGGCATGTTCGGACCGCTGGAAGTGTTCCTCAATTTTTACGATGGCGAATTCCGGCCGAAAACCGCCCAGCGTCGTGGTGGCATGCGCAACGTCGATGCCCATGGCCTGCGCCTGCTGGATATCTACAAGGCCTATGCAGACACCTATGGCGGCGACAACGTGTACTTGATTCGCTACGAGGATTTTCAGAAACACCGCGAAGGCGTCACCCGCCAGCTGGCGCAATGGCTGCAAACGGACACCGTACCGGTGCACAAGGATGGCGGCAAGCGCCACAACCGCAGTTTCTCAGCGCTGGCGATTCAGCTGTTCTGCGGCGGCCTCAAAGCGCCGGCCAGGCCGCCCAGGGGCGCGGACCAACTCAGCGACTGGGATCGCATCTACTCCCCCATGCGTTTCGTGCGCAACCTGCGCCGCATCTTCATCCGCCACGTTTTTGATCGCCTCATCTATCGCGACTGGGATCTGCTGACACGCAACGACATGCGCCAGAAGCTGAATGCCTACTATCAAGCAGAAAACGAGGAAATGGCGCGTTATGCGCGCCGACCGCAGGACCCGGCCTGATCCGGTGGCAACCGGCGGTCGATCGCCTTACTTGCCGATCAGCCCGTCGAGCTCGCCGTCCATGTGCAATTCGGTCAGCTCGGTAAAACCGCCGATGCATTTACCATCGATGGTAATCTGCGGCACCGTGCGCGCATGATTGCTTACTTCCAGCATTTCCTTGAGCGCGGCCCGGTCCAGATCAACGCGCTTTTCCTCGAACGCAATGCCCCATTTCTTCAATGAAGCCTTGGCTTTGTCACAGAACACACAGGTTCCGGTGCTGTACACGGTTACCCGACTCATGCATGCCACTCCCGATGCAGACAACTTTCAACTAAGAAAAACACGCGCGGCCGGCGCGGACTGAATAACTCCGCGCCGGCCGCACCTTATAATATCGTCACAGCGGCAGCCGATCTTCACCGCCGGTGGATGCTTAAACAACCATCGGCAGGAAACGGCCGCCGCCCCCGGCCTCAGGTCAGGCCGGTACCGGCACCAGGCTTTTCGCCCGACCGAAGGCGCCGACGTTGAACACCCGGTCGACACCGGCTTCGGTCAGCTTCTGCAGAGCAATGTGACTGCGCGTGCCGCTGTTGCAGAACAACAGGCAAGTGGCGGCCTTGATCTTCTCCAGATGCAGGTGCAGATCTTCCAGCGGCATGTTAACCGCGCCAGGCAGGCTTTCCCGGGCAAATTCGTTGGGGCTGCGTACGTCCACCAGCAGGGCGCCGGAAGCCAGCAAAGTCTTGGCCTCGTGCAGGGCCATCGGCGCATTCCATTTGCCCAGCACCCGCATCATTCCTTCATACATCCACGACAGCGTGCAGAAATGGGTAGTAATCACCACCAGCTGCAATGCCAGCAGGCTGCCGCCGACAACCCAGGCGGCCACCGGCAGATCAGCCAGGAACAGCACGCCAGCGACGGTATTCATGATACCCGCGGCGAAGCACGCCAGGCGCCGTTGCAGGGGATTGGCCGGCAGGGCGATGGCACCGAACAGGTGGCGAACACCGTGGTTATAGATCAAATCCATGGGATGCTTGGCGGGAAAGAAGAACGCCCAGATCCCCAGGCTGGCAACCGCGAACAACAGATAGGGCATTTGATATACCAGGGCCAGCAGCGTAATCAGCGAACAGGCCGCCGGGGTAAAACGCAGGCCCCATTCCAGCTGCCGCAACTCGGCGGGGGTATAGCGCTGATAACCTTGCTGATAAAGACTGCGCTGCTGAAAACTCAAGTCACATGATTTTGCCATTTCCATTCCTCATTATTACTGGTTCCAGGCCGGGCGGCCGCCAACGAGGGATGAATATTAGCAATTACTTATATATTTATCAAGCGCGCCGGCAACGCCCCCGACAAATCGTTCTATCCCATTGTTAATCAAATGATTATCGAGTTGGCATCTGGATCTGGACGAGGCGCGCAAGTTGCCGATCGTGCCAGCGACCCAAGGTCAGCAGGGCGGTGACCGCGCCGATCAGCGCCAGAAACATATCCGACTGCGTGTCCCACACATACCCCTGGGTACCGAGAAACGACTCCGCCGCCTCACCGGACAGCGCCGCCACCCACCATTCCACCAGTTCATAGAAGGCACTGATGGCAAGACAGGTGGTAACGACGAAGAAATGGCTCCAGGCCCTGCCCGCCACCAGCCCGCGACGCACGATGATTTCCCGGGCCACCACCGCCGGCACAAAACCCTGGGCGAAATGCCCCAGCTTGTCGAAGTTGTTGCGGTCCTGCTGCAGCCAGTCACGCAGCCAGTCGAACAGGGGAACTTCCGCATAGGTATAGTGGCCACCGACCATCAGAATCATACAGTGCCCCAGAATCAGCAGATAGGCCAGCGCGGTCAGGGGAAAACGCCGCCGCGTGAACAGTAGCGCCGCATAGGCCAGCAGCGCGGGCAGTACTTCCAGCAACCAGGTGAAGTAATCCTTGGGCGCCACCGCCGACCAGATCAGCGCGCAGAAAAATATCCCATGCCAGAGTTTATTCATGATCCTATCCCTCCCGGGGCGCCAAACCGGGCAGCCGCTGCTGGAAGTAAGCCCGCACCAGCGCCAGGGTCTGCTCCTCGACCGGCCAGTGGTCCAGCCGCGCGTAATCTACCCAGGCGGCCTGCGAAGCATCATCCGCCGCTACGGGCTCGCCCTGTTGATAGTGGCACAGCAGATCGACAATGACGTAATGGTATCCGGCCGCGGTCGCCAGCAACTCGAAGACATGAATTATCGTCTGGGCACTGACCTGCACCGAGGTTTCCTCCCACACTTCCCGCTCCGCCGCCTGGGACAAGGTTTCCCCCCAGCGCAGCTTGCCCCCCGGCAAGGTCCACAAACCCTGGTGCGGCGGCTTGGCGCGCTGCACCAGCAGCACCTGTTCACCGCGCCATACCAGCGCCCCCACGCCGACGCGAGGCATCGCGCCGGCGGCCGACGGCGCAGCCGACGGGTTCATGACACCCCCGGGCGCGAACGGGCGGCCAAATGATTTGCCGCCAAGACTGGCTCAATGAATACGGATCTTAGTAACATAGCCCAGATGAACAAGTCTCCTCACCGACACCGGCAGTCTACCCTGATCCGCGCCTGCGTGCTGCTGTCTGTTACCGCCACGGCGACAGCCGCCGATAAACCTGAGCCTTATGCAGTAGATAATCAATGGTTTAAGCTGCAACTGGTGCCCCGCAGCAGCGAACAGATGACCGCGTTCTATGAAGGCCGGGAATTCCCCGAAGCGGCACGCAAGATCATCGCCGAGCACTGTTTCATCACCGTGGGCATGCGCAATCACGGCTCCCAGGTGGTCTGGCTGGATCTGTCGCAATGGCGTTTTTTCACCGATTTCGGGCCGGTACGGCGCGTCAGCCGTGACGACTGGCACACGCTCTGGCGCCAGACGCAACTGCCGCTGGCCCAGCAGGCCACGTTCGGCTGGACACTGCTGCCGGAACAGCGCAATCTGTTACCCAGTGAACCGGTGGGCGGCAATCTCACGTTCATCGCCACCGAGCAGCCGTTTACCCTCGAAGCCGATTTCGCCCTGGGGGCGAAAAAAGACGCCGGCCACATTAAGGTACGAATCGACAATGTGCAATGCAACCTGCCTTGATCCGCGCTTGCCGCGCCTGCTGCTGATGCTGGCGCTGATGCTGGCAGGCGGCACGGCCTGGGCCGCGTCGATGCTGCCTTACGGCGTCATCACTCTGGACGGACAACCCGCCCCGCCCCTGCAGCTGCAGGACATCGACGGCCGCGCCTATGATCTGCAGCAGTCCCGGGGCCATTGGGTGTTCGTTCACTTCTGGGCCAGCTGGTGCGGTCCGTGCCGGCAGGAAATGCCGACCGTCGCCAAACTCGCCAAACAAATCAAAGCCGGAGCGCCGGAAATCGTCCTGATCAATACCGCGGAAAGCGAAGACACAGTGTTCAGTTTTCTCGGTATCGTAGCGCCGGAGCTGACACCCTTGCTGGACAGTGACGGCCAGGTAACCGAGCGCTGGCAACCACGCGGCCTGCCATCGACCTTTCTGGTGGACCCCCAGGGCAAGCTGCGTTATCTCGTCCTCGGCGGTCGCGACTGGACGACGCCGGACTACTTGCGGTTTATCCAGACACTGGCTGCCACGCCACCCTGAGACGCAACCCACCCAGACAACAACTTTTATCGTTATATCAAGCATGGAGCCAGCAACCGATGCCCAGCCAGGGATTTCCCGGCCTCCCCCAGGACGCTATCACTTTTCTCAGGCAACTCACCCGCAACAACAACCGGGACTGGTTTAACGCCAACAAAGAGCGTTACCGCGCGTCGGTCGTGCAGCCCATGTGCGAGCTGATCACGGCCATGGCACCGCGCCTGGCGCGGATCAGCAATTGTTTTATCGCCGACCCCCGCCCCAACGGCGGATCACTGTTCCGTATTTATCGTGACACCCGCTTTGCCCATGACAAGACTCCGTACAAAGAAAACATCGGTTGCCATTTCCGGCACCGGGCCGGCAAAGACGCGCACGCTCCCGGTTTTTATCTGCACATCGAAGCCAAACACACCTTTTACGGCGGCGGCATCTGGATGCCGCCGACGCCGGTGCTCAATCGCATTCGTGACACCATCGTCGACAATCCCCAGGAATGGTCGCGCATCAAGCAGAACAAGAAATTCCGGAAATATTTTGACGGTATCAGCGGCGACCAACTGCAGCGCCCGCCCCGGGGTTATGACCCCGGCCATGAACATCTGGAGGATTTACGTCGCAAGAGTCTGTTTGCCATGCATACCGTTGCTACGGTCCAGGTTACGACCCCGCAATTCATCAAGGAATTGGATGCCGCTTTTACCGCCCTGTCGCCGATGATGCGCTTTATTACTTACGCCCTGGATCTTCCCTATAATTTAGAAGAATAAGAACAACCGATAAATTATATCGATTACTCTTATCTCATTGTTTATTATCATAATATTCTAATAATAAGCTTATATTAAATATCAACATAAGCTAACAATTCTTAATTTCCACCGAGTTTTTATGTTAAGTAAAATAGGTATGTGACTTAATTCACACTTCAACCCGTGAAGAAAGTACAGCGTTTCTAATCCCCGATCCGTAGAGTTGAATTAAGGGGCAAACGCGGGACACTCACAGCACGCCATTCAACCCGCGAAACGCTCACAGGAGCAGCGGATATGGTATACAGCGGACACACACTGAAAGTCGTCACCCTCGGTGGAATGCTGGGCCTGTCGCCGCTGGCCTGGGCTGCGAACCTCGACGTACCGGACCTGTCTTTCGGCCAGGAAATCACCGCCAGCCGCCAGATCCTCGATCAGCCGGCGGACGACAACCGCAACGCCTACCGACAGGAACGTCAGGGCACCCGCAACCGGGTACAGCGTAGCGACCTGGGCCGGGTACTGTTAAACGCCCTGTTTCCCGAAAAAATCATCCGCATGAAAAAACTGGATGCCGGCCCGGCAGCACCCGGTCTGCACGCGCCGACCGTGCGCCTGCACTGGCAATATCAGCTGGGACTGGCGTATCAGGGTACGATGTTGAAACTGCGCACCCAGGACGATGTACTGGGCGTCTCCATGGGCAATAATCATGATGACGGCGATGCGCCCTCCCTCAAAGTGGGTGTGAAGCTCCGCTGGTAAGCTCCCCGCCGCCACCGGCTGGCAAAACCATCCTGCAGGCGTCATCGGCGCACCTGCCGCCGCACCCGTGAACTGTCAGTGGTGAAAAATTCCAATGGGTAGGCAGATTTGCCGGGGAAAAACCGTTATATTTAAGAATCGGTTAATACAAGAAATGATAATCGAACGTTGCCTAATGTGCAGGCAGTGTACAAAAATCCAGGACGAGTTTCATTATCCCTCCCCGGCTGTCGCCGACCTGGCCGGGGCGTTGCCGTTACTTATCAAGAACCAGGAGGAAAAAATGCAATATCACCTGCTGAAATCCGGCATCCGGCTGACCGCGACCGCGGCCTTGATCGGTCTGCTGGGTGGCTGTGTTTCCAAATCCGCCTATGACGCCGCGCAGAACGAATATGAGGCCGTACTCAAGGAAAAGAACGCCCTGGCCAGCAACAACACCCGGCTGCAAAACCGCATTTCGGAGCTGGAAGCGCAGAATTCCGAGATCGCGCAGCGGCTGAATCTGACCTCAGACAAGCTGGGCAAGAAGGCCATGGTGGTGCAGGAACAGGAGGACAAGCTGCAGAAAGCCTCGTCGCAGCTGGATCAGACGGCCGAAGCGCTGCGCTCCCGGGAAGAGGAATTGCAGCGCACCGCCAGCACCCTGGAGGAAAAGGAAACGAGATTGAAAGAGCTGGAAGAGCAACAGCGCAAGAACCAGAAGGTCTACGACAACCTGGTTTCCAAGCTGAACAAGGAAATGAACGACAACCAGGTGAAGATCCAGCAGATGAAGGACGGCATCAACCTCAACCTGTCACAGGAAATTCTGTTTGACTCCGGTTCGGCGGAACTGAACAAATCCGGGGTCACGGTGCTGCGCAAGGTAAGCCAGGAGCTGAAGGATATCGCCTACCAGACCGTGGTATCCGGCCACACCGACAATGTACCGATCAGCGGCGGCCTGGCCAAGGTCTATCCCACCAATTGGGATCTGGCCGGCGCCCGCGCGTCGCGGGTGGTGCACTTGCTGGAGGAATCCGGGGTCAGCAGCGACAAGCTGATGGCCGTTTCCTTCGGTGAAACGCAACCGATCGCTCCTAACGACAACGCCGATGGTCGGAAACAGAACCGCCGCATCGAGATCCGCCTGCGCCCGCTCCAGTAAAACGGCCCAGGTATCTTGCTCCGGCCCGTGCCGTCCGGACCCGAGGTCCCGTGGCACAGGGCCGGAGCCTCGCCCAGGCGTCACAGCACGGACTTCAACTGCAGCGGATCGTCGGGATCGATGCCGGCGGCAAACGGCAGCTTACGATCGAAATTGGTGATCTGGTAGACCGTGCCGATCCAGTTGTTGATGACCGCTTCGGCGGTGTCGTGCCAGGTGTTGTCCAGGCGCTCGACGATCAGCTGCTCGGGAAACTCCGGCATGGCGCCGCCGCGGGCCCGCGCCCGCAGCAACCGGTCGCGGTATTCATCGAGTATGGCCTGCGACTGCCGGCGAAAATAGTTGCGGGGAAACGGCGGGTAATCCGCCCGCTGCCCCTGAATGAAGGCATTGACTTCCCGTTTATACTCCTTGAGCAGGCTGATAGTGTCATACTCCGGGTGCCCCTGGAAAAATACCACCCGGAACAGATCCTCGCTGACCGCCAGATGCACGCCGGCGTCCTCGCCCGCCACCAGCACCTTCATCCCCGCCTCCTCGAACTGTTGCCGACTGATCTCATTGAAACGCGAATGCGGCACATCGAATACGGTGTTGACGTCATTGACCAGGGGGTGAGCCCGTTCCAGCACCCGGTGGCTGAAGACCCCCCATTGCTTGTCGCCCATGTGGCGGCGCTTCTGTCCATAGCGAAACTGCATCACCGCATGCGTCGCCAGGCAGGAGCACAGGGTGGAAGTGACATTACCAACCGCCCAGTCGATGACCTCGATCAGCGGCTCCCAGAACGGCTCCTTCGAGAGGTCGGTTCCGGTGACGTTGGCGCCGGTGATG
>DKAS01000046.1 GCA_002448875.1 Proteobacteria bacterium UBA6920 | reverse complement strand
CCGGGAGCTTATGGCTCCTGGGAACCTACTGGGAACGGAGAATTGCGACGGCATCGTGAGATCTTGCTATGCAAGAGAAAATAACGCCGGAAATCGCGAAAATAACGCCGGAAATCGCACCTGATTGACACCTGATTGAGGTCGGACTGGATCGGTTTGGCGGTGGATTGCCGGAGGCGGGGGGCGTTATACTTCGGCAGGTTTGGCAAGAGAGGGTTTATTTTTCCTATTCCTCGCAGACTTGAATGGCAAAGCTTTCAAGCAGATAACTCAGGTAATCCAGAAACCATTGCTTGCGGTGGCTGTAGTCGATGCCGGTGAGTTTGTCGAAACCGCAGAGAAAACTCCGGCGGACGCAGCGGTTGATGAGGTGGTAATAGTTCGTAGCTTCCAGGCACACCTGGTTTTTGCGGGCAAGCGTCATCGTTTCGTTCCTTCCGTGGTAACGAAAGTGAATACAACGTTCGCGTCGAGATCCGTTCGACGGGGTTTGAGTTTAATTCAATCGGGTTTGCTTGTCAAATTCGGTGCGTGTCCTGGTTTTTTTGTTATTTCAAAAAGCACGGTGATAAGCGCTTCTCCTTAACCGATTCCATTTCGTTCGTCGTCATGCGACAACTCAAAATAAAATCGGCACTGTCTTTTGACAAGCATTTCTCGCAGGCAGGATTCAGTCGATTGCCTTGATCAGGGCCGCAGAGAAAACTGCGGTGAACACAGCGGTTGATGAGGTGATAGTACTTCGTAGCTTCCAGGCAGACCTGGTTCTTGCGGGCAAGCGTCATCGTTTCGTTCCTTCCGTGGTAACGAGAGTGAATACAGCGTTCGCGTCGAGATCCGTTCGACGGGAATTGAATTTAATTCAATCGGGTTTGCTTGTCAAATTCGGTAAGTTTCGTGGCTTCTCGTGGCTTCTCGCGTTTCATGAGTGTCCTGACTGTTCACGTTTTTTTTTAATCGACAATGTCAAAAACGTTACCAATAATATTGCCGCACCAAGCCACTTTGAACTCGTGCTCATTTGCCAATGTTTAGAAAGTTCCCCTATAATACCCGCGATTAGAAACGCGCCTGCTAGTGTGGCGGTATACAACAAGTATGCTCGAATGCCATGTACATTTTTGTAGTAAAGTTTTCTAAATGATATCCCGAGTAGCAGCGCTGCAAAAAAATGTAGTAACAAGTATGATGTTAACTTAACTGACATATATAAATCCTTGATTACTGATTGCACCCGCAAGGGCTTCTTTGGTTGTTATTTCCCGAATTCATTCCGCCTGCATTGCTTGGTATAACCATATTTAAGGACGCTGTAGTAGCGGTGGCGTAGGTAGTGCCAATACTGTTTCCGGTATTTATGGCCGCGCTTGCCGTCGCGCCACTTCGTACAGCGTTTACTGCCGCTCCTACTGCTACGGCGTTACCAGCGCCAGCGCTTACGCCGCCAACTACGCCCTGTGTTACAGCTTGTCCAACACTGTAATTACCAAATCCTCCAGTTACAAGCTGTCCTGCAGTATTTCCGCCAAATCCTGTGGCTGCGCCGCGAACAACAGCACCCATTAGTGAGCCCCCGACTGGTACTACCGCGCCTAGTGCTCCTACTGCCGCTCCAATAGCCACTGCCTGCGCAATACTGCCTGGTGATGCGCACGGGTCACCTAATGCCGCTACTAGCCCAGACATTCCACCAATAACTGCGCCGACTGCAATATGTATAAATAGTCCATTAGGGTCGCGATGACGCATAGGGTTTTGATATCCATATGCGTATAGATTCAATCCGCCAATCAAGAAAATAGGATCGTTTTCGCTATATATTCCGGCGCTGGGATCATAATCCCGAAAATAATTATAATGCGTCCCCGTCTCCCGATCGAAGTACTGCCCCGGAAACCGCAAATTATTCTCTATGGTGCTGGCTGTTGCAACGGACGCATTCCCAAACGCCTCATAAGACGCACTCCACACCACTGAATCGCCCCGGATTTGCCGGAGACTCTATTTCTTGAGAGGATAGGGGCATGAACAAGACGACAAGGTATTCCCCGGAAGTCCAGGAGCGGGCGGTGCGGATGGTATTTGAGCACCAGGCGGATTACGATTCGCAATGGGCGGCGCTGAATTCCATAGCGGCAAAGATTGGTTGCACAGCGGAGACGCTGCGCAACTGGGTGCGTCAGGCCGAACGTGACCAGGGCAAGCGCGAGGGGCTTAACAGTTCCGAGCGTGAGCGGCTCAAAGCCCTGGAGCAGGAGAATCGCGAGCTGAAGCGGGCCAATGAGATTCTGCGCAAGGCATCGGCTTTTTTCGCCCAGGCGGAGCTCGACCGCAAACCGAGATGATGGTGGCGTTTATCGACACCCACCGCGACGCCTACGGGGTCGAGCCGATCTGCGCTCAGTTGCCGATCGCCCCGTCAACGTACTACGAGCACAAGGCACGAGAAGCCGATCCTGGGCGCTTACCGCCGCGGGTGCAACGAGACCCGACATTGTCGGTCGAGATTCGGCGGGTATGGATCGTGGGTTGGCGGGGGGCCAGCACACTGCGTACGGAACTGGTGCTGGATGCCTTGGAACAGGCGCTATGGGCACGCAGAGACCTTGAGGGGCTCATTCATCACAGCGACCGAGGCAGCCAGTACCTGTCGATCTGCTACACGGAACGGTTGGCTGAGGCCGGCATCGAGTCGTCGGTCGGTAGCCGTGGCGACTCCTACGACAACGCCCTGGCGGAAACGATAAACGGCCTGTACAAGACCGAAGTGATTCGTCGACGCGGGCCGTGGCGAAATATCGAAGCGGTCGAGTATGCCACGCTTGAATGGGTGGACTGGTTCAACCACCGGCGTCTGCTGGGATCGATCGGCAACATCCCGCCGGCGGAGTTGGAAGCGGCGTATTATCGCCAAGAGGAAGGGTCGGCCGTGGCGGCTTGACTCAAACAAACCGGTCTCCGGAGAAACCGGGGCGATTCATACTGTCCCCTGTGTTCGTTCGGAGGTAAAGCGCAACTAGCGCCTGCGACCAGTTTGCGCGGTGATCGTCGCTCCTTCCACGTTCACCAGTCCGCTTTGCCGCAACTGACGCAGCGTACGATAAACCGTTTCGTGACTGAGGCCAAGTTCGGCCGCCCACTCCTTACGCGTCTGCGTCAACGTGACCGCGCCGTCGACACCCTCCGCTTCCAGGTAATGCAGGATGCGCTCGGCGGCGCCGTTTAGACTCAAACGCTCGTTGCACGCGCGCTGCCGGCGCACTTCCTGCATCAGCTGTGAAATCCAGGCATCGTTCAACACGGGGTCATGTCGAATCAAGGCATGAAATTCCACCAGGGGGAACAGCAATACCTCGCTCGGGCAGGCGGCGACCACGTCACAGTGGTAAACCGGCGCATCGAGGCTGGCCTCGGCGACGAATCCGCCGCGCGACCGCTGCAGGACGACATCGCTGCCCTGCGGCGTGCGACGCAACAAGCGGATTTCGCCCGCCAGGACGCACAGCACCGCGCTCGGTTTGTCGCCCCGGTGGAACAGGATCTGGTCCTTGCCGACAGGCCGTATCCTCGCCCTGGAGCGCAGGCCGGCGGGTATGGCGGCCAGCAACGGATAGCGAGCGGCCAGCCGCGGCCAGTCGATAATAGAAGCATTCACCACAGTATTTTCCGTCCGGAAAGGTTGTATGATTCAAATCATACCAGAGACGCCGCGGAGTCCGATAGGATGCGGGCAGAGTGAATTCATACCGAGGAGAGCCATGCAATGATGAACCAGACAAAGCTGCGTCTATTGGCGGCGGGCGCCACACTGATCACGACGATAGTCGCCGTCGCACAGGAGCATGACCCGGCTATGCATTCCCATCACGCCGCTGGTGGCGCGCCCGCCGAGGACACGCGGGTGCTGGTGCAATTTCCCGACGCCCTGCGCCAGCATACCCTGGCGAACATGCGCGGCCACCTGCAAACCGTGAGCCGAATTCAGGCCGCGCTGGCCGCTGGTCACTATGACCAGGCCGGTGAGATCGCCGAGCAGAACCTGGGCATGAGCTCGCTCAAACTGCATGGCGCGTCCGAGGTCGCGCCGCATATNNGCCGCCGGCGATGCGCGAGGCGGGCACCGCCATGCATCGAGCCGCCAGCCGGTTTGCGGTCGCCGTCAATGATACTGCCGTAAGCGGCGATATCCAGCCGGCGTTGGCGGCGCTGAGCGAGGTAACCGAGGCTTGTGTGGCCTGCCACAGCGGATTTCGTCTCCAGTAAACACGTATTCCGGGGACGGTATGCCTATTACCTAAGGAATGAAGGAGTTGGCCAGGTTGTGGCCTCGCCGGAAGCCAGCGATTGGTTCGTGCAAATAGGTATAGCGTCCCCTGAATTGGCGGCGAACATTGGCATGGGCAGGCGAGCCTGAATCCGGCGCTGTTAAAGGAAACATCGCTTATGCGACAATGCCCGGGAGATAAGGTCGAAAAATCAGTCACTGGCTTGGGATACCCCGGTATTGCATAGAATGGAATACGCACCTTCTTTCCTGCGCAAAGTCGCGCAATTATCATTGCTGCTGCTGTCCAGCACCGGCTCCGGCGCCTTGTTCGCGGCGGATCAAGTCTCGCCGGACGCGATCAACTTTCGGCAGATCAATGAATACGCGCAGTTCGCCAATGCGGCGTATCAGTCGGAAGGTGAAATCAGACAACTGGGCGCACAGTATCACTACACCCTCAGCCGTTATGGAACCATTCCGGAGTTGGAGGTCGCCTATTGTTTGCTGACGGATGGTAAATCCCGCAGTCACGTAATCGCCGTGCGCGGCACGACGAATGTGGAGAACGCCCTGGTCGACGCGAACCTGCAACTCAAGATCGACCCGCGTACCGGGATTCGACTGCACAGCGGGTTTTCCCAGGCGGCACAGCGGATCTATCATGACTTAAAGCCGTTGCTGCAAACCGACTATTCCATAAGCGCCACCGGGCATAGCCTCGGCGGCGCCGTCGCGCTGATCCTCGCGTTTTACCTGGATGCCGACCATTTTCCCATCAACCAAGTCGTTACCTTCGGACAGCCCAAAGTGACCAACGTCGCGGGCGCCGAGAAACTCGGGCACCTGCCCGTCCTGCGGGTGGTGACGGCAAGGGATCTGGTGCCGCTGGTGCCGCTGTTCGATCCGATGGATATCAAGAATCTCGATGTCTACTGGCATGCTGGTAAGGAAGTGATTCTGCTGCCCGGCACGCGCTATTCCATGCTGGAGGGGCTGAACAGCATGCTGCGTGCCACGAAATTCACCCAGGAGCCGCTAACCAAAGATAATTTGCAGAATCATCAAATGGCGCTTTACCTCGATATGGTGCAGGCAAAACTTACCAGTGCCACCCAGGTTCCGTTCGAAACCAGCCTCAATTTGTTCAATCTCTTCGGCAGCGGGGAGCAAACCACGCCGGACGCTGCAACCAAGACGTCACCATCGCCGTAAGCAAAACGCGCCCGGCCCTGGCCGACGAACGGCTGAGGATTGCTGACCGGGAGCAGGTGGAAACGATGTATGTGGTGATAACAAAATTCCGGGGACGGTATACCTGTTGCCCAAGAGTTTGTGAAAAACTCGAAAATCGAAGCTGGTGCATTGGAATGAAGCCCAGTTTTTGGCTATATCGCAAAACCTGGCGTAGGCAGTTCTTATTCGTACTTCTCTGGCGGGTTAGAAAGCCTGGTGGGGAGTGTGTTAAGTTGCTGTAGTGTTTGATCGCCAGTACATATTATGAATCTTTATGCTGGAAAGTGTGATGGGGCGTTTTTGTTATCTTTCGGCATGACGGAAGACCGAAGGGGTTGCGGGTGAGTGAGCAGTTGGTGAGTGTCCTGGCTTTCTTTCCTTAAATATGGAGTCCGTCTTTTCCAGACAACTACATGATTGTACTGATATTAACTACATAGATAACTACTTGGTTGTTATTTAACTTGTTAATTTCTTTACTGTTCCCAATTTGTAGAGATTGTTACCTGTCGCTAGCACGCTAGATATCGTTATAGACCCTATGGTAGGCTCACTGCGTTCAGCAACCTTTACTTAAACACATTCAACACTGCTGGACCCATAGAATGGCAGGGGAGACGATTTTTCTACGATTCTGGCTCGATGCCAGAACTCTAAAGGACTTGCGTTCGACTTCCTTATCAATTTAATTATCCAGGAGTAGAAGTACAATGATTAACAATAGGGGAAAATATTTAGGCGCCGTATTTTTTACGGGGGCGATGCTGATCTCTAACTATGCATCAGCGGATTGCAGTTACCTGCCGCTTGCCAATGGCCTCGCAGCAGGGTGGGATAAAATGATCGACGGTACTGAGGCTAGCTTTAAGCCGGATCCAAATACATCGGTCTGCGTTGAAATAGCAAATGGAGTAACGAAAAATTTCTTCGTGTTCAATATCGACACTCCCGTAACTAAAGATGGTACCGAAAGCGGCACTCCGTCTGCCTTGAGTCACATGTATCTGATGGGTTCCGCCAACCTCGCTTATATCAAGAATGTATTAAAGGCCACGGGAAACGATGTTTCTGGTTCATTCAGTATCAAGGGCATTATTCACAGCCACGCGCTGGAGTGGGCGCTAAATGATGAATGGTGGAAGGCGCAAGTTGATAGTGACGGTAATCAACTCTACCCAAACGGCAACCCCAATAAAGCGTGGTTCGATAAGATCAATTGGCTGAAAGCACATGGAATGGATATCCAGCTGGAAGTCTGTTCGGTAAGTTTATCGAGCGCCGGCTTTACCCATAATGATGTCTATCCTGGAATTAAGACAAACCAGGGTGCGTTAGGTCGCATGTCTGTTTTGCATCAAAATGGTTATGCCATCGTGTCGGAAGGCTGGGTTGACAACGACTCCATGTATAAAATTAAAAAATAAATAGTTACGCTTAAGTAAGTTTTGTGCGCTATCGCTAAGGGCCGCTGTTTATGCGGCCCTTTTTATTTGCAGATGAGTTATGACGAATCGGCGGTGTTAGTTCGCGGACGGCAATGGTTCCAGAATTACACTGGCGTCTGATCCAGGGAAGACAACATATTCGCGTGTATGATCAATATCATACATGTCAAAAGGCTGGATCATCTTATAATGCAAATTCTTACCCAAGTGGTAAAATTCTCGAGGCAAATCTACACAAAATAGGTTTACCGTCGCCGGCATCGCTTCTTAGGGGGGTAGCGTCAACATTTTTTCGC
>DKAS01000248.1:3497-12086 GCA_002448875.1 Proteobacteria bacterium UBA6920 | reverse complement strand
CCGTTGAAAAAATAGGTGACATGCGCCGACTTTTCCGTTTCCGCGCAATGCAGCTGGCGGATACCGGCCTGGCTGATCACTTCGCCCAGGGTGATGCGCGGCCGTTCGTGCTCGAACGCATAAGGCAGGCCGAACCACTTGTCGTATTCGGTCAGGCAGGCGATATTCACCGGCCGGAAGTCACCACGCTCGAAACCGTCGAACTCCTCCTTGGCCAGCGCCGCCACCAGCTGCCGCGGCCGGTCCTTGCGGAAATTAAAGAACAGCGCATAGTCCTCGGGTTGCAGCAGCTGTGCGCCATCAAGGATGGTGGGTTTGATGAATTCATCACCGTCGCCGGCGGCATACGCGGTGGCGATGGCCTGACGGGCGTCCGCGGCGCGCCGGCCGCGCCCGTATACCAGCGCTTCCCAGGCGCTGAAGGTGCGATCCCAGCGACGATCACGGTCCATTGCATAGTAACGCCCACTGATAGTAGCAATAGTGCCACCCGCCCGTTGCAGGGCCACTTCCAGATCGGTCAGGTATTTTTCCGCCGAACGCGGCGGGGTGTCGCGACCATCGGTGATCATATGCACCACCGGCTGCACCTGATGGCGATAGCACAGTTCAATCAACGCGTGCAGGTGCACTACGTGGCTGTGCACGCCCCCGTCGGACACCATGCCGATCAGATGCAGGGGACGGCCACGCTCGCGTGCACCTTGCACCGTCGCGGTCAGCACCGGATTGCTGAAAAAACTGCCGTCACCGATGGCATCGTCAATGTGCACCAGATCCTGGCGCACCACCGTACCGCTGCCCAGGGTGAGATGCCCTACTTCCGAATTACCCATCTGGCCATCGGGCAGACCCACGGCACGCCCGGAGGCCTGCAGCAAGGTATGGGAATAGGCGGAAAAATAATCATCGAAATTCGGAGTCTTCGCCAGCGCCACCGCATTATTCAAGCGACTGGGATTCACCCCAAAACCGTCAAGAATGATCAGCACCACGGGGCGGCGCGGGGAGCGCACGGTATTGCTTTCAGTCATGGTAATCTTATCGACCTCCAACTGAGAAAACATCGAACGGCGGCATAACGTCTTTTAATACAAGGATTATGCAAGCTCGAAACCCTCACCAACGGCGATGTCCAGGACCCGGTTGGCCGCACCCTGGTTTACCGCGAATTCTACCAGACCATTGGCGTTTTCATACCAGAAGCCGGTGCCGGGAGCGACTTCGGCGAAAGTGCGCGCATAATGCAGCAAGCTATCCTTGACCCGGAAAACCGCGCTGCGTTCCATGCCAGCGGCGCGCACACCGGTCATGACGTTGCCAAAAGCGTCGCAGTAGATGACCTTGAACAATTCCTCCGGCCAGCGATCGGAAGCCATCACGGGCTGCGCCAGCTCATCGCCCGGTGGCGGCTCGCCGTTGGCCAGACGTGCCGCCACCGGCGCAAACAGATCACGTCCATGAAAACTCGCCGACAGGCGCGGCGGTTGCCAGGTACTGCGCCAGCAGCGCCGCTGCCGCGCCCGCTGGCTAACCAGGGCGAACAGACCGTTGTCCGGCCCGACGAACCAGCGCTCATCGGCCTGAACGACCACCGGCTGCCGCTGCGCGGTGCCGACGCCGGGATCGACCACGCAGAGAAACACCGTGCCGGGGGCGAACTCAGCCACATACGCCGCCAGCAGATAGGCCGCCAGCTCCGGCGCAAATGCCGGCACATCATGCATCAGATCCAGCACCGGCACCGCCGGCGCCTGCGTCCACAAGACGTTCTTCATCTGACCGACGTAGGGACCACGCACGCCGAAATCGGTGAACAGCACGATCATGGCCGATACCGGGTAGGATCGGGCACGCCGGCCTCGGCAAAGCCCTGGCGACGAAAGCGACAGGAGTCGCAACGGCCGCAGGCCCGGCCATCGGCATCGGCGTTATAGCAGGACACCGTCATCGCGAAATCCACCCCCAGCGCCAGCCCGGTTTGCACGATTTGCGCCTTGCTCAGCTGCTGCAGGGGCGCATGGATACTGAAGGGGCTGCCTTCGGCACCGGCGCGGGTGGCCAGATTGGCCAGGCGGGTGAATTGCTCGATAAACGCCGGACGGCAGTCCGGGTAGCCGGAGTAATCTACGGCGTTAACGCCGATGAAGATATCGCGCGCCGCCAGCACTTCAGCCCAGGCCAGCGCCAGGGACAGAAACACCGTGTTGCGCGCCGGCACATAGGTTACGGGAATGCCGGCGCCGCCCTGTTCCGGCACGGCGATAGCCGGGTCGGTCAGCGCCGAACCACCAAAGGCATCCAGATCGATTTTCATCACCCGGTAGGCCTGCGCCCCCAGCGCGTCGGCAACGCGGGCCGCGGCAGCCAGCTCCGAGCGGTGGCGCTGGCCGTAGTCGAAATTCAGGGCATAACAGGCAAACCCCTGCTGCCGGGCAATGGCGAGCACGGTGGCCGAATCCAGGCCGCCGGACAATAAAACCACCGCGTTTTTCTTCATCTTCGCCTCTTGCATCATGGCAACGAGCCTGCCGCTGCCGCCACCGGACCGGGCGCTCAGCGCCCCGGGCTGTTACCCCAGAGAATCTTGTGCAGCTGCAGCTGGAAACGCACCGGCAGGCGATCGTCCAGTATCCATTGCGCCAGTTGCGCGGGCGGCAATTGTCCCTGGGCGGGGGAAAACAGCACGCTGCAGCGCCGGTTCAGCTCCCAGCGGGTCATGCAAGCGACGCACCAGCGATAGTCCACCTCGTCGGTAATGACAAATTTGACTTCATCGCGCGCCGTCAGCAACTCGATATTGGCATAGCAATTCTTGCTCTCCTCCCCCGAGCCCGGCGTCTTCAGGTCCATGACCCGAATCACCCGCGGATCCACGCCACCGATGTCCAGGGCACCGCTGGTTTCCAGCGATACGGTATATCCCTGATCGCACAACTGCCGCAACAAAGGCAGACACTGCGGCTGTGCCAGGGGTTCGCCGCCGGTAACGGTGACATGGCTGGCGCCGAAGCGCGCCACTTCCGCCAGAATATCCGTCAGGCTCCACCACTGCCCGCCGGTAAATGCGTAGCTGGTGTCGCAATAGCCGCAGCGCAAGGGACACCCGGTGAGACGCACGAACACCGTCGGCCAGCCCACCAGGCTGGATTCACCCTGCAGGGAATAAAAAATTTCGGTGATGCGCAACCGGTCGGCCGACGAGGTGGAAGCAGTGGACATGGCGGTACGGCGTCAGCGCCGCGTCTGGGACTTCATCTGCTGCAGGCGTTTGTCCGCGATCTGCGACTCAGGGCTGTTGGGATAACGGACCTTGATGTCGTTGAGAATGATCTGCGCTTTGGTGGTGTTACCCAGCTCCAGATGGCACAAGCCGGTCTTCAACAAAGCGTCCGCGTATTTCTTGCTGCTGGGATAACTTTTGATGAGTTTTTCGAACTCTTTCAGCGCCACGTCATAGCGCTGCTGCACATAGTTGGCGTCGGCCAGCCAGTACTGCGCGTTGTCGGCGTATTCGCTGCTGCCGTACTTGGTAACGAAGTTCTGGAATTGCTTGATGGCCTCGGCATAGTTGCCCTGACGTAACACATTGAGGGCGGATTGATAGGCGTTGCGCGCCTCGACATCGGCCGCCGACGGTGCCGCCGACGCCGCCCCGCCGCCATCGCCGGTGGACGACGGAGCCGCGGCGCGCGCGCCACCCGCTTCCAGCGCCTGCAGGCGACGATCGACATCCAGGTATAACTCACGCTGGCGGGTTTTCAACTCGTCGAGCGTGTGCCGCACCTCTTCCATCTGTCCAACCAGCTCAGTGGTTTGTTGCTGCAGGTTTTCCAGACGCTGGGTCAGATCGATCAAGGTCTGGTTTTCCAGCACCCGCTCCAGCTTGCCCACCCGCTCATCCAGGGTCGGCGCTCCCGGTGCCTTCTGGTTGCGCCCGCCGAGATCGACGATGGGCGCATCCGCCTGCGCGGCCAGCACAAACAACAACGCGCCCAGCCCACCGCTCAGAGCGGCAAGCCGGCGCGTTGTCGACTTTATACTGCGATACGACATTAACGGCTGGTATAGACGATTTCGCCCCGGCGGTTACGCGACCAGGCATCTTCGTCGTGACCCAGCGCATTGGGTCGCTCTTCGCCATAGCTGACGGTATTGATCTGCCGCGCGGAGGCGCCCTGCAGGGTCATCATCTGCTGAATGGCGCTGGCACGGCGCTCACCCAGGCCAATGTTGTATTCACGGGTACCGCGCTCATCACAGTGACCTTCGATCGTAATCTTGGCACCGGGATGATCCGACAGATACTGGGCGTGGGCCTTGACCACATCCTTAAATTCTTCCTTGATATTGTACTTGTCGAAATCGAAATAGATCGTACGCTTGGCCAGCAGGCCGCTGTCCAGGGGATCCATGGCGGCGGGAGCCGCCGGCTCCACCGCAGTGGTGGTCGGGGCTTCGGCCGGCTTCTCAGCCACGGGCTCGGGCGCAGCTTCGGTGGGTTGTTCCGGCGTAGATTCGCAACCAACGGCAAATATAACCGGGATGGAAAGTAACGCAGCCAGTTTAAAAAGTTTCATTTAACACTCCTCTTTTTTTTCTGTACATATAGTTGGCTACACAAAATCATAAAGTCTAGCCCTGATTAAAATCGAATTCTGTCTATTTCTTCACAAAAGGCGACCATGCCGGCTCCCTGACACTGCCTTCATCGGAGGGAATACGTTGCTTCACTCGTCCGTCCGTAGAAACCGCGGACAACACCTGCCTATTATTGTAAGTCGTTGCATAAATTATCATACTCCCGTTTGGCGCGAAACTGGGTGACTCATCCAATGCGCCATCCGTGAGCACTTGCAGGTGCCGGGTTTCCAAATCCAACACGGCTATACGGTAATTACCTCCGTCATTGGTTACCATGCCAACCTTTTTTCCATCGGGTGATATCACCGCCCGGTCGTTCTCCGCGCCGGTAAAGGTAATACGCTCTTCACGGCCGCCGTTGAGGTCCTTGCGGTAAATCTGCGGGCGACCACTGCGATCGGAAGTAAACAGCAGAAATTTGCCATTGGGCGAAAATACCGGATAAGTATCGATCCCGGGATCGGTTGTTACCCTCTTTAAGTTGCGGTTTTGCAGGTCAAACAGGAAGATATCGTAGTTGCTGCGATCCCCCTCGTGCAGCCGCGAAATCACCAGGGCCAGGGTGGTACCGTCCGGTGACCAGGCCGGCGCCCCGTTATGGCCGGGATATTTGGCTATTTCCTGACGTTTGCCCGTCGCCAGCTCATGAATGAAAACCGCCGCCTCGCCGTGGGCGTATTTCTTGGTGTTCTCGAAAGAAACATAGGCCAGATAACGCCCGTCCGGCGACCAGCTGGGGGAAAGAATTTCCAGGTTCGACTGCATGACCACCTGCGGGTTATAGCCGTCGGCGTCCGCCACATAGAGGGAATAGCGGGATTTGCCCACTTCACTGCGCACCACCGTCAGGTAGGCGATGCGGGTATTGGCGGCGCCCGGCTCCCCGGTGAGGGTTTCATAGATAATGTCGCTGATCTGGTGGGCGACATAGCGCAGATCCTCTTGCCGGGCGGGAATGCTGTAGCCGGCCAGCTGGGTCTGCTTGAATACGTCGAACAGCTGAAACTGGATGGCATAGGTGCCCGGGCCGGTACTGCGCATTTTGCCCACCACCAGGTAGTCGGCGCCGAGAATGCGCCAGTTGTGAAACTGCACGTCGGCCTGCTGCGTGGGACGGGCCACCAGGTCGCGCTCGGCAAAGGGCTTGAAACGGCCGGTGCGCGCCAGATCGGAGGAAATGACGTTGGACATGATGACCGACGGCAGTTGCCCGTTGCCGCCTTCCAGGCCGAAGGGCACGATGGCGATGGGAAACGCGCCCTCCACGCCTTCGGTGATTTCGATCTGCAGGACCGCATGGGCGGCGCCGCTGCTCAGGAGGAGCAAAACCGACAGAAACAGGTGCTGGCTGAGTTTACGCATCAGGGACTGGCTTCCGGTTTAAAATTGAATTCAATGTCGCGCAGCTTGGCGAACACGTTCGGATCCTTGGATACCGGCAACGGCGACGCCTTGCGTACCGCTGATTCTACCGAACGTTGGAACAAGGCTCCACCCTTGCATTGCTTGACAGCAACGTCCACCACTTCGCCGGTGGGAAACAGCTTGACTTCCACCAGACAGGACGAACCCGGGTCAAACGCCGTGGGTTGAATCCAGTTGCGCGACACCTGCGTCATGATCATGGCGGTGTATTTCTCCACCTCCGACAGCACTTCTTTTTCCTGGCTGCTCTGCAGCGCTGCTTCCTCGGCGGCCAGCTGCTCCTGCATGCGCTTTTCCGCCTCCGCGCGCTTGCGCGCCGCCTCTTCCGATTTGCGCTTGTCCTCGAGCGCAGCCAGTTTCTTGGCTTCGGCTTCCTTCTGCTTCTGCAATTCTTCCAGTTCTTTCTTTTCCGCCGCCTTCTTCTGCTGGGTCTGCAGTTTTTCCTGCTCCTGCTTCTGCTTCAGCTCCTGCAGGGCGAACTCCTCCGCCTTGCGCTTGTCCTCGGCGCGCTTTGCTTCCTCTTCCAGCTTGCGCTGGCGCGCATCCTCCTCGCGATGCCGCTTGGCCTCGGCCTCCTTGATCTGCTTCAATTCCTTTTCCACCCGCTTCTCATCGACGGCAGTAGCCTCGACGATCTTTTCCGGCGCCGGCGTGGTAAACACCGGCGTGCCACTCCATTCCAGGCTGAACACCAGCAGGGCGACGAAGCCCACATGGATGAGCGCGGCGTAAATGAAATAGCGGACGGAACGATTCTTTTTGGTCTGCATACGACAGCTTTACTTCTTCTTGCCGCGGCTGGGCGGCGGCGTCTCCGTGATCAGACCCACGCTGGGCGCGCCGGCGGATTGCAGCAGGGTCATCGCCACCACCACCTTGCCATAGCTCACATCCCGGTCACCCTTGACCAGCACCGGGGTCTTGGGCTGGTTGCGCAGCACCGCCGCCACCCGCGCCACCAGCGTCTGGTTGTCGATGGGGCTGTCCGGCTTATCGCCGATATTGAGGTAGTATTCGCCGTTTTTATCGACCGACACGATCAGCGGCTCGTCCACGTCCTTGGTGATAGGCTCGGCCGCCGCCTGCGGCAGCTCGACGTTGACGCCCTGGGTCAGCAGCGGCGCCGTAACCATGAAAATGATGAGCAGCACCAGCATGACGTCGATGTAAGGCACGACGTTGATGTCCGACATCTTTTTCTTCTTGAAGCGCTGTTGCTGCATCAGTGCGCCTGCCGGTGCAGGATGTTGGAAAATTCCTCGACGAAGGTGTGATAGCGATTCACCAGCCGCTCCACGTCGTTGGCGAAACGGTTATAAGCGATTACCGCCGGAATCGCCGCCAGCAGCCCCATGGCGGTGGCGATCAGCGCCNNGCGATGCGCATGGCGCGCTGCGCCCCTTCCATCACCACCGACGGCTGTACCCCGCCCTGCTTGCGCAGGCGGGCGAATTCGCGGAACCCCGCTTCGAAAATATCCTCCATGCCGGTGCGCTCGTAATTGCGCGAAGCCAGTTTGTTGTATAGCACCGACAGGTCGCCGCCGGACCAGAAACGGTCCTCGAACTTATTGGCATTGAGGCGCGCGTCGCGCAGTTCCCTGGCCTTGGTGAAGATCATCTTCCACGACACCATGGAGGCCAGCACCAGCATGCCCAGCACCATTTTCACCAGCAGACTGGCTTGCGTCACCAGGGTTACTATTGACAGGTCAATTTCCACCAGATATCTCCATTACAAAGTATTCAGGCATGGCCACCGGCCGCAGGCTGCGCGCGTCGATGGCGGCGATCTTGATGCTGCCGCCGCACAGCACGCTGTCCGGCTCCCGCCGCCGTGTCACCTGCTGCCGGTAGGTAATGCTGGCCCGCCCCACGTGGGCAACTTGCGCCGTCACCAGCAATTCATCGTTGAACACCGCCGGCCGCAGGTAATCGACCTCCACCCGGCGCACGGCGAACATCAAATTTATTTCGTCACGCATGCGGTCCAGCTCGAAACCATGGCTGCGCAGATGTTCGGTACGCGCCCGCTCCATGAATTTGAGATAATTCGCATAGTATACGATACCTCCGTGGTCGGTATCCTCATAATACACGCGCACGGTCCAGACAAACGGCGTATTGTCGCCCATCATCTCACCTGTCATCAAACAGCGGCAGTCCGGCCACGCCGGGATCGGCCTTGGGCGGCGGCGGCACGCCGAAGTGCAGATAGGCGTTGCGGGTCGCCATGCGGCCGCGGGCGGTGCGCATCATGAAACCCTGCTGGATGAGAAACGGTTCCAGCACATCCTCGATGGTGCCCCGCTCCTCGCCGATGGCCGCCGACAGACTGTCGACACCTACCGGTCCGCCGTCGAATTTCTGGATAATGGCCAGCATCAGCTTGCGATCCATCAAATCGAAGCCCTGCGCGTCCACATCCAGCAGATTGAGGGCGGCATTGGCCACCTCGGCGCTGATCAGACCGTTGGCCCGCACCTGGGCGTAGTCCCGCACCCGGCGCAGCAGCCGGTTG
>DKAS01000248.1:0-3483 GCA_002448875.1 Proteobacteria bacterium UBA6920 | reverse complement strand
GACCAGGGTGAAGGGCGGCAGATCCAGCTTGATGGAGCGGGCCGCCGGCCCTTCGCCGATGACGATGTCCAGCTGGTAATCTTCCATTGCCGGGTAGAGAATCTCCTCCACCACCGGACTCAAACGATGAATCTCGTCGATGAACAGCNNGTGCGCCAGGGTGGTCTTGCCCAGTCCCGGCGGACCGAAAATCAGCACATGATCCAGCGCCTCGCGGCGGGCGCGGGCGGCGGCGATGAAAATCGCCATCTGTTCCTTGACCGCGGGCTGGCCCACGTAGTCCGCCAGGCGCTGCGGCCGAATGACATGGTCCGCGGCCTCTTCATCGCGGTACACGCCGCCGGTAACCAGGCGCTCGGAATCGCTGGCTTGGTTCATGGTCTCATCTCAACGTAGTCTGCAAGGCCTGCCGAATAATGTCCTCGCTGGCCAGCCCTTCGGTGCTGACGGCGCGGATCATGCGGCTGGCCTCCTGCGGTTTGAAGCCCAATGCCACCAAGGCGCCGACCGCGTCCGCCACCGGATCGGCAGCCGCCGGCTCCAGGCCGAAGCCGGCCGTCGGCACCGACGCTGCGTCAGCGGTGTCGTTCCAGCCGGTGATGCGATCGCGCATTTCCACGATCAGGCGCTCGGCGGTCTTGCGCCCCACGCCGGGCAGACGCATCAGGCTGTCGACATCATTGTGCTGCAAACAGCGAATGAATTCCTGCTCCGACATGCCTGACAGCAGCGCCAGCGCCAGCTTGGGACCGACGCCGGAAATCTTCAGCAGAGTGCGGAACAGTCGCCGTTCTGATTCGCGCAGGAACGCGTACAGCAGGTGCGCGTCCTCGCGCACCACCAGATGGGTGTGCAGACTCACCTGCGCACCGGGCTCCGGCAGGCCGTAGAAGGTCGACATCGGCGCTTCCATCTCGTAACCCACGCCATGCACGTCCACCAGCAGGCGCGGAGCTTTCTTATACGCGAGCATACCCTGAATACGGCCTATCATGTCGTTATCACCGCCTGAATTGCCATGTTTCCCCGCCGCCGGCGCTGGCCTGCATGCGGCGCAGCGTCTGGCGGGTATGACCGTGGCACAGCGCCGCCGCCAGGGCATCGGCGCAATCGGCTTGCGGCGTCTGCACCAGATTCAGCAACACCCGCACCATATGCTGCACCTGCTCCTTGCCGGCATTGCCTTTGCCGACCGTCGCCTGCTTGATCTGCGTCGGCGAGTACTCATGCAGCGCCAGCCCGTTTTCGACCACGGCGCAGATCGCCGCGCCCCTGGCCTGCCCCAGCTTGAGGGCGGAATCGGCGTTGCGGTGCATGAAAATCCGCTCGACCACCGCTTCCTGCGGCCGGGTATCGCGGATCACCGCCGCAATGCCCTGAAAAATATCGTACAGGCGCTCACTCATCGTCTCGCCGCGCAGCTGCAGGAATCCCGACGCCACATGCCGCGCACGATTGCCCTGCATGTCGATCACGCCCCAGCCGGTAATGCGCGAACCGGGGTCGATGCCGAGAATGCGCACCGGCGCACGCTGACCGGCGTCGATCTCGCTCATTCTGCCGCCATGTCCAGCGGAAATTCGCCGTTGCTGTACACGTTCTGCACGTCATCCAGATCGTCCAGCAAATCGATCATTTTCAGCACCGACTGCGCCGCTTCGCCGTCGAGGCTGACACTGGTGGCCGGATGCATGGTGACATCGGCATGCGCCGGCGCCTGCCCCGCCGCCGTCATCCGCTCCTTGATCTGCTGCATGTCGTCGGCGGCGGTGAACACGTCGATGGAGCCGTCGGCATTGACCACCACATCATCGGCGCCGGCATCCAGAGCGACTTCCATGATCCGCTCCTCATCGCTGCCGGCGGCATACGTCAGCATGCCGATCTTGGTGAACAGGTAGGACACGGAGCCGTCGGTTCCCAGGTTGCCGCCGAACTTGCTGAACGCATGCCGCACCTCGGATACCGTGCGATTGCGATTATCAGTCATGCAATCGACCATGATGGCCACCCCGCCCGGGCCGTAGCCCTCGTAGCGTATCTCCTCGTAGTGCGCATCATCGCCAGCGCCGGTGCCGCGTTTGATGGCCCGCTCGACGGTGTCCTTGGTCATATTGGCGACCAGGGCCTTGTCGATGGCGGCGCGCAGACGCGGATTGGACGCCGCTTCCCCGCCGCCGGTCCGTGCCGCCACGGTGATTTCCCGAATCAGTTTGGTAAAAAGCTTACCGCGTTTCGCATCCTGGGATTTCTTGCGATGCTGAATATTTGCCCATTTGCTGTGCCCCGCCATGCCCTACCTCAAACTATCCGGTCTCCAGGCCCGCATCGCCGCCATGCCGAAACCGGAGCAGAACCCGCAAGATGCGGCGTCACCAGGCCAAATCAAGCAAAAAAACATGGCGGCAAGTGTACCACTGCCGGTATGTTGACTGCACGTTTCCCAACGGTAAACGCCCGAGCGCCGCGGGTAATACCGGCCGCGCCGGAACACCGAACCGCGTCCCCGGGTCGTCGGGGGAACAAAAAAAAGGGGGTTTATTTCAAATGGAATTCGATCACCAGACCACTAATGTCTATTGTGTCTTTTTCTTTGAGAGAAATACTCTTGGCACCGATGACTTCGCCATTGACCGTTGCCGCCTTGCCCTGTTTTTCGCTTTTCCCGGAAACCTGGGACGCAAAATAACCCTGTTGGCGCTTGGAGATGACCACCATGGTGCCATGATTGCCCACGGATGTATACGTTTTGATCAGTTCGATTTTCTGGCCCGCCTTGGGTCCATTGACGACCTTGAGATAGCCGACGACGGCCGCGGCGGGGGCACCGGCTTTTACTTCCTCGGGGCGTAGCACCACTGTTTTTTCGAAGTCCGGCGCCGCATCGTCGAGATACTTGAATTCGTGGCGCCCCACCTGAACCACATCCCCGTGGCGCAACAACTGTTTTTTGATTTTCTTGCCGTTGACCAGGGTACCGTTGGTGCTGCCGAGGTCCTCGNNACCAGGGTACCGTTGGTGCTGCCCTTGTCGGCGACATAGACATCGCTGAGATGGTCCAGGTACATATTACGATTTACTTCGATTTCGGCGTGATCACCACTGATGGTGATGTCGTCGATCTGGATATCATTAGTAGGCTTGCGGCCGATTTTGTACGTTTGTTGTTCAAGATCGTATTCGCGCATAACGACCCCGTCCACGCTCATCACTAGCTTTGCCATTGTCCTGACCTGCTGGCTGATCCGCCCCCCGGGTCTGGACCAGTCGATGCTAAGAATTAACCCGTATCAATAATACAGATATATTATCCAGACCGCCGTTTCGATTGGCGCTGGCGACCATCTGCCGACCGGTATGCTCGAGGTTGGCCTGGCCCTGACGCAGCATATTTTCCAATTCCCCCAGGGAGACCAGATCGCTCAACCCGTCGGAGCAGATCAGGTAGATATCTCCCCGTTTTGTATGGTGTTGCTGCACATC
>DKAS01000247.1 GCA_002448875.1 Proteobacteria bacterium UBA6920 | reverse complement strand
AATCAGGCCGCAGCAGACCGCACAACATACGGATAAAGGTTGTTTTACCGCTGCCGTTCGGCCCGAGGATGATGTTCACCGCCCCAAGGGCGGTGAGTTCGGCATGGGTGATGTTACGAAGATTATGAATTTCGAGGCGAGTCAGCCCCGTTGGGTGCGGCATGGTATCACGTGGTATCTACCGATCTCCATGAACCTCGATACTACAAGCGCATGGGCATGATGACATATTTATAGTCCGACGCGCCCTGGGGCAGAATCAGGCAGCTGCTGTTGGCATCACCGAAACACAGTTCCACATCCTCGGTTTCGATGGCCGTCAAAGCGTCCACGATGTAACTGACATTGAAGCCGATTTCCAGGTTGTCTCCATTGTACTGGACATTGACGCTTTCCTCGGCCTCTTCCATCTCCGGGTTATGGGCGATGGCCTGCAGATTTCCCGGCGTCAGCACGATGCGGATACCACGGTATTTTTCATTGGACAAAATCGACGTGCGCACCATCGCCTGCTTCAGATCTTCCGTTCTGGCTTGCAGACGATTGGGAATATGTTGTGGGATAACGCGCTCGTAATCGGGAAACTTGCCGTCGATCAGTTTGGTGGTGAACTGGATGTCCCCCAGTTCTACACGCAGGTGATTGGTGCTGAATTTCAATCGGACGTTATCATCCGTTTCCTTCAGCAATCGGCTCAGTTCCTGGATGGCCTTGCGCGGCACGATAAACTGCAGCTTGTCATCCACGGCCACGTCAGCGCCGATTTCACACATGGACATACGATGCCCATCGGTGGCGACGGCGCACAGACGATCCCGCGTGACTTCCAACAGCAGGCCGTTGATATAGTAACGTACGTCCTGAAGGGCCATGGAAAACTGTGTTTTCTGAATGACGCGCTTAAGTTCTTTTTCGGTCAGCGAAGCCTCAGCGACTTTGTCACTGCTCTTGATCGCGGGGTAATCGTCGGCTGGGAGTGTCGACAGGGTGAACCGGCTGCGACCGGACTTGATTTTGGCCCGCTCGCCGTCCAATTGAAATTCCAGGCTGGCACTTTCCGGCAGGGTTTTACAAATGTCGGAAAATTTTCTCGCCGGGACGGTGGTTCGCCCATTCTGCTGACTGTCTTCCAGTTTGAAGCGGGTTACTAATTCCACTTCCAGATCGGTCGCGGTCATAGTGACTTCGCCACCGTTAAGTTCCAACAGAATGTTCGACAAAATAGGCATGGTTTGTTTTCTTTCCACCACACCACTGATGATCTGCAACGGTTTGAGGATTTCTTCTCTCTGTATGGAAAACTTCATCGCCTTGCCCTTTATTTATAAATTAAATGTTTTATTTAATTTATTGTTCTTGTTATTAGCGCCCAGGTACGTCGTGGATAACCGGTAATTTTCCTTTAATAACAGGCAATTACCGTTGACGTATTCCTGCGGGTATACCGTTGATTAACGTTGGGTAGCCTGTTGATAATTTGTGAATGTATTTGGCTCCGCCAGTTATCCCCCGCTTATCCACAAATTAATAGAATAGCTATCCTCAGGTTGTTAGCAACCTCAAAAGGTTAGAAAGATCCTCGGCCATACGAAGATCAGTCTCTTTCAACTCCTGGATCTTACGACAGGCATGCAGCACCGTCGTATGATCCCGGCCGCCGAAGGCATCACCAATTTCCGGCAGGCTGTGATTCGTCAATTCCTTGGCCAGAGACATGGCGACTTGTCGCGGCCGGGCCAGGGAACGATTGCGTTTTTTCGACAACAATTCCGCCAGGCGGATCTTGTAATATTCCGCGACCGTTTTCTGGATATTTTCCACGGTCACCAGTTTGTCCTGCAGTGTGATCAGGTCCTTGAGGGATTCCTTGGCAAAATCCAGGGTGATCGATTGACCGGTAAATCGGGAGGTGGCCACGATACGTTTGAGCGCGCCTTCCAGTTCACGGATATTGGATCGCATGCGTTTGCCGACGAAAAAGGCCACTTCCTGCGGCAGGTCGACATTAATTTGTGCCGCTTTGCTCATCAGGATCGCCACGCGGGTTTCCAGCTCCGGCGGTTCGATGGCCACCGTTAACCCCCAGCCAAAGCGGGATTTCAATCGTTCTTCCAAGCCAGCCACTTCTTTGGGGTAGCGGTCACAGGTCAGGACAATTTGTTGCTGACCTTCCAGCAGCGCATTAAAGGTATGGAAAAATTCTTCCTGGGAGCGTTCCTTACCGGCAAAAAACTGAATATCGTCGATCAGCAGGGCATTGACCGACCGGTAATGTCGTTTGAATTTGTCGATGGCGTTGTGCTGCAAAGCCTTGACCATATCCTGCACGAACCTTTCGGAGTGCAGGTAAAGGACCTTGGCGCTGGGGTCCCGCTGCAGGATCAGATTGCCTACCGCGTGCATAAGGTGGGTTTTGCCCAACCCGACTCCACCATAAATAAAAAGAGGGTTGTAGGCGGCCCCGACATTTTCCGCCACTTGCTGGGAGGCGGCTTTGGCCAGTTGGTTGGATTTACCCTCTACAAATGTAGTGAAAGTAAAATCCCTATTTATATTACTGACATACTGACTGTCCCGGTCGTTCTTGCGCCGGAAAAGGGAGGCGTTAAGATCGGGGGCCGCGCGATCATCATTTTCCGGCGGGTTCCAGGCATTGCTGTCCTTGCTGCCGATCTCCACGGAGAAGCGAGCGTTTTTTTCCAGTTCCAGGTTACGGGCGATCATTTGGATACGCTCCATCAGCTGGCCCTTGATCCAGTCTTGGACGAAATGATTGGGCGCCAGCAGCACCACGTTGTGATCCTGTTCGATGGCGTGCAACGGCCGTATCCAGGTATCGAATTCCTGTTGGGATAGTTCGCTTTGCAGGACAGCAATGCATTGCTCCCAAATAGACTGGTTCGGGCTCGCCATCACGGGTTGGTGTGTGCTCCAAGGTAAGAACAGGGAAGTCTATAACGCCCGGCGCCTCGGCACCACCGGGGGGGTGAAAATTTTTTGTACGATGTATTCTTGACAGCTCACCAAGTTAGCGGGTAAGCTTCCGGCCCTTCATACGGTCGGCTGACCGTATTCCTTGAGTTTAATATAAGGTTTTTGGTACGGGCCAATGAAAAGAACTTTTCAACCCAGCGTTTTGAAACGCAAGAGAACGCACGGTTTCCGCGCACGCATGCAAACTTATGGTGGCCGGAAGGTGCTTAGCCGCAGAAGAGCGAAGGGTCGCGCACGTCTGTGTGTCTGAGATAGGCAGGTCAGATCCTCCTGTCGATCACCTCACGGATGTCCAGGGTTTTCCACCGCGCCTTAGAATCAGGAAATCCGCTGAGTTCACCCTTCTGTTCAAACACCCGGATCAGCGCTTGAATGGTCAGGGTGTATGGATATTAGCCAGGAAAAATTCCCGAGAGTATCCACGATTGGGACTGGCTATCTCCAAGAAACACCTGTCCAGTGCTGTGGCGAGAAATTTTGCAAAAAGGAAGGCCCGGGAAAGCTTTCGACGCAGCCAACACCGGCTGCGTGGCTGGGACGTGGTGGTAGTCAGCCGCCCCGACCTGCCGGCAAAAGCGGAGCGACTCGGCCAGACGCTGGATGATATTTGGCAACGGTTGGCAGCATGCGGCAAGTGATGACCCTCATAATCCGATTTTACCGTTATTTCATCAGTCCCTTTCTGGCACCCAGCTGTCGTTACCACCCTTCGTGTTCGGCCTATGCCCTGGAAGCAGTGCAGCGTCATGGCGCGATGCGTGGCGGCTGGCTGGCGGTCAAGCGCGTCTGTCGTTGCCACCCCTGGCATGAAGGCGGTGTGGATCCAGTGCCCGAGCGCATGGAAAAAGGTCAGTAATCATGGATAACCAACGTTTGTTTTTATTCATTGCCCTGGCCCTGGTGGTCATGCTGCTGTGGGATGCCTGGCAAAAGGACTACGGTCCCAAGCGCATCGAGCCGGTGGTGGCAAGCCAGCCCCTGAGCGCACCGCCTTCCGTGCCCGATGCCCCCCCGGTCGCGCCGTCGGCGGCCCCTGCCGCCACGCCGAGCGTCAGTGCCGCGGTGGAAGCCGCCCCGGTGGCTGGCGGCGAGCGCATCGAAGTAAAGAGTGATCTTTTACATCTGGTCATTGATACCGCCGGCGGCGATATCCGTGTCGCAGAGTTGCTGCACTACCCGATCACGGTGGATGACAAAAACCACAGTGTCCGCCTGCTCAATGACACGCTGCCGGATTTGTTTGTTTCGCAGACGGGATTGACCAGCGGCGATGGCAGCAGCGCACCCGATCACCGCGCCCTGTACCGCGCCGGCCAGTCTTCTTACGAATTAGCGCCGGGCAGCGACGAACTGGTCATCCCCCTGACCTGGAGCGATGGCAACGGCCTGACGGTAACCAAGCGCTATACCCTGCACCGTAACAGCTACCTGGTCGGTCTGGAGGTGGTGGTGGACAACCAGGGCAGCAAACCCTGGAACGGCAGTTTCTATCGCCAGCTGGAACGCACCAAGGTGGCGGAAAAAGGCCAGTCGAGTTTTGTTTACACCTATATGGGCGGCGCGGTCTCCTCCAGTTTCAAGAACTACGAAAAAGTTAAGTTCGAGAGCATGGCGGATTGGAAGCCCAATCAAAGTTACCTGACCGGCGGTTGGGCGGCGATGATTCAGCACTATTTTCTCGCGGCCTGGATTCCCGTGGCCGACGAACCCAACCATTTCTATACCAAGGCCCTGGCTGACGGTCGCTACAATATCGGACTTATCACCCAGGCCCTGGGCGTCGCCAGCGGCAGCAGCCACAGTTTCAGCAGCCGTTTGTACGTGGGACCCAAGGAACAGAACCGTCTGGAAGCGGCAGCCGCCAACCTGGACAAGACAGTGGATTACGGCTGGTTGTTTATCATCGCCAAACCGTTGTTTATCACCATGAAATTCCTGCATGAACACCTGGGCAACTGGGGATGGTCCATTATCATCCTGACCCTGATGATCAAGCTGCTGTTCTATAAATTGTCGGAAGCCAGCTATCGTTCCATGGCCCGGATGCGCAAGTTCCAGCCGAAGATCGCCGTCCTGCGGGAGCGCTACGGCGAAGACAAACAGCGCATGAGCCAGGCGATGATGGATCTATATAAGAAGGAAAAGATCAATCCCCTGGGCGGCTGCCTGCCCATCATGGTGCAGATCCCGGTGTTCATCGCTCTGTACTGGGTGCTGCTGGAGAGCGTGGAATTGCGCCAGGCCGGATTTATCTTTTGGATCAACGACTTGTCGACGCGCGATCCCTTCTATGTTCTGCCGCTGATCATGGGTGTGTCGATGTTTGCCCAGCAGAAACTCAATCCCGCGCCCATGGACCCGGTGCAGGCCAAGGTGATGATGTTCCTGCCGGTGGTCTTCACCTTCTTCTTCATGATGTTCCCGGCCGGTCTGGTGCTTTACTGGGTGGTGAACAACCTGTTGTCCATCATTCAGCAATGGTATATCACCCGCGGTATCGAGCGGGCGGATAAAAAGACTTGATGCTTTTTCCCGGCAGCCGGCGGGGTAGCAAGCCACGCCTGTCGGGTATACCGATGTTCTTCGGCGCTGGTCTTGTGGTTAAAATAGCTGCGCTCGCCAGCACCTGACACAGCAAGACCCACACTATGCCGCCCGAACCCGCAGTCGACACCATCGCCGCCATCGCCACCGCACAGGGGCGGGCCAGCGTCGGGGTGGTGAGGTTGTCGGGGCCCGCCAGCGCGGCCATCGCCCGGCGCCTGACCGGTCAGCCGCTGTCGCCGCGCAAGGCCAGCCTGGCCACCGTGCGATCGGCGCAGGGCGAGGCTCTGGATCAGGGGCTGGTATTGTATTTTCCCGCGCCCCATTCCTATACCGGCGAAGATGTGGTCGAATTTCAAGGCCATGGCGGGCCGGTGGTGATGGATGCGGTGCTGCACAGCTTTCTCGCCTGCGGCGCCCGCCTGGCCGCGCCCGGGGAGTTCACCCGCCGCGCATTTCTCAACGGCAAAATCGATTTGACCCGGGCCGAAGCCATCGCCGACCTGATCGACAGCCAGTCGCAACGGGCGGCGCAACTGGCGATGCGAACTCTGCAGGGCGCCCTGGCGCAGCAGGTCGAGGGGCTGGCGCAGCGCCTGGTGCAGTTGCGGGTGCGGGTGGAGGCGACGCTGGATTTTCCCGATGAAGATGTCGACCCCCTGGCCGATCGCGTCGCCCAGGACGCGCTGGCCGAGACTGTGAATCTGTTGCGCCGGCTGGCCGCCAGCGCGGAACAGGGACGCATCCTGCGGGAAGGTTGTACAGTGGTCATTTCCGGCCGGCCCAATGCGGGCAAATCCACGCTGCTCAACGCCTTGTCGGGGCGAGACAGCGCCATCGTTACCGATATTCCCGGTACCACCCGTGATCTGATCCGCGAGCACATCCAGATTGACGGTCTGCCCGTTCACCTGATCGATACCGCCGGTCTGCGCGACACGACCGAGGCGGTGGAAAGAATCGGCATTGAACGGGCGCTGGCGGAGATCACCAACGCGGATCTGATTCTGTACTTGATCGACGATACGGTGGGCTGGAATGATATGGACCAGCGTATTCTCGACCGGCTGCCCGCTGGTGTGCCGCTGTTGCGGGTCTTTACCAAGAGCGATTTGAGCGGCCGGCGGGCGGGCGCCAGCGGCGAGGATTTCCGTCTGTCGGCGACCGCGGACCGCGGCTTGAACGAATTGCGCCAGCTGATCAAGCAGCGCCTGGGCGGGCTGAGCAGTGGCGAAGGATTGTTTCTCGCCCGCCGCCGCCACGTGCAGGCCTTGCAGGCGGCCGAGCAGCACCTGCTGGCGGCGCAGGCCCATGGCAGCCAGGGCGCCGGTGTCGAGCTGCTGGCCGAGGAACTGCGCCTGGCGCACAAGGCGCTGGGGACTATTACCGGCGAATTTACCAGCGACGACCTGCTGGGGGAAATATTCGCGTCTTTTTGCATAGGCAAGTAAAGGCTGGCGGACGGTGATGGCGGCAAAGACAACAGCGATAATTGCCCTCGTGCTCAGCAGCCTGGCGTGGCGGCCGGCGGCGGCCGAGTTCGCCACGAATGAATTGTTTGGCATGTGCCACGACGCGTTTGTCGGCCCGCTGCAGCCGGCCGCGCCCGCCGTACTCGAGGTCACGCCGGACAATACGGCGGTGATTCAGGCGGACAACAGCGAGTCGCGGCCCGATGGCACCTACCTGTTCAACGGCAATGTCGAGATGACGCAGGAGAACAACTATATCCGCGCACAGAATCTCAACTATAACCGCTTGCTGGAAACCCTGAGCATCAGGAACAACATCTACGTGGAACGTGAAGACTTCGCCGCCAATGGCAGCGAGGCGCAGTTCGATCTGCAGAAACAAACCGGAACCATCAACGATACCCGTTACCGCGTGCTGAACCGCCACGCGCGCGGCGAGGCGGCGGAAATCCGCATTTTCAGCAGCAAGGTGTTCGAGTTGCGCGATGCAACCTATACCACCTGCAGCGAAGGCGATGAAGCCTGGCGTCTCAATGCCCGAAAGGTGCGCCTGGACTATGGTGAAAATGTCGGTACCGCCAACCACGTGTGGTTGAATTTCCAGGACGTCCCGGTGTTTTACTTTCCCTACCTGACGTTCCCGGTAGCTGGCCGCAAAACCGGGCTGCTGATTCCGGAATTCGGCTCCAGCAACAGCCTTGGCAGCTATATGAGCGTGCCCTGGTACTGGAATATCGCGCCCAATCAGGACGCCACCTTTACTCTGCATCCCACCAGTCGACGTGGGACCCAGTATGTCGGCGAATACCGATTTCTCACCGCCGGCAGTAAAGGCATGCTCAATGGCGAGTATGTGGCCAACAATACCAAGAACGAAAACGAGCGCTACTACTACGCCCTGCAGAGTCAGGGCCATATCGGCGGCCCGTGGTATTACGACGCCGATACCAAGAACGTCTCGGATGCGCAGTATTTCAACGATTTCGGCGACCGCTTCGCCAGCTCGCTGATCAATCACATCCCGCGCAGCGCCGGCATCAGTTTCCGGCAGCCGGCGTTCAATGTCGCAGGCAGGGCCATCAGCTACAAGACCATCGATCCGGCGATCCGCAACGCGGACGTGGAGCCCTATGGCCTGTTGCCGCAGGTGAATTTTTCCAATGCGCCCTGGTCGATCGCCGGAATGGACTACGCCTTCAACGGCGAACTCAGCCGTTTTTACCGATCGTGCGTGCGCGCCGATGCCGGTGCCCCCTGCGTGCACCATGTGCAGGGCGATCGTTACCGGTTTTACCAGCAGCTGGGCCGACGCTGGGAGTTCCCCGGCTACTTTATCGAGCCCAGGCTGTTCAACACCTCGCTGCGCTATGATCTGGAAAATAGTGATCCATCATTTCCCCGCAGTCCGGGAGTCGATGTGCCCGGCGTCAGCTTAGACAGCGGTATGTTCTTTGAGCGTGAATTGTCGCTGGCGGGGTCCGGTTACGTGCAGACGCTGGAGCCGCGCCTCTACTATCTGTACGTGCCCTATCGCCGGCAGCAGGACCTGGTGCGGGATGGTGACGGCGAGCAGCGGGTGTTCGATACCGACACCACCACCCTGAGCTATGAAAACCTGTTTCTGGAAAATCGCTTCGCCGGCGGGGATCGCATTGCCGATGCCAACCAGGTGACCCTGGCCCTGACCAGCAGATTGTTAGCGGGAGAGTCGGGCGCGGAACTGCTCGCCGGCAGCCTGGGGCGGATTTACCATAACCACAGCACGGATCGCCGGGTCACCCTGCCCGCGGGTGCGGTGGAGCACCGGGACCTGTCGGATGTTTTCGCCAAGCTGCAGTGGCGTCCCGTTGACTACTACGGCGTGGGTCTGGGGGTGCGCTGGGACAGCTATTTCCATGGCCTGACCGAGGGGAATTTCCAGTTTGGCTACCATCCGATGCGGTATAATATCATCAACCTCGGTTACCGCATGACCCGCGATCCGGCCAGCGGGGAGATCGTGCAGCAGGATGGCGATATCGCTACGGTATGGAAGGTGTCCAATCGATTGAGCGCTATTGCCCGTCGCCATCGCTCCCTGATCAACGACGTCGACAAGGAACTGCTGCTGGGTTTCGAGTACGAAGACTGCTGCTGGACGTTCCGCCTGGTACGCCGGCGCTACGTGGTGCACGAGCAGCTGGCGGCGGACGGCGGTGACAGTACCTTTACCTATAACGACTCGTTGATGTTCCAGGTGGTGCTCAAAGGTCTGACCAGCGTCGGGTCGGGAATCGATGGTTTGTTGCGTAATGATGAATATGGCATTTCGGGATACTGATTCTATGAGTAAGCGCGGATGGTTTTCGCTGGTGATACTGGGACTGGCGCTGGCGCCTGTGGGCTGGGCGAAGGTGCCGGAGGGTGCGCAACTGGTCGACAAGATCCTGGCGGTGGTCAATGACGATGTGATCACCCAGGGGGATCTGGCGCAGGAGCTGGCAATGGTGCAGAAGCAGATCCGGGCGCGCAATCTGGCTCTGCCGCCGGTCGATGTGCTGCGCAGCCAGGTGCTGGATCGGATCATCTATCGCAAGTTGCAATTGCAGCTGGCCGAGAACAATCGCATCAAGGTGGACGACGAGGCGGTCAATCGCGCCATCCAGCGTTTCGCCGCCGACAATAATATGAACCTGAGCCAGTATCGCGACGCCTTGCAGCAGGAGGGGTTCGACTTCGGTGAATACCGCGAGGGCATACGCAACGAGATGATCATCGGCCGCCTGCAGCAGCGTCAGGTGCTCAATCAGGTGGTGATCAGCAATCAGGAGGTCGAGGATTTTCTCGCCACTCAGTCGCTGCAGGGCAATGCCAATGACGAATACCATCTGGCGCACATTCTGATCGCGGTGCGTGAATCCTCGACGCCGCAGGAGATCGAGGAGCGGCGCCAGCACGCCCAGACCCTGCTGAACCGGCTGCGCGCCGGCGGCGATTTTGCTCAGACCGCCATCACCGAGTCTGACGGCCAGCAGGCGCTGGAAGGCGGCGACCTCGGCTGGCGGCCTCTGGGGCAGGTGCCGTCGCTGTTCGCGCCCGTGGTCACCGGTATGAAACAGGGTGCGGTCAGCGATCTCATCCGCAGCCCCAGTGGTTTTCATATCGTCAAACTACTGGAGAAGCGCACCAAATCGGAAAAGCACATCATCACCCAGTCCAAGGTGCGGCATATCCTGGTGCGCACCAGCGAGCTGGTGTCGGCCAGCGCCGCGCAGACTCGGTTGCAGCAGTTGCGCCAGCGCATCCTGGGCGGCGAGGATTTCGCCGAGCTGGCGCGCGCCAATTCCGAAGACAGCACCAGCGCCGTCAATGGCGGCGACCTGGGCTGGACCAGTCCCGGCAATCTCACCCCGGAATTCGAGCAGGTCATGGAGCGCAGCAAGACCGGTCAGGTCAGCGAGCCCTTTGCTTCGCCGTTCGGCTGGCATATTCTGCAGGTCACCGACCGGCGCGAGTTCGACAACACGGAACAGGCGCGGATCGAGCAGGCGCGCGAAGCCTTGCGCATGCGCAAGGTGGAGGAACAGACGGAGGTCTGGCTGCAGCGCCTGCGCGATGAAGCTTACGTCGAAATGAAGTAAGCGGAGCGCGGGCGATGACACGGCGGTATCCCATTATCGCGGTCACCCTGGGCGAGCCGGCGGGCATCGGCCCGGACCTGGCGGTGTTGCTGGCGCAACAGAGTGTGGCCGCCATTCCGGTATACATCGGCGATATGACGGCGCTGGCCGAACGCGCGCGACTATTGGCGCTGCCGCTGCAGGTGCACGCGTGGTCGGGGCGGGAGGCGGCGGCCTTGCCTGCCGGCAGCGTGTACGGCATCCACACGCCCTGCGCCCGGCCGGTGCGGGCCGGCGTATTAGATGCGGCCAATGCGCCGGCGGTGCTCAACGCCCTGCGCCGGGCCGCGGCCGGCTGCCTGGGCGGCGAGTTCGCCGCCATGCTCACCTTGCCGGTGCACAAAGGCGTGATCAATGACGCGGGCGTGCCCTTTACCGGCCACACCGAGTTTCTCGCCGAGCTGTGCGGCAATCCGCTGCCAGTCATGATGCTGATGACCGAAGGGCTGCGAGTCGCGCTGGTCACTACCCACCTGCCGCTGCACGCTGTACCGTCGGCCATAACCCCACCGCTGTTGCGCCAGGTGTTGAGCATCGTCCATCGCGACCTGCAGCGCTGGTTCGCCATTGCCAGCCCGCTCATCATGGTGACCGGCCTCAATCCCCACGCCGGCGAGCAGGGACATCTGGGCCGGGAGGAAGTTACGGTGATCCAGCCGGTGATCGATGAACTGCGGGCCGGCGGCATGCGGCTGCAAGGCGCGCTGCCGGCCGACACCGCCTTCATCGAAAAAAATATGCAGCAGGCCGATGCGTTTGTCGCCATGTACCATGATCAGGGCCTGCCGGTGTTGAAATACCTGGGTTTCGGCAAGGCAGTCAATATTACCCTGGGCCTGCCGCTGCTGCGCACCTCGGTGGACCATGGCACGGCGCTGGAGATCGCCGGTCGCGGCGCCGCCGATGCCGGCAGCGCCCGCTACGCCCTGGCCGTGACCCTGCGCATGCTGGAGGCCGCGGCGTGACCCATATCGCCCGCAAACGCTTCGGCCAGAATTTTCTCATCGATCAACGCATCATCGACGATATCGTCGCCGCCGTGGCGCCGCAGCCGGGGCAGTATATCGTCGAAATCGGTCCAGGGACCGGCGCCCTGACTCGGCGTCTGCTGCAGTCCGGAGCGCAGCTGCATGTGGTGGAGCTCGACCGCGATCTGGTTGCGAAATTGCAGCAGGATTTTGCCGCGACGCCGTTGCAGATCCATTCCGCCGACGCACTGCGTTTCGATTTTTCCCAACTGGCGCGCGAGGCCGGCGGCCCGCTGCGGGTGGTGGGTAATCTGCCCTACAATATTTCCACCCCCCTGCTGTTTCACCTGATGGAGCAGAGCACCGCCATCAGCGATATGCATTTCATGCTGCAGAAGGAAGTCGTCGACCGCCTGGCGGCGCCGCCGGACTGCAAGGCCTATGGCAAGTTGTCGGTGCTGGTGCAGGCGCGCTGCAACATCGAGGTGTTGTTCGATGTGCCGCCGACGGCATTCCGGCCGGTGCCTAAGGTCCTGTCCAGCGTGTTTCGCTGCCAGCCCTGGCCGGTACCGCCGGTGGAGATAAAAGATTTCGCCATCTTCAGCCGCGTGGTCAGCGCCGCTTTTGCCCACCGCCGTAAGACCCTGCGCAACAACCTGCAGGAACTGCTCAGTGCCGAGCAATTCGCCCGGGCGGGCATCGATGCCGGCCGGCGGGCGGAAAGCCTGAGTCTGCAGGATTTCGCCCGGCTGGCGGCGACCATCAATGTCGGCGAGGCCGGCGGCCGATAACCGGGCAGGAACGGCAGGAGATAAAGTTTATGACTACATCCAGTGTGGAACTGCGCCTGAGCCGGCGAGCCGAACGGGAACTGGCCCGGCAGGCGCGGCCGCTGGTGGTTGAGGTGGAATTGTATTTCAGCTGCCTGATACGCAAGCGCGTTTACTTTCCGCCCGCCGCGCATGCCGATGCCCGGCCGCTGTCCACCACGCACGGCAAGCTGCAGGTGTTTTTCCGCCCGGTGATGGGCCAGGCCTGCGCCATTCCCGCCGATGGCAAGCCGGTATTGACGGCGTTTCCCCTGCAAAAGGATCTGGCGTTTACGCCGCGCTGGCTGCGCCTGGATTTCAAGGCTGGCCGCTGGCAGGGCGACTACGGATTCGTCTGAGTCCGACCCGGCCGCTGGCGCCAGCGGCTCGGCACCCCGCAGCGGACCTGCCTCACCCCCCGTCCGATGGCGTTCCGGCGGGGCGCGGCGTGTTGTTGCCGCGCGCGATCGACGTCAGCCATCGCTCAGGTAGGGCAGCAGCAACTGCGCCGCCTCGGTCCCACCGCTGGCGGCCGGCACCGGCCGCGGCGCCGTCTGCAGAACTTTCTGCAGCACATCGACGAAGTCTCCCTTCACCAGCTTGCGGGCGGTAATCGACGCACTGGCTACGTGCTGGTGCAACCAGCTGACCAGATAGGCTTCCTCCGGCCAGTCCGGGCGGGTGACGTGCAGCACCGGGATGCCGTTGCAGGCCGCCTCGGTAAACGTACCGTAGCCTGATTTGGTGATGACCAGGTCCACCGAGGCCAGCAGATCGGGAAAGTCCAGACCGCTGTCCTGCCACCGGCGCACATGGCTCAGGCCGCCGGCCAGGGCGGCTTCGGTGAGCAGCGTGGTCCCGGGCAGGCGCGGCCAGGCGGCCAGGTCCAGGGGCAGCGGCACCCCGCCCATGGCCAGCAGCAGGATTTTCTCCTCCGGCGCCAGCTGCAGACGCTGACGCAGCGTTTCCCGCTGCGCCTTGCCCAGACGCGCCAGTGGACCGATCGTCCGGGTGTTTTCCAGCCAGGCCATGGGCATGGCGGGTTCCGGCTGGATAAACAACCGGGCGGAGACATAGGCTTCGGCCATCTGCCGCAGAATAATGCCGGCGGTATCGCCGCGGCCGCAGTAGCGGGCGTAAATGTCCCGCCAGTTGAGGGAACACAGAGCCACTGCCGGCACTCCCAGTGCGGCGGCGGCGGCGAGAAAGGTGTAGGAAATATTGCTCAACAGCAGCTGTGGCTGAAACTCGGCGATGATTTTTTCCGCCGCCGTCAGCTGCGCCGGCCATTGCCCGTGGTAGGCCTCGTAGGCGGCGGTGCTGGCCGCCACATCGACCCGCAGCGCGTCCTGCATCAGCATGCCGATATCCGCCGCCAGCGGCACATGGGTGAACTCCAGACCGATGCGCCGCTGCAATACCTCCAGAGGCGCGGCGCAGACGACGCACAGCTGCAGATCGGTGACCTGGCTGGCCAGATGACGGAGCACTTCCGCGGTCTGGGCGACGTGGCCGTAACCATGGAAACTGATGGCGACCAGAACTCTGGGCATGGTGTATTACTCCGCCGGTGGCGACAGGGGGTAGTCGACGCCTATGCGTTCCATCAGGTAGCAAAGGCAATCCTGGCGCATGATACGCACATCCAGGGTCAGCATGGAAGGCATCAGCGGCACACGGGTGAGCAGGGCGCCGTCCTGCAGGCGGAAGAAGCGCTCGCCCACCTCGCGCCCGTGTTCGTCGCGCACATCCAGCGGCTGCTCGACGCCGGGCGCGACCGTCGCCAGCCGGGTGCCCGCCGGCAGCTCGCGAAAGTTCAACCGGTCCAGGTCGGCAATGAGATTGACCGCCGCCGCCGGATCCGCCACCGCCACCGCCAGCTGCGGTGGCAGATAGACGGTGGCCACCGTGTGAAACAAATCGATGTCGTGGGCCGGGACAGAGTGGCTGGGCAAATGATCCAGGTGCAGGCAGGCGTCGAGGAAGGCCAGGGCGTGATCCACGCCCCGTGCCTGGCCTACCTGCCCGCATTCCAGGGTGACCGCCGGTGCCAGCTCGGCGAAGGCCAGGGATTGCACGCCCAGGGGTTTGGTGAAATACACCACGGTGCGGCCGAACAGGGTGGCCAGATGCAGGCAGCCCTGGTCGAGGCGGTTGACGCAGGCGTAGTGGGGATTGAGCCCGGTATTGTTGTGCAGGTCGGCGCTGGCAAACACGCCACGCGCCCGCATGTCGTCGAACACCTGCTGCACCAGGCGATGTTCCGGGGTGTCGCTGACGATGCCGCCGGGCCAGACGCGGTTATAGTCCGGCTGGCCATCCAGGCGGCGCAGGCCCAGTCGGGCGGCGGCGACATTGCCGATGAACAGGCTGAGGGCGCGCGGCAGCGGGCGATCCTGGTACGCCTGCAGCAGACGCTGCGCCGCCTGCCAGCCGCTGGTTTCATTGCCGTGCAGCAGCACGCTGACGAACAGTGGCGGTTGTCGTTTGCCCGGCAGATGGATCAGGGTGGGGCCGCCCAGCAGTGCCTGCAGGTCGGGTGCCGCGGTGCGGAGCAGACCGGCGGGCAGATGGTCAAGGGTGTTGAGTTTGAGCACCGGGGACCTCCTTTCAAACCGGCCATTCGTGCACGGGACGGCCGCTCTGTTGCGCAGTGTAATAGGCTGCCGTCAACGCCGCCATGTCCGGTCCGTGGCGGGCAACGAAGGCCCGTTGCCAGGCGGCACCGGTCTGGCCGCTGGCCAGCCGCCGGGCGATGATGTCCAGGTAGAGTTCGCTGTCCGCCGCGGTGATGTCCAGCGCGTGCAGGCCCTGCCGGGCCAGCGGCAGCAGGTGCTCCGCCAGCAGGGTTCGCGCCTTGACGCGCGTTTCGCCCAGCCAGGTGAACTGGGCCTGCAGACCGTTGCGGGCGCCCTGGTAAAAATTGTCGCGGCAGGTGGAAAATGCCGGCCAGCGCTGCGCGGTCTGCGGCTCATTGGCCAGGGCGTGCGCCACGCCGAAGAAAAAGGCGGCGTTGGCGATCTCGTCCACCACCGTCGGCCCACCCGCCATTACCCGGTGTTCCAGCCGCAGATGCGGCCGGTCTGGAGCATCGAATCCCAGCAGCGGCCGGTTCCAGCGCCAGATGGTGCCGTTGTGCAGGCGCAGGTGCGCCAGGGCCGCCGGTGTCTGTTCATAGACGATGGGCAGCAGCGCCGGGTAGTGCAGCAGGTTTTCGCGAAAACATTCCAGCACGTTGTGCTGCAAATAGTCCGCGCCGAAGGTGACACGCCGAATCGGGCCCTGGGCGGCGTCGGCGAAGCCGCCCACCTGCACCGCCTGCTCGAACAGTGGAATCCGGGTTTCCTCCCAGAGATCATGGCTGAACAGGTAGGGGGAGTTGGCGCTGACCGCCACCATGGGGCCGCTGAGTAGCAGGGCGCTGTTGAAATAGCGCACGAATTGCCCTGCCGGTACCTGCAGGTGAATCTGGAAGGAGGTAGCCGCCGCTTCCAGCATCACATCGGGATGGGCCAGGTGCAGCGGCTGCCGGCCGGGAATATCCAGGTGCAGCGGTCTGCCCCGGCGCTGGGCGAAAACCTGCTCGTTCAGCGCCCGGTACCGGTTCTGGTCCGACATGTTCTGCAGGTTGAGCTGGGCCTGGGTGACCGTCGGCAGGATGCCGGTCATCAACAGGTGATAACCCAGGCTGTCCGCTAGCCGGCAGGCTCGCTGCCAGAGGCCGCCCAGATCGGCGTGAAACATCGCCAGAGCGTTACCGTGCAGCGGTCGCGGGGTGATATTGAACTCGACATTGTACTTGGCCAGTTCGGGCACCACCTGCTCGCTGCCCAGGGCGGCGAGAAAGCGGCTGTTGCAGGGCGCCGGGTTGAAATCGCGGTCCACCAGCCAGGCTTCCAGTTCGAAGCCGCCCACCCGGGCGTCGTCACTGCACCGGCCGGCCTCCAGCCACTGCGCCAGCAGCTCGGTTTCCACGGTCAAACGCCGGTGGAAGTCGCGGAAATCCGCCGCTGAAAACCGTGTCGTCTCTATTTCCAGGCCCATAACCCGCCACGTGCTTGAAGTGCCGCCCGGTCTCCTCGGCGACAGTTATGTCAAATGTCCGGGACTTTTTCGCCTGTAGTTACTTTAGCACAGGCGAAAGACGGGAATGGGGGGGCGGGCCGGCGCCACGTATCAATAATAGCCGGGCCACGCTATACTTATGCACCCCCGCTGGGCGGGGGGTTAATGGCAGTTCAGACTCTATGACGACGCAGCACTACAATCTACGAACATTTCAGGGCCTGATTCAGGCCTTACAGGATTACTGGGCCCGCCAGGGTTGCGTACTGTTGCAACCCTACGATATGGAAGTGGGCGCCGGTACGTTTCATTCCGGCACTTTCTTGCGCGCCATCGGCCCCGAGCCCTGGAGCGCCGCCTACGTGCAACCGTCACGGCGGCCCACCGACGGCCGTTACGGCGAAAACCCCAATCGCCTGCAGCACTACTACCAGTTTCAGGTGGTGATCAAGCCCTCGCCGCTGCACATTCAGGAACTGTATCTGGATTCCCTGCGCATGCTGGGATTCGATCCGCTGGTGCACGATATCCGCTTTGTCGAGGACAACTGGGAATCTCCGACCCTCGGCGCCTGGGGTCTGGGCTGGGAAGTGTGGCTCAACGGCATGGAAGTCACCCAGTTCACGTATTTTCAGCAGGTCGGCGGTTTGGAATGCCGGCCGGTCACCGGTGAAATCACCTACGGACTGGAACGCCTGGCCATGTACATGCAGGGCGTGAGCAGCGTCTTTGACCTGGTATGGACCGACGGTCCGCTGGGTCGGGTGACCTACGGCGACGTTTTTCACCAGAACGAGGTGGAGATGTCCACCTACAACTTTGAGCAGGCCGACGTAGCCTCTCTGTTCGACTGGTTTACCACCTGCGAGCAGGAAAGCCAGCGCCTGATCGGCCTGTCCCTGCCGCTGCCGGCGTACGAAATGGTGCTCAAGGCCTCCCACACCTTTAATCTGCTGGACGCCCGGCGCGCCATCTCCGTTACCGAGCGGGCGCGCTACATCGGCCGGGTTCGCGCTCTGGCCAAGGCAGTGGCGGAAGCCTACTACCAGCGGCGTGAATCCCTGGGTTTTCCCATGCGACGCCAGGGAGCTTAAGCCATGTCCAGCGCACCACTTTTAGTTGAAATCGGTACCGAGGAACTGCCGCCCAAGGCGCTGCACAACCTGGCCGATGCGTTTCGCGACCATACCCTGCAGGGGCTGGAGAAGGCCGGACTGGGCCACGGCCCGGTGCAGGTCTACGCGGCGCCGCGGCGCCTGGCGCTGCTGATTCAGGCGCTGGCCACGCAGCAGCCGGACCGCGAGACCCTGCGGCGCGGGCCGGCCCTGGGTGCGGCCTTCAATGGCGAGGGCAACCCCTCGCCGGCGGCGTTGGGTTTTGCCAAATCCTGCGGCGTCGAAATCGAACAGCTGGAGCGGCAGACCACCGACAAAGGCGCCTGGCTGGTGTACCGGGTACGCGAGCCCGGGCAGCCGGCGCGCAACCTGATTCCCGACATCATTCGCGGCGCACTTGACAAATTGCCGGTGCCCAAGCGCATGCGCTGGGCCGATCTCGATGACCAGTTCGTGCGGCCGGTGCACTGGGCGGTGCTGCTGCTGGGCAGTGAATTGATCGAGACGCGCATTCTCGGCGTCGCCACCGGGCGTGAGACTTTTGGCCATCGCTTCCACCATCCGCAGGCCATTTACCTGGCGGAGGCGCAGGCCTACGCGCCGCTGCTGGAAACCGAAGGTCATGTGCTGGCGGATTTCGCCGCCCGGCGCGAAGCGGTACGGGCGCAGATCCTGGAGGCGGCGCGGGTTGCCGGCGGCACTGCAGTCATCGACGAGGCGCTGCTGGAGGAAGTCACCAGCATGGTGGAATGGCCGCGGGCCGTGGTCGGCCAGTTCGACGCATCGTTTCTGGCGGTGCCGGCGGAAGCCCTGGTGAGCGCGATGAAGAATCACCAGAAATATTTTCACCTGGTCAACGAGCGCGGCGAGTTGCTGCCGCGCTTCATTACGATCGCCAATATCGACAGCCGCGACCTGGACCAGGTTCGCCAGGGCAATGAGCGGGTCATCCGGCCGCGCCTGGCGGATGCGGCGTTTTTCTGGGACCAGGACCGCAAGCAGCGCCTGGAGCAGCGGGTGGAAGCGCTGAAACAGGTGGTGTTTCAGAACCAGCTGGGATCGCTGTACGACAAGTGCGTGCGCATTGCCGAACTCAGTGTCTGGCTGGCGGGCAAGCTGGGTCTGGATCACCAGCACTGCCGCCAGGCCGCCATGCTGTGCAAGGCCGATCTGTTGACCAATATGGTCGGCGAGTTTCCCGAGCTGCAGGGCATCATGGGCCGTTATTACGCGCGCCATGAGCGCCAGCCGGACGCGGTGGCGCTGGCGATCGAGGATCATTACCGGCCGCGTTTTGCCGGCGATACGCTGGCGGCCAATCCTATCGGCCAGGTACTGGCGGTGGCGGACAAGATCGATACCCTGGTGGGTATCTTCGGTATCGGCCAGCCGCCGACCGGGGACAAAGATCCCTTCGGCCTGCGGCGCGCGGCACTGGGCGTATTGCGCCAGCTGATTGAAGGCGCACTCGATATCGATCTGCAGCAACTGCTGCAGGTGGCGGTGCGTTCCTACGGCGACAGCCTGACCCAGCCGCAGACGGCGGAGCAGGTGTTTGCCTTCATGATGGAACGCTTGCGCGCTTATTACACGGATCTGGGCGTGGCGGTGGACACCTTCGAAGCGGTGCTGGCGCAGGCGCCGCCCAGCCCGCTGGATTTCGCCGCGCGCGTACAGGCGGTCAGAACCTTCCGCGAATTGCCAGCGGCGGCCAGCCTGGCGGCGGCGAACAAGCGCATCAGCAACATCCTCACCAAGCAGGCGGCCGGCGTCACCCTGCCGGCGGGCACCGATCCGGCGCTGTTCGCCAGCGACGAGGAACAGGTACTGCACCAGGCTATGGCGCGGCTGGCGGGGGAAGTGGCGCCGCTGTTCGCACGCAAGGATTATGTGGCGGCGTTACGCTGCCTGGCCGAATTGCGCGAGCCGGTGGACCGTTTCTTCGATAAAGTCATGGTGATGGTGGACGATGCGCGGGTCAGAAACAATCGTCTGGCCCTGCTCAACCAGCTGCGCGCCCTGTTTTTGCACACCGCCGATCTGTCGCGGTTGCAGGGATGAGGGGCGGGTGAAGTCGCCGTCGCGTTGCCTGTCCGCATACCGGCGCCACACTGCGGGCGGCGGCGGGGGGCTGGCGTGAAACTGGTGATCCTGGACCGCGATGGCGTGATCAACGAAGATTCCGCCGAGTACATCAAGTCGCCGGAGGAGTTTGTTCCCATCAGCGGCAGCATCGAGGCCATCGCGCGCCTGAAGCAGGCGGGTTATACGGTGGTCATCGCCAGCAACCAGTCCGGTCTGGCGCGCAAGCTGTTCACCCTGTCCACGCTGCACGCGATTCATCAGAAACTGCACGACTGCCTGCAACCACACGGGGTCAAGCTCGACGGGATTTTTTTCTGCCCGCACGGTCCGGACGACGCCTGCCAATGCCGTAAACCCAAACCCGGCCTGCTGCAGGATATCGCCAGCCGCTTTCACCATGACCTGCATGACGTGCCGGTGGTGGGTGATGCGCTGCGGGATATTCAAGCGGCCCGGGCGGTGGGTGCGCGGCCGGTGCTGGTATTGACCGGCAAGGGCAGGGAAACGTCGAAGCGGCGCGAGCAGCTGGCGGATGTGCCCGTTTATCGCAATTTGAGCCACTATGTCGAGGCCCTGCTCGCGGGCTGAGGAAGAAGATGCAGTATCTACGTTCTCTGGTTTTTTACCTGTGCATGATCGCCAGCGCCGCCATCCTGGGTCCGTTCAGCTTTCTGCTGCTGCCGGCAAGTTTTAACGTGCGTTATCGTTTTCTCACCATGTGGGCGCAGATGAATCTGTGGTGTCTGGAAAAACTCTGCGGCCTGCGCTATGAGGTGGAAGGCCGGGAAAATATTCCGCAGCAAAACGGCATCATTTTCTGCAAGCACCAGTCGGCCTGGGAAACGCTGGCCTTACAGCAGATTTTTCCGCCCCAGACCTGGTTGCTCAAGCGGGAGCTGCTGTGGATCCCGTTTTTCGGCTGGGGTCTGGCCATGCTGGGCTCCATTGGCATCGATCGCAAGTCCGGCACCGAGGCGCTGAGCAAGCTGGTGGATCAGGGGCGGGATCGCCTGCGGCGCGGCCTGTGGCTGGTGATTTTTCCCGAGGGAACACGCATCGCGCCGGGGGTGCAGGCCAAGTTCCACAAGGGTGGCTCCATTCTGGCGGTAAAAAGCGGATATCCGGTGGTGCCGGTGGCGCACAACGCCGGTGAATACTGGGCGCGACGCAGCATCGTCAAGCAGCCGGGTGTCATCAAGGTGGTAATCGGCCAGCCTATCGATACCCAGGGCAGGAAAGCGAGCGAAGTCAATCGCTTGGCCGAAGAATGGATGCACGACACCATGCGGCGTATTACCGGTGAGAACTACCAGCAGCAAATGCTCGCGCCACCGGTAAAACAGGCGGCGGTGGGCGAAGCCAACCGGCCCTGAAGGCGCGGCTCGGCACCGTGTTAATCGACATATAATCGAGCGCTAATGAAACATTAATCCTCGTTGTCTTTGTTTTAAGGGATGCTAATAAAATAAAGGGGGGGAAGTGGCGATGATCAGCGTTAATGTGGCTCCGCAAAACATAGCCGCCAACGGTTACCTGCTGCAGCTGGGGGACTATAAACTGCCGCTGGCGGCAAGTGCTTATTTACGTACCCTGACCCGCCTGCTGTGCGCGGTGAATTTTCTGTTACTGGGTGGAATGCATGCCGAGTGCCGGTTTGCCGATGATCCCACCGACAAACTGCTGGTGCTGGATCGCCAGCCGGATGATGGCGTGCAATTGTCGGTGTTTGCGCTGGCTGACCGCAATCAGCTGCGTCGCCCGCCCTATAAACATTCACCGGAATTCAGCTGCAATATGGATTTGCAGGAATTCGCCCGCGCTTTGAACCGTGGTGTAAAACAGGTGACCTGAGGCCGCTGACGGCGAGGCAACAACAGACCTGCCGCGCAGTCCGCCCAGTATGCATTGCGCGGGGTAAAATCGGGAAAATCACCCCGCCAAGGAACGGCGGGGTGTGCGATCAAATTCGTTCAGAACAAATGTTTAAGATTGAACTGTGACTTGGCTGGCTTGCGGACCTTTAGGCCCCTGCTCAATCTCGAAATTGACGGCCTGTCCTTCGGTCAATGAACGAAAACCTTCAGCCTTGATAGCGGTGAAATGCACGAATACGTCCTTGCCGCCATCATCAGGGGTGATAAATCCGAAACCCTTGGACTGGTTGAACCATTTGACTTTACCTGTTGCCATTAACTATTACCTCAGAGCTAGATCACGAGAAAAATTCCGCCCGTATCCATCCTCCCGTTGACAACGTACAGCAGACGGACGCAGGCAGTGACTTACCCCTTGCATTCTAACCGCAAACAATGAAAAGGGGCTATAAACTTTTTTATCGGCAAATCCGCAGATTAGCTTTAATTACCCCGCATGCCACGGGAAAGCGCCGACCGCCAGCGCCTTCGGCACCGTCAGTACTCGGGGGTGGCTGCCCCGCTTACCAGAGATCACCGTTCCAGCGCATATCGCCCTGCCCGGCTACCTGATAATGCACCGCGCCGGTCGCCATATCCAGTATTTTGGTGATTTCACCGGTGAAAAGCACCCGGCCGCGGCCTTCGACCAGCTGCGTACTGGGCGCAAGATCCAGGGTGCCGGTGAAGATCGCGTAGGCTTCGCCCGCCACGCTCCAGTCCAGGACCACCTCGCCGCTTTCACTCAGTTCTGCCGGAAAACGCATGTAACCGTCACCGTAGATGGTGGCACCGTTATAGTTGGTGCCGGTGAAATGAAACTCCGCTTCCACATGATTTCCCTGGATGTTGAGCAAAGTTCCGTTGAATTTAATCACCGCGGATCCCTGTCCGGTGATCGCCGGAGGCGTTGTCAGTTTGGCCGCGGCGGTGGCCGCGAACAGCACAGCTGACAGCGCCATGGCCGTGACGGCCATACGCCTTAACCACATACCCTTCTCCCTTAACAACTACCCATAGCGAACCCTACCCAAGGCCGCTCACTTCTCCATGCTGCTATTGTAATGAGTTTGGTATTTATCATTAATAATGATTATTAATTAAATCAGGGTTTTTTAACGTAGTTTTTCATCGGCGAAACCATGGTGAATTCGCGTGTGCGGTCAATAAGTTAACTAGCGGCGCCGCGGGCGCTGAAAAAGCGCGGGCACGGTGATGGCGAATCATCTGGGTGTCGGCGTGAAAATTTCTACAGTGTTTCACCCATTAGTCCGCTTTGCTGCTTCTCGGGGCTTCAGAAAAACCGGCAACTGCCGAAAACTCGGGAGTCAATTCCAGACCAGTCGCGCAGGCAGAATGTAAATGCCGGTGCCGCGACAATTTAGCTGCGCGCAATTCATCAAGAGGACCGCCATGAAATTTTCCCGTCGCCACTTTATAAAATTGAATTCCTTGTGGGGCCTGGTGCCCGGATTCGGCCTGCTCAAATCAGCGTTCGCCAAGAGCAAGGCCGCCGAGCCCGCCGCAACGGCGGAGATCCGCTGGGACAAGGCGGCCTGCCGCTTCTGCGGCGTGGGTTGCAGCGTACTGGTGGGCACGCAGGATGGCCGTGTGGTGGCGGCACAGGCGGATCCCGACGCCGAGGTCAACCGCGGCTTGAACTGTGTTAAAGGCTACTTCCTGCCGAAGATCATGTACGGTAAGGACCGGCTGACGCAGCCGCTGCTGCGGATGAAAAATGGCAAGTTTGCCAAGGACGGAGAATTTACCGCCATTAGCTGGGACCAGGCGTTCGATATCATGGCGGACAAATGGAAAGCCGCCCTGCGCAAAGGCGGCCCGGGCGCCGTGGGCATGTTCGGCTCGGGACAGTGGACGGTATGGGAAGGCTATGCGGCGGTCAAGCTGATGAAAGCCGGCCTGCGCTCCAATAACATCGAACCTAACGCGCGCCATTGCATGGCTTCG
>DKAS01000041.1 GCA_002448875.1 Proteobacteria bacterium UBA6920 | reverse complement strand
CCGAAAGGATCGGCGACGATGCCCAGCACCTGGTTCTTGTCCACATGGGCTCCCAGCTCCACCAGGAAGCGCACGATGCCGCTGCCCGGCGCCCGCACCCAGGTGCTGGCGCGGGCCAGCAGCGGCGCCGGCGGCAGACGCTGTCCGCCCTTGTTGCGCGGCAGCATTTTCAATTCGCGCATGACATTGAGCACCCCGTGCACCCCGGTGCGTATCGACAGCTCATCGAAACGCAGCGCTTCGCCCGCCTCGTACAGCAGCGTCGGGATTCCCAGTTCGCTGGCCGCCTCGCGCAGCGAACCGTCGCGGGTATCGGAATTGAGCACCACCGGCACGCCGAAAGCGCGGGCCAGGCGCGCGGTCTCGGCGTCTTGCAGATTGGCCCGCACCTGCGGCAGGTTGTTGCGATGCTGGGCGCCGGTATGGATATCGATGCCGTAGTCACAGCGTTCGACGATTTCCTTGGTGAACAGATAGGCCAGGCGGGCGGTCAGAGAGCCTTTCTCGGAACCGGGAAAATTGCGGTTGAGATCACGGCGGTCCGGCAGGTAGCGGCTGTGCTGGATGAACCCATAGACATTGACGATGGGAATGGCGATCAGGGTGCCGCTCAGGCGCGCCAGTGTCGGCGCCTGCAGCACCCGGCGAATAACCTCGACCCCGTTGATTTCGTCGCCGTGAATGGCGGCGCTGACGAACATAATGGCGCCCGGTTTCTTGCCGCGCACCACATGCAGCGGCATCGCCACCGGCGTATGAGTGTAAAGCTTGGCCACCGGCAGATCGATGGTGGCGCGCTGCCCCGGCTTGACCACGGTGCCGTGGATCACCAGGTCTTCGTCGGCCGCCCTAACCTTTGCCACGGGTACGGGTCTTGTGCGGCGCGGCGTTCTTTTCGATGAACTCGATGATCATGCCGGCGATATCCTTGGAAGTCGCAGTCTCTATGCCCTGCAGACCGGGCGAGGAATTCACTTCCAGCACCACCGAACCGTGCTTGGAACGAATGATATCGACGCCGGCGACGTTGAGGCCGATGATTTTCGCCGCCCGCGCCGCCATCGATCTTTCCTCCGGCGTCAGCTTCACCAGGGAGGCGGAACCGCCGCGATGCAGATTGGAGCGGAACTCGCCGGCCTTGGCGGTACGCATCATCGACGCCACCACCTTATCACCGATGACGAAACAGCGGATATCGGAGCCGCCCGCTTCCTTGATGAATTCCTGCACCAGGAAGTTGGCGCCCAGTTCGCGAAACGCGTCGATCACGCTCTCCGCCGCCTGCGAAGTTTCCGCCAATACCACGCCGCGGCCCTGGGTACCTTCCAGCAGTTTCACCACCAGCGGCGCGCCGCCCACCAGCTTAATCAAATGCTGGGTATCATCGATATCGTGGGCAAAGCCGGTAGTGGGCAGCCCCACGCCCTTGCGCGACAGCAGCTGCAGCGCCCGCAGTTTGTCACGGGCGCGGCCGATGGCCACCGACTCATTGAGCGGGAACACCCCCAGCATCTCGAACTGGCGCACCACGGCCAGGCCATAAACCGTTATCGAGGCGCCGATGCGGGGAATGACCGCATCAAAACCCTCGAGCTGCGACCCCCGGTAGTGGATGGCGGGGCGCAGCGACGACACATCCATATAGCATTTGAGCGTGTCCAGCACATGCATCTCGTGGCCGCGCTGCGCACCCGCTTCCAGCAAACGGCGGGTGGAGAAAATTTCACGGCTGCGGGACAGGATGGCGATTTTCATGGAAAAGGATTACCTGAATGCGCTTGATTTCAGCCCGCGGCGGATGCCCGAGTCTCATGATACTTGAGCAACCAGTAGACCCCGCCCAGAGACAGGGTGATGAACCCCAGGGCCATGAGACTCATGGCATCGGTCTGTGAGGTATCAATAATAATGAATTTCCGCGCCACCGCCAGCATCGCGATCAGGATCACCGAACGCACCTGCACGATATGGCCGCGCCGCTCCATCACACTGTGGATGGAATGGCGAAATTCCATGGCGATGAACAGCGTCATGATCATGCCGAAAATACTCTGAAATAGTTTATGGTCCAGCGGATCCAGCGCATTGACCAGCAGCAGCAGGCCGACATTGCGCACCAGATCGAACAGCGCCACCATCACGATGACCGTAATCACCAGGCTGATGACCATGCACACGCCGTACTCGAATTTCTCATACAGGTGCAGGCCGGTCCATTCCGCCCATAACTTGCGCCAACCCGATGGGGATTTACCGGTTTGAGCCATGACAACCTCCCGCAAAACCAGCAGCTCGACTATGCATTGTTCATGCCTTTTGTGACCACGATGGAACGCGCCGCATCGCGACCGGCGCCAAGTATACGGATGGAATCCGCCCTTGCCTACCGGCGGGCTGGCTCGAGCATAAGCGCGAATGTTATGCTCGTCGGCCAGCCGCGTGACGGGTACCGCTATGGAACACTGGACAGAATATACTCGATTTGTGACCGCGCTGGCGGTCATCCTCAATCCGTTCGCCGCGCTGCCGATTTTTCTCAGTCTCACCCGGGACTATCAATCCCGGGAACTTGCTGGGGTTGCGCTGATTTCCGCCGCCACGGTCGGCGGGGTTCTGGTGGTCAGCGCCCTGGGGGGAGAACCGCTGCTGGCGTGGCTGGGCACCAGCCTGGCCTCGTTCCGGGTAGGCGGCGGCATGGTGCTGCTGCTGATGGCGTTTGCCATGTTGCGCGCCAAACCGGATGAGATCAAAACCTCACCCGGCGAAGCGGCGGCGGCGGAAAACAAAGCCAGTATTGCCGTGGTTCCGCTCGGCATGCCGCTGCTGGCGGGCCCGGGCTCCATCAGCACGGTCATCATCGAGACCCACCGGTCGACGGCGATCTACCACCATATGCTGGTCATGCTCAGCATCGGTGTGGTTTGCCTCTTTCTCTGGGTAGTGCTGCGTCTGGCTCAGCCCATCGGCCGCCTGCTGGGACCTATCGGCCTGAACATCATCAACCGCCTGTTTGGTTTGATGCTGGCCGCCATCGCCGTTGAAATCATGGCCAATGGCCTGCGCGAGCTGTTCCCGGCATTGACCATTGCCGGAGGATAACGCTAACAGGAATTAATACGTGTAGATCTGACAACCCCGTCGCCAGACGGCGACGGGGGGCAGAGTCCTGAGAAATGAGCTGGTTTGTCGGCCGTTCGACTCTCAACCTTTGCCGTCGGAGGATTTGGCGCTGTCGTCGCCTTTGACATTCACATTGATGGTCGCGTAGCCCGCATCGGTCAGGCAGACATTGATAAATGTCGCCAATTCTTCGCTGATGACATGGGCTTTCTTGGCTTCCTCACTGCAGGCATCTATGGCGCTTTGCGGCGCCGGTTCCGCCGCCCAGCCGGAGCTGACCAGCCCCTGTGCCAGCACCATAGCCAAAGCAATCGAATTCACCCGCTTCTGCATCGTTTTAACTCCTTTCGCTTGTTATGCACTCGCCTCGCGGCCTGGCCATTGGAAAGCCAGGACTCGAACCGCAGCACCCGTACCCTCGCTGCGTTGGCAGACCCACCAGGATCTGTCTGCCGGCGACCCGTAGTATACCGCAGGCGTGAAAGGAGCCGATGCGCCGGGAAGTGCTTACACCGTCAGCTGATATAAGCACCCAGAAATTCAAGATTACTTATTGATTTTTATAGTTTTAAACCATACGACCCAGGGGCCCACGGGGTATTGAGAACGGTCAGCTTATCATTAACCCCTGCGTTGCATACTGATATAACTGAGCCTCTACCTGGCTGGCCAGCTGTTCCGTGGCCGCCTCGTCGACGATGCCCCGACCGGCCAGGTAGTCATGCAACTGACCAGGTTTCCGGTAGTCGTCAAGCACCCGTTTGACAATGGCGCTGCGCGGACGCTTGCCGTCTGCCAGCGTGATCAGGCGCCATCCCAGACGATCCAGTTCCAGACTGTCATGGTGGGCGGTGGCTACATAGCCCTTGCGGTGCCTGGCATAAACCCGCGCCAGCGGCGACGCCGACGGGCATTCGGACAAATCCGCAAATATCTGCCGTTGCACCAGCGTGGCCCGTACCGCGCCTGAAAGATAAAGATTGAGCAGGTCCGTTTCCAGTTGCGCGGTGTGGGCGACAAATTCGTCGGAACCGTAGCGCCGCAGCAATTCCTCGGCCTGCGCCTGCAGTTGCGGCAGGGTAAGTGCATTGGGGTAAGCCAGGGTCAGGGCCACCATGGCCGCCTTGCTCAGGGGATGCGCCAGCCGGTAACGCTGTCCCGCCGCACCGGTGAAAACCTGCTCCTGCGCCGCACGCAGATTGACCTCCTCGGCGCAGGTCAGATGGGCGCTGCAATGCAGGCGGCGGAACACCGCCAGATCCAGTTCGCGTTTCGGCCGCCGCTCGGCATGACAGAGAATGCTCTGGCGGAAATGCCGCAGGTAAAAATAATCCATGTACTGCTCGTAATCCACCAGGTCGCTGATCCCGTCGAGGAACTCATTGGCCTCGGCGCTGAGGGACGAAGCCAGCATCGAGGAAAGCGTGGCATCGGATACATAACGCAGACCGGCGGCACTGGCCTGACTCATGAATTGATGGAAAAACAGCGGATGATTGTTTTCTTCCAAGTAATCGTGAAACACGTAGTCGGGGGCCGATTTGGCCAGTTCCATGGCCTCGTGTTTCAACCAGCGCTCGCTGAGACTGCCGTTTTCCGGCAAGGCCCGCCCCAGCAGGCGCAGAAATGCCAGGCTCTCGCGGATTTGTTTGCGCGGCTCGGCGTCGCCCTGCACATGATAAAACAGCATGGCCCGGATCATATTGCGCATCGACCAGCCCGGCAGGGTGTTGTAACTGATATAGGCCAGGCCGCTGGCGGGCAGCAGCTCGCGGCAGATCTTCAGGATATGCTCCTGCACCCGCGCCGGCACCCAGGAATAGACGCCGTGCACGATGATGTAGTCGAAGCTGCCCAGCCTGCGGTCCACCTGCATGATATCCTTGTGCAGGATGCGCGCGTTCTTCAGGCCGATCTCCGTGATCAGCCGGTTGCCGTGCTCCACCTGCCGTTTCGACAGCTCGACGCCGACGAATTCGCAGTGCGGCCAGTAATACGCGGCGGGAATCATATTGCCGCCGCTGGCGCAGCCCAGTTCCAGGACGCGGCAATGTTCCGGCGACGGGGTCTTGATGCCCATCAGCCGGCCGATCACCGCCATGTGGTTATGGTGACTCTCGGTGATGCTCCATTCGGGATAAGGGACCAGATCGTATTTATGATGAGTTCGCGCCGCCATAAAACTGCTCTTCCCACCTCTACAGTTGTTAGTAATCCTGTCATGGACCAGGCGCCTGCGCCTGAGCAACGACAGGATTAATAACAAAACGGCTGCAAGCGTCCCCACCCTGCCCCGCGCCGGCAACAGGTCAGCTTGTGGTACACACCAAGGTTACGGGCCACGGTCAAATGCCGAATAATTTTTCCGCCACGGTGATCAGAATTTCCACCACGATCAATATCACGATGTACCATTCCACCCGCAGAGTGCGGCGGTTCTGCAGGATATCCAGCAGGGTTTCCGCCACCCGCGACAACAGTGACAGTTTGCGTTCCAGCGCCTGCGAACGCTCCACCAGCTCATATTCACTTTCCAGGCGCAGGTACAGACGCTCGAACTGCGGGAAGTCCCACAGCAATTCGGGCTTTTCCGCGGCTTCCACCCGGCCGGTCATTCTGCTTTCGATCAGCAGAGTGTCGCCGATATGCTGCAGCAGGTCCTTGCCGCGCAGGCCCAGGCGCTGGCGGCCGCTGAGACTGGCGGCCAGCGGTTCGATGCGATCGAAGGATCTGGCCAGTGAAGTTTCGTAATAAGCCAGCACCACGCTCTTGCCCAGGGCTTCGGCCACCACCTGCAGGCGCTGCAGGTCGAACTGCTGCAACTGGATACATCCGTGCTGCACGCCTTCCAGGGTTTCCCTGGTCAGCGCCAGATCCACCGTGTCGGTTTCGCGCTGCTTCAGCGGTTCGGACACCAGGTGCTGGATGCTGTCGATAAACCCCTGCTGCTGTTCCTTATCCAGACCGAACAACACCACCGCGCCGTAGCGCAGCAGCACCGCCACCCCCGCTCTGCCCACACCGACGGTCAGGGGATTGGCCGCCAGGCGCTCGGCGTCCTCGAAGGTGCGCAGATCCAGCCGCTGGCCGAGAAATGCGGCACAGGCCTGCAAGCGGCTGACGCCCGTGAACAAACTGGTGGTGAGGGATTCAGACATGCAGGTCAGTTGCGCCGTCGCAACTCTTCCACCCGGCGAATGAACTCCTCCATGATGCGATAATACAGACCCCATCCCAGCAGGCCATCCTCGACGCCGCTTTCGATATTGGGATTGTCATTGACTTCCATGACAAAGGCCTTGCCGCCGCGCTCCTTGACATCGACGCCGTACAAACCGTTGCCGATGAGCTTGGCCGCCGCCTTGGCCGCATCCAGCACGGGCGCCGGCACGTCCTCTATGGGCACGCTGCTGAACTTGCCTTCCTTGAGCACGCCGCCGGCGCCGTGCTGCATGATCTGCCAGTGCTCCGGCGACATGAAATACTTGCAGGCGAACATTACCTGATTATTAAGGATGCCGATACGCCAGTCGAAATCGGTATAAAGAAATTCCTGCGCCAGAATCAGGTCGGAATCCTTGAACAGGCGATCGGTGATCTCCTTGGCCTCCTGTTCATTTTCCGCCTTGAATACGCCCTTGGAAAAAGCGCTGTCCGGAATTTTCAACACTGCCGGATAGCCGACGAGCACGCCGAGATTCTCGTTCTGCCCCTTGTTCAGCACCACGGTACGCGGCGTTGGCACCTTGTTCAACGCGAGGATCTCCGCCAGATACACCTTGTTGCAGCATTTGACGATGGAATTGGTATCGTCGATCACCACCATGCCCTCGGCCTCCGCCTTCTTGGAAAAGCGGTAGGTGTAGTGGTCGATGGCGGTGGTCTCGCGGATGAACAGGGCGTCATATTCCGCCAGGCGGTTGTAATCCTTGCGCGTTATCAGCTCCACTTCCACGCCCAGCTTCTTGCCGGCCTCGATGAAGCGCCGCAGCGCGCCCATATTCGACGGCGGCAGCTTTTCCTCGGGATTGTGCAGAATAGCGAAGTCGTAGCGCGCCTGGGTGCGGGTACGGCGTTTGCGCCAGCGCGAGCTGAGATAGCTGTTCAGACTGCGGGTGAAAAACTCCACCTGCTCCGGCTTGACGTTATTCAGCGACACCGGTTTGAGGCTGGCGATCTGCCAGCTCTGCTGGCGCTTGAATTCCACTCTGAGCAAGGGCGCGGCGAACAGTTCAAACAACTGACGGGCGATTTCCTGCAGCTCCGGCTCCTCGCACTGGCCGAAGAAAATATTGGTGGAAAAACTTTCCTGGAATTTGTACTTGGAATGCCGTTTCAACACCCGCTGCACCAGGTCGTCCAGATCCTCGACGTTGAGATTGTAGATCGCCTTGCTGCTCAGATCGGTGATGGTCTGCGCCGACGGGATCACCCGATGGCGCCGCGCCTCCCCCAGCAGCGAGCAGTAATAGCCGCTGCTCAGATACTTGTATCCCCGGCACAGGTTGATGACGCGCATATCCCTGCTTTTGAAGTCGTCGGGTCGTGATAGATAATCCTTGGCCAAAACCACGGTCAACTCGGGAAATCCGGGCTGCCAGTCCTTGAGGTTTTCGACCAGTACCAGGTGGGTACCCATGGAAAAATTTTATCCTCCTGCTTGCTGTTAGGCAGCGCTCTGCCCCGCCGCGGCGCGGCGGCGGATGATGAGCGCCGCTTTCTGGCCGGCCTTGCCGTACTTGGCCATGCGCTCGAAATCTTTCTTAAGAATGGACATGTTGATGCAATCTATCATCAGCTTGCCCATTTCATAGTCGACGAAAGGGTCGTGCACGTAGAAGTATTTCTGATCATACCCCGTCATCACGATCCAGTGCGGGGATTTTTCCCGGTAGATGCGGTAGGAGCTGATCAGCACGATGGGGATGCCCCCTTCCTCGAACTTGCTCTGCAATTCATCGCTTTTCAGCGGCCGGTGGCGGATGACCACCGGCAGTTTCTTCAACTGGCCGATGAAGTCTTCCTGCACCAGACGCATGACTTCCTTCTTTTCGTCGCTGCGCACCGAATCGGAAAAATAGCCGGCCCCGGCGTTGACAAAAACCTCGACATCGAAGCCCATATTATAGGCCGCCAGCGCCAAACCATAAGGTGAGCAACCTCCGTGCCCGGATGTCATGAATATGGTGGTGGATTCCCGCCATAGACGCAATTCCAGTTTACGCGACATTTTCACTGCTGGGTCCAGGGCCTTCATCGCCATCATCAGCACCGCCGGGCCGCAGGTGAAATATGAGGTCTGCTGATAAAATGGCACCCGTGCCAGTTCCGGTTTCAGCGACGGCACCAGAGACTTCTCGAAACGCAGAGCGTCCATGTGGTCTTCGTAGTAGTCGGGATAGGAGCCGAACAGGCGGTAGCCCTGTCGCTGATACAGCTCGATGGCATGGCTGTTGTCCCGCCGCACTTCCAGCCGCAGACTGATACAGTCGTGGGCCAGGGTAAGCTCCTCGGCAGCGGCGATCAGGGCGGCGCCGAGCTTGCGACCGCGGGCCTCGGGCAGCACGGCCAGCGAATACATGCGCGCCACCGAGGTCCCGGTGTTATACAAAACAATGACATACCCCAGGGCCTTACCGCTGGCATCATCCTCGTAAATCTGGCATGAGGAATTGGCCTTGGTCAACAAGTAGCGGAAACTGCGCCGCGAGAATCGATCGACGGTAAAGCATTGGTTTTCGATCTCCACCAGAGCGGTGAGATCTTTTACGCGGGCGCTACGGATCATGCAATGAGTAGATGGGAATCATTGGGACGGGCAGGGGGAGGCACGTGCCTTATGTGAATGGTTGCCTGTTTCATCGCACTATCGACAGGACTATACTCCTCCAACCCGAGCTTGCAAGCCATTTTTATGAAGACCATCAATTTCGACCGTTATCTGCGCTATACCGACCTCAGCGCCCTGTTGCAGAACTGGGCCGCCGCCCGACCCGATATCATGCGCCTGACCTCTTTAGGCAAAAGCTATGCCGGCCGGGACATCTGGCTGGCGACCCTGACCCGGTTTGCCAGCGGTGACGACCGCCATAAACCGGCGCTGTGGGTGGATGCCAATATACACAGCGCCGAGCTGGTTTCCTCCATGGCGGCCCTGCGCCTGCTGCAAAATCTGCTGACCGAGGATGGTACGGATGCGGACATCAGCCGCTGCCTGGACAGCCGTGTCTTTTATATCTGCCCGCGGGTCAATCCCGACGGCGCCGAATGGGCGCTGGCCGATGTGCCCAAGCTCACCCGCTCCAGCATCCGCCCCTGGCCCTGGTCCGATCCGACACCCGACGGACTGGAAGTCCAGGACATGGATGGAGATGGTCGAATATTAACCATGCGTATCCCGGACGCCAACGGTCCCTGGAAAATTTCGCCACAAGAGCCGCGCCTGCTGGTGCGGCGGGAACCCACCGATGTGGGCGGCCAGTATTACCGCTTGCTGCCGGAGGGGGTTTTCCACCAATTCGATGGTCTGACCTGGCCTCTGCAGACCACCCGCGAGGGGCTGGATCTCAACCGCAATTTTCCCGCCCGCTGGCGCGGCGAATATGAGCAGAAAGGCGCCGGTGCCTTCCCCGGCTCGGAACCGGAAGTCCGCGCGCTGATGCAGTTCATCGGTGACCACCCCAACATCTGTGGAGGTATCGCCCTGCATTCCTACAGCGGCCTGTTGCTGCGGCCGTTTTCCTATCGTCCGGACGACGACATGCCAGCGGAAGATCGCTGGACCTACGCCACCCTGGGCACCAAGGGCGAAGAATTCAGCGGCTATCCGCCGGTATCCGCCTACCATGAGTTTCGCTACCACCCGCAGGAAGTGATCACCGGCGCGATGGATGACTGGCTGTATGACGAACTGGGCCGCTTTGCCTGGACCGTGGAATTCTGGAGTCCGCAGCGGCAGGCAGGCATTGCAGACAAACGCTACATCGACTGGTACCGCCAGCATGACCACGCCGACGACCTTAAACTGCTGGCCTGGAGCGATCAGGCCCTGCAAGGCCGCGGCTATATCGACTGGTATCCTTTCATCCACCCGCAACTGGGGCCGGTGGAACTGGGCGGCTGGGATCCGCTGTACAGTTTCTGGAATCCGCCGCCGGCGCGGCTGGCGCAGGAAATCGCCGGCATTCCGCGCTGGCTGGTCTGGCACAATCTGATTTCGCCCTGCCTGCAGTGGCGCGATGTGGTGGTCGAGCCGCTGGCCGCCGATCTGTGGCGGATCAGCGCCGTGGTGCAAAACAGCGGCTGGCTTCCCACCGACGTGACGCAATGGGCACGACAGAAGAAAATGACCCGGGGCGTGCTGCTGGAGCTTGCCGCCGACACCGACGCGGTCCACATCACCACCCCCATCTGCATCGACGGCGGCCAGCTCGAAGGCTGGAATCTCAAATCCAGCTCGCCCAACGTCTGGGCCGGCCGGCCCGCCGACCCGACCCAGGACCGCGCCAAGGGCCAGTGGCTGGTGCGCGCCGCCGCCGGCAGCAGCGTGACTTTGAGCGCCAGTCACGAGCGGGCGGGAAAGATCAGCCGGCAGGTGGTGTTGCAGGCGCCGTGACCGCCAGCGATCGCGTCATGGCGCTCACTGATCAGGCACACGCCCCACGCCGCGAAGCGCGTGGTGTGCGTTGTACGCACCAGGTGATCCTAAGCACGATCAGGGAAGGTGGTACGGAAGGAGTTCCCGCCCGCTTTCGGCAGCGGCACCGGTCCGTTGTTCCAGGACCGCAAGAGCCACATCCCTGTGGGCTCGACCAGCGCCATCCCTGGCGCTGGACGTCCTGGAAAAGCGCAAGGCCACCGACGCTGCGGGCGGGAAAGTAACTATATTTTTCTCGTTATGATCGCTGGTGAATTGGCTCAGCACCGCAGCGCGTAGGGGCAGGTTTTGCTCGCCGTCTGATTGCGATGCTGTAGTTATCGACGGTTTAGTCTCCGTGTACCGTGCCCTGGCACGTTCCGGGCGAAGACGACAAGGTCATGGATAGAGGGTGCGCGCAACGCACCTTATGCGCTGGCTGCCTGGCGCGGTGGATTCACCACCGCCGGTTGCAACTCCTGCTCGACACCGGCGACGATCTGCGCCAGGTGGTGTGTCAGACGTTGATGGGCGTGGTGCAGCAGGTCGCGGGTTTTGCCATAGCACGCTTGAAGATCCTGGTGCCGGCCGCGCATCGCTTCCGGATCCCCGACCTCGCCCAGCAGGCGATCGGCGAGAACCTGATCCTTGTCGCCGCCGCTTTCCACGGCGCTGACCACCACGCCGGTACAGGCGGCGATGATCTGGCGATAGTCCGCCAGGCAATACTCCACGTCCTGATCCAGGGCCTGTTCCGGAATCGCTTTGCCGCTGGCAGCGATGCCGGTCAGATTCTCCAGGGTGGACGTGCGCATGTGAAAATCGGGCAGGATCTGCATCGCCGTGCGCAGGCCGCGCAGGCTCTGCACCAGCAGCGCGACTTCCGCGGCCAGGCGGCTGTCACCGCGAGCCACCACACAGGCCAGCTCCAACCCCAGCTGCCGCGCCAGCTGATCCTCCACCTCCTGCAGGGCGGTCGCCGAGTCCCTGATCTCGATCTGCAGTTGCACGAAGGCGGCGCTGGCGGCATTGGCGGTGGCGCGCGGCAAGGCATACTGGCGGGCATTGAACGCAATATTGTTGGCCAACAGGATACGGCCATTGTGCACCGCCGCCAGGCGCCGCTGCAATTGAGCATGGCGCAGTGTCATTTCGTGATACGCCATTTGCTGCGCCTGCAGGCCGGCCGCGGCTTCCGCCAGCTGCTGATGCAAGTGCGAAGGATCGTCCGCCAGCTGCGCCGGCAATTGCGGCACGATGACGCGATCGACGTTGAAGAAGCCCACCTGACATCCCGGTGGCGCCAGCTCGCTGTCGCCGCACGTCATCCGCTGCCCGGCGGCGAGCCGGTCCGCCAGCCTCTCCGGTGACAGATCGAAGCGGCACTCCCGCTGATAATAAAGCTCGGTCAACTGGCGGCAGATTTCCGCGAAGTCCCGAAACAGCGCCTGCGCCGGCAGATGCAGACCGCAAACCGGCGACACCGGCTCCGCCGCGGCGCGGGCGCAACGCTCGCCGGCCGCGACCGTGGTCGCCCGGGCGGGCGAACCGCGGCTGGCCAGCGCATGGGCGATGGCCATGCGATCCGTCTCGCTCAAGGTCGCCGCTTGACTGAGGATACGCTCCACCAGGTTGACATCGAGAACAGCGGCGGTGCTGGCCAGCAGCAATTGCTGTTGCACCACATGGTAGCCGGTTTCCAGTTCCATGCGCGTCTGCAATCCGCCGCAGAAACTTTCCGACCCGGCCAGGGCGCACTGCCAGCGATCCGCCTGTAGCATAGCATCACGGCTGATGGCATGGCTCAGCAGCGCGCTCAGCCTGGCGCACAGCGCCAGCAGGTATTTGCCGCCGCCGAAGGCCGCCTGCGCCAGAAAGAACAGCGGCGCCAGCAGGCGATCGCTGCGCGCCAGCCCCGCCTCCAGCCATTCATCCCAGTAATCCCGCTGGTGCAGGCTGCGCTCATACCAGGCGTTGACCCGCACGATGACATAGCGCGCGAGGTTGCCGCGCTGATCGCTGAAATAGCTCAATTCGTGGGCGATGGCGCCCGCCAGCCAGTCCAGCCGGCTGCTGGCCAGCAGCGGCAAGCCCAGGTACAGCTCCACTTCGCCGCTGAGCAGTCCGAACACGCCGCGCAACGGGCGCGCGGCCACCACCGGTTCCATCACCAGATACACCTGACGGGGAAACGCGGCGCCGATGGCGTGAGCTACCTCGCGCACGTAGGTCTGCGGCAGCAGGTGACGATTGGCGCTGAGGGGCTGGCGTGCCAGCGGCCGCACGAATCCCAGGGCCAGGGGTTTGACCATGACAATCACCAGCGCGCTGCCCGCCAGCAGCAGGCCCAGGTAGTTGCCGAAGTGCAGATAAAATGGATTGCGCGCCAGCCAGGAAGCATGGGCGGCCGCGTGCCACACCGTCACCGCGCTGAGCGCCAGCACCGTCAGCAGATAGAACAACGCCGACATCGCCACCAACAGCGCAGTCAGCGTCAGCGTCCAGGAAGCGGGCGCGGCCGCCGGCTCCCGGGAGATGCCGTCGGTGAACGCCGCCTGCAGCATCTCCGGCGTCAGCTCCACGGGCGATTCCGGCTCGACGGCGGCATGTGCGGCGTCTACGGGCGCGGCGACGCTGGCGGTGACATTGCTGGCGACGCCGATGGCATTCAGCTGGCGCACGTATTTCTGCGCCAGATCCGCCGCCACATGGGCCTTGATCTTGTGCGGTTTGTGACGGACCAGCAGAGCCGCCGTGTCCGGAGGAATGCGGAACAGTTTCGCCAGGCCGGCCACCGCCTGCGGGTGAGCATAGCCGGGCAGCAATTCACCGGTCAGATAGACATCAAATTCTCGCCCCGTCATGGCGGGCTCCGGCACGTGCGATGGATACCCTTTGTTATCGTGAAGCGCGCAGCGCGTCTTTAACCACAAGCGGTTGAAATATCGGAACTTGATGTGAAATACGTCAACAATCCGGCGAGACGCCGGCCCCGATGCCAACGCCGGCGAATAAGGATGTAGCGGAAAACGTATAAGGGGCGAACTCAAACGGCAAAACACGCCGCCTGGCGCTGGCCAAACTGCTTGTGCAGAATCTGCACGCTCAACACCAGCATCAGTATCCATTCCAGCTGCATCATGCGATAGGTGTCGTTCATGGTGCGCGGCTGCGGATACGCCAGCAGGATGGCCAGCAGTTCGCGCACCCGGCGCGGCTCGAACATGCCGCTGGCGCGCAGGGCGTCGGCCGACAGGTAGTCATCGAGCAGCGGTTCGCGCTGCGGGGTGAAGAACCAGGCGCGGATCGGGGTGTAAAACGCCTTTTTCTTGAAGTTGTTGGGATGTTCCGGCAGGTGCGGCATCGCCACCTTGCGCAACACGTATTTCTCGTCCATGTAGTTCAGCTTCATGAAGGGCGGCATGCGCGCCGTCGTCTCCGCCAGCTTGTGATCCATGAACGGTACCCGCGCCTCGACGCTGTGCGCCATGCTCAGGCGGTCGCTCTTCCACAGGATCCAGTTGGGCAGCCGGGTTTTGCCCTCGATGTACAGTGACTTGTTGAGCGCGTGCTTGCCCGCCAGCCGCGGTACGATGTCGGCGCGCAATTCGTCCATCTGCACATTGTCGCGGTTGGCAGCGAGAAAATCCGCGCTGAACAGGCCGGGCAGCAGCGCCTGCGTGATGTGCCAGAAATCGTACCAGGCCGGATAAGTGCCCCATTGATCGAATACCCGCCGCTGCCGCGGCCGGCGGTGCTGATGATAAAGCAAGGCGACGAAATCGTGGGAAAACCACTGGGTATACTCGCCGAAATATTTATGCAGGCGCCGCCAGTAGCTGCCGATGCCGTTGCCCCAGTAGCGCATGTAGTCCTGGCGAAAACAGTCGTAGCCGCCGAACAGCTCGTCGGAACCGTCGCCGGTGTAGACCACCTTGTAGTTACGGCTCTGCACCAGGCCGGAAAGCAGGAAATGCGGGATATCCAGCGCCATGCGCTGCGGTTGTTCGAGCGCGTACAGGCATCGTTCCAGATCGTCGACGAACCCGCCGGTGCGCGCGTCGTCCATCAGCAGCTCGTGGTTCTCCACCTTCAGGTGAGCGGCGATACTGCGGAAGATCGGTGACTCGTCCTCGTTGGCGTCGGTAAATTTGATGGAAAATGTCTGTAACGGCTTGCCGTACACGCCGTGTAGCATCCAGGCGATGGCCGCCGAGTCGATGCCCCCCGACAGATAGGAGCCGATGGGAACATCGCCTATGGTGTGCGTCTCCACCGCCTCGTGAAACGCCTCCTCGAAGCGCAGGCACCAGTATTTCTCATCCATGGTTTCATAGTCGCCGTCATCGGGATACTGCAGATCCCAGTACTGCGCGAACACGGGCTCGGCCCCGGGGCGCAGGGTCACGCAATGGCCGGGCGGCAGCTCAAGGATATCCTGGAAGGCGGTGTGGGGGCGGATCGAGAACTGATAGATGAAATGATTGTACACCGAATGCGCTTGCAACTGCGGCGCCCGCAAACCGCTGGCGAAAATGGCTTTGATCTCCGAGGCGGCGACGAAGGTCTTGCCGTCCCAGGCGTAAAACAGCGGTTTGATGCCGAAACGGTCGCGGGCGACGAACACTTCGCCGCTGCGCCGATCATGCACGGCGAAGGCGAACATGCCGCGCAGCTTCTGCAGGCAGGCCGCGCCCTCGCGCGCGTACAGCTGCAGCAGTACCTCGGTATCCGAGTTGCTGGTGAAGACGCAGTGTTGTTTCTCCAGATCGCGGCGCAGTTCGCGGTAATTGTAGATTTCGCCATTGAAGGTGATGGCGTAGCGCTCATCCGGCGTCAGCATGGGTTGCGCGCCGCCCTGCAGGTCAACGATGGTCAGGCGCGTATGCCCCAGCCCCACATGTCCGCTGATGGCGACTCCGTCACCGTCCGGCCCGCGATGGCGCAGGGCCTTGTTCATCCGCTGCAGACGTGCCATTTCCGGCGTGGCGCCGGAAGCATGAAAAATCAACGAAATACCGCACACCAGGAATGTTCCTTGTCGCTTGCCAGTAACGAATGGCAGTCACGTTACCTCATCCCCGCCTCGCCTCGCAAGCCCATGCGTCCGCCACGGCGAAAACAACCTTCATTTCCGCCCGGACCGTGCCGAAAAACGCGCACACCATGTCAAAGACTGTGCACCTCCAGTGCACGTTTGCCGACACCCTTGCCTTAAGCCCTTGAATTGGCATAGCGTCGTTCATGGCATGGTCTCTGCTCTATCATGACCAATATCACAAAAGAAAAAAGTGATTTGTAATCATTGGTTAAAGCTGGCATGGTACAAACAGTTCTCACTTTTACACAGAAGAAACCTGACAACCGGTCGATAAGCTGCTGAGGACGGGGTGATATGTTGAGCTTTATTGTACGGCTAGCGCGTGACTTCGAACAGGCGCACGGTTTCCCTCCTAACCAGTTGCTATTGAATCGGCAACATGCTCAACACCTGATCAATTCATTTGATTCACGCTACACCTTCTCCGCCATCACGGAATTGCTGCAAATGAACATCTTCATCGATCATGATCTGATTCACCCGCGCGTTGCCTGGACGGAACTGGCGGCGGCATCCCTGAAGCGGAGCAGCCTCAACCATGGGCGATAAACTGCGCTGGTTGCTGCGTCTGCCGGTGATCCTGCTGGATCACCTGTGGAAGTACGCGCTGCCGCTGGCCTTGATCCCGGCGGCGGCCTACGGTGTCTACCGCTTCAACCTGCGCCTGTTCGTCAGCGATCTGCAGCAGCCGCAGAATGAGCTGGTGGTGCTGACACGCAATGCTCCCACCACCTACTATGAAACCCGCGACGGCCAGTACGCCGGCCTGGAATACGACATGGTGCAGGCCTTCGCCGCCGACCTCAATATTAAGGTGCGGTTCGTGGTCAAGGATTCGGTGCAGGAAATCTTCGACGGCATCCGTAATAATGAAGGCGACTTCGCCGCCGCCGGGCTGGCGGTCACCGATGACCGGCGGCGCAGTTTCCGCTTCAGCCCCAGCTACCAGAAGGTGCAGACCCTGCTGGTCTGCCGGCGCGGCGGCCGCGCCCTGCCGACCTCGCTGGACGATCTGCAGAAGCAGGAGATCTGGGTGCCGGATCATTCCCTCTATGCCGAACTGCTCGACCAGCTGGCGTCCCGCCATGACAAGCTGGTGTGGCACAGTACCGGCGAGTGGAGCACGGAAATGCTGCTGGCCAAGGTATGGCAGAAAGAAGTGGATTGCACCGTCGCCAACTCCGACGTTTTCGCCCTCAATCAGCGCTACTATCCGGAGCTGCAGGCGGTGTTCCCCCTGGTCGACGACCAGCCCCTGGCCTGGGTGGTCAACCCGCAGCGCTGGCAGCTGGAAGTACTGCTCGACGACTGGTTTAAAAAATTTCACGCCGACGGCCGCATGGATGAAATGGTGGCCCGCTACTACGGTTTCCTCGACGAATTCGACTACGTCGACACCCGCATCTTCCAGCGCCGCATCGACGATCTGCTGCCACGCTACCAGTCCTGGTTCCACCAGGCGGCGCGCAAGCAGAAGCTGGACTGGGTACTGCTGGCCGCCATTTCCTACCAGGAATCCCACTGGAATCCCCTGGCCAAGAGCCCCACCGGTGTGCGCGGCATCATGATGCTGACTCAGACCACCGCCCGCGATCTGGGGGTGAGAAGCCGGCTCGACGCCCGCTCCAATATCTTCGCCGGCGCCCGTCATTTCGCCGATATTCGCAGTCGCATCCCGGATCGGGTACCCGAACCGGATCGTACCTGGATGGCCCTGGCCGCCTACAATATGGGCCTGGGCCACGTGTTCGACGCGCAGACCATGGCGGCGAAGATGAAAAAGAACCCGAACCGCTGGAGTGATGTGGAATCCGTACTGCCGCTGCTGTCCGAGCCCGAGTACTACAAGGAACTGGAGCACGGCTACGCCAGCGGCCTGCAAGCCATGCACTACGTGCGCCGGGTGCGCGACTACCAGGACATGCTCAATCGCTCGCAGCAGGAAAAAGACGCAGAGAAAATTGCCCGCGGCGATATCTGATATCGCCGCGGGTTACATGCCGCTGTCCCGGCTTATCGTTCCCAGGACGCGTGCAGTAACGCATCACGATCCGTGTAATGACTGCTCATGGTGCCCGCGTGCGCGGCATGCACCGCCTGCGCCGCGCCATGGGTGAGATGTATGCCGGTGAAATTGACCAGCGTACGCCCCGCCGCCGCGTCCACCTCCACCGACATGATGCGCTCCAGCGGATGATGGGCTTTTTCCCGGGCTTCCAGATTGCGAATCAACTGCAGGATTTCCTCCTGGTGCGCTGCATAGTATTCGCCGCCCAGGCTGAGCACCCCCGCCGGCACGTGATCATGAATGCGGCTGCACGCCGGACAACGATGTTTCTCGGCAGAGGTCGCTTGCCCCTGCCATGACCAGCGCCCGTTGTGGTATACCACCCCGCAGTCCGGGCAGACCGTCGGATCGGAAAGCTTTCGACTGGCCAGATAGGGATCCTCGGTGCGCGGCGGCGGCGTCCAAGCCTGTCCCGGCAGCTTGTTGGGATTCTTGCCTTCGCCTCGTTTCATCATGGGCATTCTCCTGCTGGAAAGTGAACTCGATAAAAATCCCGTTTATTAATAATTATCTAACACTGAGACCTCAGGAGGCACAATTGAACAAACTACGCTCCGTAATTCATAGGATTGTCAGCCAAAGACTGAAGGGCGAATTCTTTCCAGCTGAAAATCAGCGAGTTACCGTGCAGGCAAAATGCATTGATTCTGATTCGCTATGAATGGAAATAAAAAGGGTGACCCCACAAGGAGGCCACCCGGTTTTATACACAGAAGCAGGTATAGTCTCAGGGCGCGACCGGCAGCACCACCTTGAAGATACCGCGCTGGTCCTCACTGGCGGAAATCAGGTTCCAGCCACCCGAATTACCATTTGCGTCCTTGCTGGCATAAATGCGCCAGCGGTAGGTTTTGCCGTCCACCAGCGGTTCGGTAGCGAGACCATCGAAGCTATAAACCGCACTCAACTGGGAGGCAGGCATAACGATATTCTTGGTCGCCCAGTTGTTGCTGAAGCCGCCCCAGATCACCTGACCGCTGGCGTTGATCACTTCGATGACATAGTCCGAAGTGCTGGGATAAGCGACCCAGGTAAAGGTCGGCGTCAGCGTGTCCACCACCACCGGTGTGGTGTCCTCGGCCGGATTGGTGGGGCCGCTCAAGGAGACCGAGCCGGTAACACTGAAGTCGCGCACGACATCAACACCGGCGACAGCCACCGTGGGCTCACCGAACTTGACGATCCAGTCCGGGTCGAGGACGAAACTGTCGTTTTCGAAGGTGGCGCGAGCGATATAGTCGCCGTCAGGCACACTGGCAATGGAATACGCCTGAGCCGAGGTATGGGTAAGCGTTCCCGGAATGACATCGCGGGTCAGAGGATGCACCAGCGACACATCGACCTCGCCGTTGTTGGTGGCCAGGAAGGTCACCGCGCCGCTGACCGTCACGCCGGCGCCGGCAGTCAGCGTCACATCGATATTGGGCGTTGCCGTCGCCTGCACCACGGTGGCGTCGACTTCATTGGAACCGTAGCCGGCATCCCACGCTTTGACCTTGTAGGTGGACGCGGGCGTATTGTAAATCACATAGTATCCGCTCTGATCGGAGGTCGAGCTGTAGGCCACGCTGCCGCCAACATCGGTGGCCACCACCAGCACGCCGGCCATGGCCGCGGTGCCATCACTGACCTTGCCGCTGATGCTGCCGGTACTGGTATCACCGGTGGCAAACAAATTGATTTCGGTGCTGGTAGCCTGGCCCTTGACCACGTTCAATGGCAGCGCGCTAACCCCGGCCGCCGGTGACGATTCATAGTGCAGGGCGCTGAGTTTCACGTAATAGGTACCGGGCGCGACTTTCTCGCTGGCCACGCCGCTGCTGTTGGTGGTCAGGGCATCGGCCGCCGGCTGATTGGTATTGGCATCAAACACCAGCACCCGCACTCCTGCCAGCAGGGTGCTGTCCGCACCGTCGCGGACGGTGACCGACAGGGTGCCCATGGGATCGGAATGCTTCTTGCCGCCGCCATCGGAACAGGCACCGACGGCCAGGGTGGCTAAGGCTATGAACAAGTAGGTAGAAGAACGGCTGCGCAACATCGAAACCTCCACGGCGACCAGGGTGAATTTCAGGGGAATGTATATCTTTATAGCAATTCGGTAGCAGGACTTTCGAGGTATCCGAATCACAACTCACGATAGCGGCCAGATGCGGGAAAAACTTTGAGAACCGGGCTTAGTTTCGCCACGGAATAGTCACGCCGGTCGCCGTTGTTTCAGGCGGCAGGACGCTTCGCCAGTAGCAGCAGCGCCAGCACCGCGGCCACCGTCAACACCGCCGCAACGAGAAAAGCGGTGGTCTGGCCGGCCCATTGCCACAACCCGCCGAACAGCAGGGCACCGGGCAGGGCCAGCACACCGCTGATCATGTGGTACAAACCGAAAGCCGTGGCTTTCTGACCCGGGGCGGCATAGTCACCGATCAGCGCCCGTTCGGCGCCCTCGGTCAGGGCCAGGCTGCCGGCGTAGGCCAGGAACAAAATCCAGATCAAACCGACATCGGTGCCGGTAAAGGCCAGCAAGATCAGCATCAACACCCGCAGGCCCCAGCCGCACACCAGCACCGGCAACCGGCCATACCGATCGGACCAGTAGCCGCCGGGCAGGGCCACCAGGGTCTTCACCCCATGGGCGGCCGCCCATAATAATGGAATCCAGACCACCGCCAGGCCGCGGTCCTGCGCCCACAGCACCAGGAAGGCTTCCGGGGTGGTGGCCAGGGCCAGGCCGCCGGCCGCCACCACCAGTGCGCGCAAACGCACATCCAAACCGCGCCAGCGCAGGGGCGCCACCGGTGGCGGCAGCGCCGCCGGCGCCGGCGGCAGACCGAACAGCAATAACAGTACGACCAGCACCCCCGGTGCCAGCGAATACAGAAACACCTGGCGCAGATCCGCGCCCGACTGCAACAGGGCGAATGCCAGCAGCGGTCCCAGCACCGCCCCCGCGTGATCCAGGGCGCGGTGAAAACCAAAGGCACGGCCGCGCATGTCGTCGCGGGTGCTGGCGGCGATCATCGCGTCCCGCGGCGCGGTGCGCAGCCCCTTGCCGATGCGGTCGGCAAAACGCAAGGCCAGCACCCAGCCCCAGCCCAGGGCCAGACCGATCAGCGGCCGCAGGCCGTTGGACAGACTGTACCCTCCCAGCACCAGCCCCTTGGCATTCCAGCCCCGGTCCGCCAGCCGCCCGGACACCAACTTCAATAGACTGGCCGTGGCTTCCGCCACCCCCTCCACCAAACCCACCACTGCTGGTCCGGCACCCAGGGTGGCAGTGAGGAAAATAGGCAGCAGCGGTGAAATCATTTCGCTGGCGGCATCGTTGATAAACGACACCAGGCTGAGAATGACGACGGTGCGGGACAGGAAGGTGGGCATCGCGCTTATTCTTATAGATAGCACCGACCAAGTAAACCGGCGCGGAGCCCCGCTAAGCGTCATGATTAGCAACCACCCAGCTCACGACAAGCTCTTGATAACTAGAGCGAATAGACCATAGCGCCGGGTAATGGCGATACTTTGAGATAACATGGCAAAGTTTGATATCAAAATTCGATTTGACATTTGGGATATTTTTCCCTTATTTTCTCTCCACAAGAATACACCCCGATATTTGATTGCAATACGCTCAACCGCATCCTACATGCGGTTGTTTTTTAAGGAAACACACGATGTGCGCGCACCCCTTCTGCTTCACTGCCCCCCGGCGGTGGTTAAATAGCTTATCCGTTTCCGCCCTGTTGACGGCGATCCTGTTACTGCCAGCCTGCGGTGGCGGCGGTGCTGGCGGCGCGACAACCCTGGGCGGCGCGAATAACAGTAGTGGCAACGGTAACGGCAACGGCAACGGAGGCGGAGGCAAGGACGAAATTTTGTATGCCCAGGCCGACGCCCTGTACTCGCAGAAGGACTACGCGCAGGCGCAAACCCTGCTGAATCAGCTGTTACGCGACTATGCCAGCGGCGCGTGGGCGGACGATGCCCATTACCTGTCGGGCAAGATCGCCTACCAGAACGCCGACTATGCTGGCGCCGCGCGGGAGTTCGGCCAGGTCATCAACGACTATCCCAGCAGCAACGTGCTGGAAAACTGCATCTACTGGTCGGGCAAGACCGAACACGTGCAAAACCACTATGCCGCCGCCCGCGCCTATTACCAACAGGTGCTGGATCAGTTCCCCAATGGCGACGTGGTGGAAAACGCGCGCTACGAAGTGGCGAAAACCTGGTATGACGCCGGCAACACCACCCCGCCGGACAGCGTGGCCGTGACCACCGCCATTAATGGTTTCCTGGACATCCTCAACAACCACCCGACCTCGATCAAGGTCGACGATTCGCTGTATTATCTGGCGCGCAGCTATCACGCGCTGAGCGACTACACCAATGCCCGCACCCGCTACCAGAGCCTGATCGACACTCATCCGACCAGCGTCTGGATCGACAACGCCCAATACCAGCTCGGCCGCACCTATTACAACGAAGCCAGCGACCTGGCCGCGACCGTACCACCGGCGGCCGCCACCGATATTAATGCCACGCTGAACAAAGCCATCGCCGCCTTCAACCTACTGCTGAGCACTTACCCGGCCAGCACCTCTGCCGATTCCGCCCAATACTATTTGGGCCGCAGCTACCACCAGATGGAACCGCCGGACTACACCCAGGCGCGCGCCCACTATGACGTCCTGATCGCCAACTATCCCGGCAGCGTATTCGCCGACAACGCCCAGCTGCAGATTGGCCGAACCTATTATGGCGAAGCTCTGGCCGCGGCCGCGGTGGATAAGGTTGCCTTGTTCAATACCGCCCTGGAACAGTTCCTCAAGGTATTGACCCTGTACCCCGGCGCCAGCGCCGACGATGACGCTCAGCACTACATCGGCAAGTGCTACCACATGCGCGGCGTCGCCACCCTCAACGAGGCCGACCTGGTCACCGCCCGCAGCGAATACCAGAAGGTCGTCGACGGCTACCCCACCAGCACCCTGCGCGACAACTCGGCGTTCCGCATCGGCGAAACCTACCATGACGCCGGTGCTAACAACCTGGGCAGCGGCAACTGCGCCGCCGAAAAGGCCCAGATGCAGAAAGTGATCAATGATTTTCCCGGCACCACCTCGGCCGCCAGCGCCCAGTCCCATCTGGACGGCGCCAATGCGGTGGATGCCAGCCACGGATTTTGCCCCTAAGGGCGAAGCTCGTTCACGGACGGCGGGTAGTCAGGGACGACCCCGGTGGCGCGGCCGGTCACACCGGCCGCGCCTTCGGTTTGCAGCCTCTCTCTATTTTATTGTTTTATAAAAAATATATTTCGTCTTCCGGACCTGATGAACAATCCGGCAAGGGGTTTGTAAGAAAACCTTAATAGCTTATTTGTTGCCCAGAAGATAAAATCTTATTTCGTTTTTGGGATGTTTTTCCCATAAATATTATTAAAGATAGTACAGAATATACCGCAACAGATTGTGTCGATTTGCGAACTCCTAGACCCGAAAACATTGTTGCGAGGACCCGTTTATGAAGACCCTGCCCCCTAACCCGGTTAGCCGTTTGCTCTGCCGTCCCGGCACAGTATTGGCCGTGATGTTTCTGCTGGTACTGCTGCCCGGCTGTGGCGGCGGCGGTGGTGGCGGCGCCAGCGGCCAGGACGAAGTGCTGCTGCTGGATGCCGAAGCGCTGTATGCGCAGAAGCTCTACACCGATGCCCAAGCCATTGTCGACCAGATCCTGCGCGACTATCCCAATGGCACCGCGGCCGATGACGCCCACTATCTCAAAGGCAAGATTGCTTACCAGCTGGCCGACTACAGCACGGCGAAGAGCGAGTTCAATACCGTAATCAACAATTACCCGGGCAGCCCCGTGGAGGACAACGCGGTGTTCTGGAAAGGCAAGACCGAACACGCCCAGGGCAATTACAGCGCCGCCCGCACCCAGTACCAGCTGGTGCTGGACAGCTACCCCACCAGCGACGCTCTGGAAGACGCGCGCTATGAAATCGCCAAAACGTATTTTGATCAGGGCAATACGACACCCCCCGATACCGGCGCGCTCAATACCGCAATCAGCAAGTTCGTGGACATCCTGAACAATCACTCCACCTCGCCCAAGGTGGACGACTCCCAGTACTACCTGGCGCGCTGCTACCACGCCATGAGTGACTACGTCACCGCACGCCAGGAATACAACAAGGTCATGAACCACTCCACCAGCACCTGGCTGGACAACGCCCAGTTCCAGATCGGCCGCACCTATTACAACGAAGCCAGTGATATGGTGTCCTCGCTCACCGCTAATGGCGCGACCATGAGCTCGCAACAAATGACCAACGTCAACAACCTGCTGCAATCCGCGCTGGAAAATTTCAATCTGGTGCTGAGCAACTACCCCACCGGCACCTCGGTGGATTCCGCCGAGTACTACATCGGCCGCAGCTATCACCAGTGGGAACCGCCGACACATACCACGTTGCAGCAGGCGCGTGATGAATATACCCTCATGATCAGCACCTACCCCACCAGCACCCTGATCGACAATGCCCAGTTCCAGATCGGCCGTACTTATTACAACGAAGCGGCTGCCACTGCAACTCCGTCGCTTTATGACACGGCACTGGTGGAATTCACCAAGGTATTCAGTCTCTACCCCGGCTCCAGCTCGGAAGATGACGCACAGATGTACATCGGCAAGTCCTATCACATGCGCGGCATCGCCACCCTGACGCTCAGCGATCTGGTCACCGCGCGCAGCGAGTACCAGAAGGTGATCAACAACTTCAGCACCAGCACCCTGGTGGACAACGCCGCGTTCCGTATCGGCGAAACCTACCACGATGCCGGTATAAACAGCCTGGGCACCGGCAATTGCGCCAGTGAAAAGACGCAGATGCAACTGGTCGTGAATACCTATCCTGGCACCACCTCGGCTACCAGCGCCCAGCTGCACCTGGACGCCATCAGCCCGACCCCCGATACCACCCACGCGGCCTACTGCCCGTAAGCTGGAGGAATGAGAACCATGGGTCGGACATCGACGACAGGCAGGGAAGCCAAGATTAGTCTCCGGAGGCATGCCGATGTCCGGCCCTGATTCCCGCAAACCGCAACGCGCAATCTATCTGCTGGTGCTGGCGCTGACGATGCTCACCCCGCTGGGCATCATGAGCTACAAATTGTTCGTCCTCGACTACACCCTGGACGCCCTGGTACCCGCGGAAAACTATGAAGTGGACGTGAGCATGCAGGTGGACGGCCACGGCGAGGATATTTCCGTCCGCACCTTCCTGCCGCGGTCCGACGATCGGCAAATCATCCTGGAGGAAACCAATGCCGCCGGCAACTTCACCGTCGCCTACCGCAACGAAGGCCTGAATCGGCTGGCGGAATGGCAGGCCGCCGGGGTGGAAGGCCGCAACCTGATCAAATACAGCTACACGGTCAACGCCAAGCCGATACGCTACAACATCCCCGTCGATCTCCACCCGCCGGCCAGCTATCCGGCGACGCTGGCTCCGTATCTGGCGGAGGAAGCAGGCGTGCAGATGAACGATCCGCTGATCGCCCAGGAGCTGCAGCGCATCCTGCCGCAGGGTGCACTNNCCTTCGATCTACGAAGCCGTGCTGCGCATTCATCGCCATTTGCAGGACGATTTTCGCAACCGAAATTTCTCCGGCTACACCGACGCCCTCACCGCGCTCAAGCTGGGGGAAGCCAGCTGCAACGGCAAGGGCCGCCTGTTCGTCGCCATGGCGCGCAAGCTCAACATCCCCGCCCGCCTGGTGGGCGGCTTGATTCTCAACCCGGGCAACAAGCGCACCAGCCACCAGTGGGTGGAGCTGTACATCAACGGCTACTGGGTGCCGTTCGACACCATCAACGATCATTTCGCCGAACTGCCCGGCAATTTCCTCGCGCTGTATTACGGTGACGAGGTGCTGTTCAAACACACCGCCAATATCAATTTTCAGTACCTGTTCAAGGTAGACAAGCAGCTACGCCCCAAGAACGACCTCCTGTCCGGCCTGCAGACCTCCTCGCTCAACATGGTCGATCTGTACGCCATTTTCGCCCGTCTGGGCATTTCCCAGGATCTGCTGCAAATCGTGCTGATGATTCCCCTGGGCGCCTTCGTCGTCGTTGTCTTCCGCAACGTCATGGGCGTGGAGACCTTCGGTACCTTCCTGCCGGCGCTGATCGCGGCCGCCTGCCGGCAAACCGGCCTGCTGTGGGGGCTGGTGGGTTTTCTCTTCATCATCGTCCTCTCCGCCGGGGTGCGCAAGATCCTGGACTGGTTGCACTTGCTGCACTCGCCGAAAATGGCGGTAATGCTCACCACCGTCGTCATCATCATGATGAGCCTGACCGTGCTGAGCGTGCAGTTCGAACTTATCGACCTGGCCCATGTCACCCTGTTCCCCATTGCCATTCTGGCCATCACCGCCGAACGCTTCGCCATCATCCACGAGGAACAGGGCACCAAGGCGGTGACCCGTATCACCGGCTGGTCGATGGTGGTGATCGCCGCCTGTTTTACCGTGATGGACTCGATCTTCCTGCAGAACCTCATTCTGTCCTTCCCCGAATTGCTGCTGTTCGTCATCGGCCTCAATCTGTGGCTGGGCAAGTGGATAGGCATGCGTTTCGTCGAGGTCTGGCGCTTCCGCAAACTGATCTTCAGCCGGGAGACGGCCGCATGATCCGCCGGATTTTTACCCGCCTGACGCAGATCGCCGCGCGCATTCACGGCGTGCTGTCGATCAACAAGCGCAACCTGGAATATATCTATGTGTATAACCGGCGCCGCGACTATCCGGTCGCCGACAACAAACTGCAGACCAAGGAAATTCTGCAGCGCTGCGGTGTGCCGGTGCCGGAAACCCTGGCGACTTTTTCCTATTTCTATGAGCTTGGCAATCTGGAGAAGCTGCTGGCGCCCTACCCGGATTTCGTCATCAAACCCGCGCGCGGCAGCGGTGGCGGCGGCATCGTTGTCGTTACCGGTCGCGACGGCGATCAGTGGCTGGGCACTGGCGAACGCCGCTACAGCCTGGAACAGCTGAAAAAGCACATCGGCGACATCCTGTTCGGCATTCACTCCTTCGGCCTCAACGACCAGGTGCTGATCGAACGGCGCGTCTGCCAGCACCCCGCCATCGAGCAATTGTGCGCCGGCGGCCTGGCCGACATTCGCATTATCACTCTGCAACAGCAGCCTGTTATCTGCATGCTGAGGGTGCCAACCCGGGTCTCGGGCGGCCGCGCCAACCTGCATCAGGGAGCCCTGGGCATCGCTGTCGACCTGGCCACCGGCCGCACCACCCACGCCACTCTCAAAGGGGAATCCATCAGCCACCACCCGGACACCGGCCAGGCGCTGATCGGCATCACTATTCCGTATTGGCGGGAGGCGGTGGATATCGCCCGGCGGACGGCGGCGGCGGTACCGCTGCGCTATCTCGGCGTGGATGTGGCCATGGGGGTGAACGGGCCCTTGATTCTGGAAATCAACGTGCGCCCGGGCCTGGAAATTCAGAACGTCAATCGGCGCGGCATGCGCTATCTGCTGCAATCTGTGGAGGCCCGACTATGAATGCCGCAGCCACCGTGCGCCTTACCCGGCGTTTCTTCCTGGAGAGCCTGTTCCCCGTAGTGCTGGTGCTGGTGTCCCTGTTTGTGTTGCTGGCGGTGGTTCGCCTCCTGGCCAGCAGTGAGAACGAGCAGGTCATCGTCATCGACATTCCGGCGCAAATCCACACCGCGAGCATCGATGAACAGGCCGCCGTCAATGACGAAGCCTACGGCTTCGACGTAGCGCACGCCAGCCAGGCCACCAGCGTCGATCCGCGTTACGCCGAAGCGCAGGGCTACATCGATCAGCGCCAGTGGGACAAGGCGCACGCCGTCTATGAACGCATGCTGGCCGCCGGCCGCGACCCGGCGCTGCTGAACGAAATCGGCTCGCTGTACTACAAGCAACGCGACTATAAGACCGCCCTGAAGTATTTCGACGAAGCCGTCGCCAGCAACGCCGCGCCGCTGGAAACCGTATTCAATCGCGGCCTGACCTACGGCAAGCAGGGCAATGTCCAGCAGGCGATACGCGAATACCGCTACGTGGTCAAGAACAACGCGTTTCATTTCGAGGCCAACTTCAACCTCGGCATCGCCTACATTGAGGCCAAACAATACGACAACGCCGCCCAGACCCTGCGCCAGGCGGCGCAACTGGCCGGCGACGAGCGCAAGGCCAAGGCTTTGCAGAGCCTGGGTGTGGCGTACAAACGCATGGGAGCCAAGCACTACACGCAGGCGGCGGATGCCTACCGCGCCGCCTTGCGTATCAAACCCGACTACGCCGCGCCGCGCTTCGGGCTGGCCATGCTGCAACCGGACACTCCCGAGGGCTGGCGGAAGATGCTGGCCATCTACGACGAAGTTCTGCGCTTGCACCCGGGCAACGCCCTGGCCTGGTTTCTGCGCGGCCAAAGCGCAAATCAGCTGAAAAACAAGAAGCTGGCACTGGAGAGCTACCAGAAAGCGGTGCAATTCGACCCCAACTATGACAAGGCACGCTACAACCTGGCCCTGCTGTATCTGGACCAGGATCGCAAGGGTGACGCCAGGGCGCAATTCGAAAAAATTCTGGAACACGACAGCGACAACGCCCGCGCCCATCTGCAACTGGGCCGGCTTGCCCACGACGACAACAGCCTGGATGCGGCATTGCAACACTACAAACAGGCGTTGCAGCACAGCGCCAACGACTACCCCGAGGCCTATCTCAATATCGGCCTGGTGTACAAGGACCAGGGCAACTATCGGGAAGCGATCAAGCAGTATAAAAACGCCCTGCAGGGGAAAAAAAGCTATCCGGAAGCCTGGTACAACATCGGTCTGGCCTATTCCCGGCTGGAGGATAACGCCAGGGCGGTGGATGCGCTGCGCAAGGCAGTGGAGGAAAAACCCGACTATGCCAGCGCCTGGTACAACCTGGGCATCATCCACAACAAGGCCGAACAGATCGAGCAGGCGATCGACGCTTATCAGCATGCCATCACCATTCGCCCCACCTACAACAAAGCGCAGATCAACCTCGGAATACTCTATGCCCGTACCGGCAAATATGCCGATGCCATAGATCGCTACCAGGCGGTGCTGGAACAGGATACGAGTTACACCAAAGCGTGGATCAATCTCGGCGAAACCTATTTGCGCATGGGCCGTTTCAGCGACGCGGAGAACGCTTTCAGCGCCGCGCTCAAACTCGAAGATGACAATGTCAATGTGCTGCGCAGCTCGGCCAAGGCACTGGAAGGGAAACGGGAATTCGACGCCGCCCTCAACCGCCTGCAGGAAGCCGCCAATCTCGATGCCGGCAACGCGGAAATCCGCTTGCACCTGGCCAGGATCTACAAACAACTGGGCCGCGACGCCGACGCGCGCCAGGCCCTGGACCACGCCCGCATTCTCGCCCCGGACAACCGGGAAATTGCTCTGGAGCTGCGGGCATTCACCAGTCACGACACAGCCAAGACGGACTCGCCATGAAGCATACCTCCCGATTCACCCTGCTGTTTTTCCTGGCCGCGGGCCTTGCCCTGCGTCCTGCCGCCGGCGAAGCTCTGGTCGACGTCGAAGCTGGTCTGGCCTGGGATTCCAATGTCTATCAGACACCGGATCACGACTATATCGACTACTCGCAAAGCAGCCGGCCGTTGGTGCAGCCGCAAGTACGCCAGGGCTTTTACCTGCCCCTGTCCCTGCGGGCCGCCTATGAACATCTGCTGAGCGAAAACAACACCGGGCAGGCCGCCCTCGATTACAACGCGGAGCATTACCTGGACCCCGATTTGGGCAACGCCGACCGGCACGATTACAGCGTCAGCGTCGCCGATATTCTCTATCTTGGTCATGCCGAGGACAGCGCCCGCATGCAATTCAAACTGTTTCACGGCGCGGTCCACCGCCAGTACTACGACCATGATACCGGCCTGGACAAGGAAACCAGCAGCGGCAGCAATGTCGCCAATCGCTATCAGTATGAAAACAACGGTGCCAGCGTGCGCTGGCAGCGCGACGTTAAGCCATTCGAATACAAGATCTACGGCACCTGGCAGCAGCGCGACTACGCCGACCCGGTGGTGATATCGCAACTGGATCACACTTATTATCAACTGAAAGGAACCGTGGGTTACCGCCACGACAAGTTCAGCCGTTACAGCGCCGGTTACAGCTATTTCGTCTATGACTATGCCGAGCGGCCGGCACGGGACATCGCCGGCCGGCTGTTAAGCAGCAACCCGGCGCTGACCTACCGTTACCAGCGCGTGAACGCCGACCTGCGGCATAAACTGGCAAAGAACTGGAACCTCGGCGCCGGCCTGGAGCACACGACGCGAACCGATGACTATCAAGGCTACAATGACTACGCGGAAAACGTCGGCGACCTGTCCCTGGACTACCGGATAAAGAAAGGCGTGAAAGCCAGCGCGGATTTCCGCCGCTGGCTGCGCGACTACGCCAACGCCTTCGCCTACGACAATGTGCTGCGGGAAGCGAAAAAATCCTCCGGCTATGACAGCACCCTCGCCCTGGAATTCACCTGGCACAAAGTCCACGGCCTGGACTTGCGTCTGGAACAATCTTCGGATCATGATGCAGACGCGCGCTACGCCTTTGCGCGCTCCGTCATCAGCTGCATTTACAAGTGGAGTCTTTAGGCCGGGGCGCGGACGCCGGGGACACCGGCGGCATTGTTAACGCAGCTGCCAACTAACCCGGTCGTTTGCGATAGGCCTCGTCGAAGATGGCTTCCAGACCGCTGTGGGCACCGCGCACCTGGTCGACCACCGCCTTGGCCCAGTCGAAGTATTCCTGGCGGCGATCCAGACTCCAGCCCATGGGCGGGTTATCGGCGACATCGCGCAGATTGCTGATCTTGTCCGCCAGTTTCACCAGTTTCGCCTGGTCAGTCAGGGCGGCGGCATGGTCGATCTGCAGCTGTTTGCGCATATCCTTGGGCAAACTGGTATCGTCGGTCACCGCCATGACAATATCGCGAATCTCGACGCCGAACTCCGCCTCCAGTTCCTGCGGCGTGGTATCGGTGTCTTCCACCGTATCGTGCAACAGCGCGCCGCAGATCACATCCACGTCGGTCACCCGACCTTCATTGCAGAGGATATTCGCCAGGGAAATGGGATGGTTGATGTAGGGGGAAGCGTTCACGTCCTTGCGTCGCTGATCCTTGTGTTTGTGGGCGGCGAAAGCCAGGGCTTTCAATAACAGCCGCAATTCGTCTTTCCGGATCATGTGGACATAACTCATTGGTTTAACTACAACGTATCAATTGTAGACCAAACCCGTTATATTAATGCAACTATATGTTTTTTTTTGTTTTTTTAAGGATTACCGAAAAAGACGTAAGAAAATAGTCCGTCACCCGAGCGGCAACCGACACCCTCCCCGCCCACCAGGCCGAAAGTCTCCGCCCCCGGCGCTGGCATCGCCAGCCCCCCCCAGCACAGCCCCCTGAATGGGGTCTGCCGCTCACCGTCCCAACCGGGGATACTGGCAGCGAAAATTCCCGCCCACCCCCGGAGGAACGCCCTGTGAAACTGAACAGACTGCAATTATTTTATCTGGCAATGGCCGCTGCCGGCCTGATCGGCACCACTGCGGTGTTGCTGCGATATGTGCAAAATTATGGCCTGAACGCCGCTGAGTTCATCAGCGACGCCGTGGCCAGCCATGGCGCTGTGTATATGCTGGTGGAGTTGACGGTACTGACCTGCGCTTATCTGCCGTGGATGTGGTACGAGGCGGATCGCTTGCGTATCTCTCAGCGCTGGAGGTTTGTGGCACTGACCTTCCTGCCCTCGCCGGCGGTTTCCCTGCCGTTGTTCCTATTTGCGCGCTCGCGGCGACTGCAAAACACCGACGCCGCCAGGCGTACGCCCGACGATACCGACTTGCTCGTTTCATCGCCGAAACGGTAAGCTGATCCGACATTGAGAACGCGAGGGATAATTCGGTGATGCGTTGGCTGTTTGATCTGCGGTTGAGCATTAAATTCGGCTTCATGGTCATCTTTATCCTGGGCGTGATGACCGCGGCCATTGCCTACGTCAATATGCGCGCTTATTACCAGTACCAACTGGAAAATCTGCGGGAAAAAGCCCAGACTACCGGCGACCTGCTGGCCGGCTTGGCGCGCGAACCCTATCAGCAACGGGACCACGATGCCATGGAGCAACTGCTGCGAAGGGTCACGACCGACCGCGATCTGGTTTATGCCGCGATATGGGACGCAGGTAAACAGCTCATTGCCGAGGTCGGGTCGACGGCCGCCACGCAGGGTGCGCAGCAGAGCAACAGCGGCGACGCGCCGCAGACAGCAAATCTTATCCCGTTGCGTTTTCCCATCGGCGATGGCGCGCAGGCCGGTGAATTGGTGCTGGGCCTCAGTCATACGCGAATAGACGCCAACCATGGCCGTACGCTCCGGGAGCTGCTGCTCACCACATTACTGATCATTGGCGGTCTCTGCCTGGTTATTTTTTTGGATTTTCTCTATATCGTCCTGCGCCCGATTCGCCACCTGCTCACCGGTATGCAGCGGGTGACCGGCGGAGAACTCAACGGTCAGGTGCGCAAATTCTACGACGACGAGATCGGGGGCCTGACCGATGCCTTCAACGGCATGATGCGAACCCTCAATACCTTGCTCGCTGACAAAGATGCTTTGACGCACACGGCCAAACTGCAGGCGGCGGAACTGGCGGCGCGGGTGGCGGAAGGCAAACGCATCATGCGCGATCTGCATGATGATGTCGGCGCCCAGTTGCTGACCTTGATTCACCGCGCCGATTCCACAGCCAACGCCGCCATCGCCCGCCACGCTCTACACAATCTGCGGGAAACCATTCGCGGCCTGGCCCGGGAAATAAGTCATGTCAGCCTGGGAGATGCGCTGGAAGACTGGCGTGACGAGGCGCGCGACCGTCTCGACGCCGCGAAAATCACCCTGCACTGGCAGCAGCCGGAGAACATTCCCACTGTCCCGTTCAGTTATCGCCAGCAGATCAACCTTGGACGCATTCTGCGCGAAACCCTGAGCAACACCATAAAGCATGCCGCTCCCGGCAGCGTGCAGGTACGCGCTGAAGTCGACGCCGACGGCATCCGCATCCGCATCGATGACGATGGCCGGGGCAGCAATCCGCAGCATTGGCAGGCGGGCACCGGCCTGAGCAATATGCGGACTCGCGCCCGTGAAATCGGCGCTGATCTGCACTGGTATCAAAACACCAACCAGCAATCGGCGGGCACCGAGATTTACTGCCCTTTGCGCGCGGAGACACCAGCATGCAATCGGCTCTGATCCTGGAAGATCACAACGATACCCGCCTGTGGCTGACGCAACTGGTCGAAAAAGCCTTCGCCGGTACGGCCGTCACCGCGGTGGCCACCCTGGCCGCCGCGCGCCAGGCGCTGCAACAGCAGCGCTATAATCTGGCGGTGATCGATATCAATCTGCCCGATGGCTCCGGCATCGAACTGGTGCGCGAAATAGACGCCGCCACACCCGAAACGTATTGCGTCATGGCCACTATCTATGACGATGACGACCATCTGTTCAGCGCCCTGCAGGCCGGCGCCCAGGGTTATCTTTTGAAGGAACAACCGGAGCAGGAGCTGCTGGCGCGGCTGCAGGGTATCCTGCGCGGCGAACCGCCCCTTTCCCCGGCCGTGGCGCGCCGGGTGCTGCGCCACTTTCGCCGTCGCCTGGACGATAAAAACCCCAGCGAGCAAAATATCCTCAGTAACCGCGAAAGCGAAGTCCTGACCTTGATCGCCAAGGGCATGAATCGGGGCGAGATCGCCGCCTTGCTTGGCATCACCAGCAACACTGCCGCTGGCTATATCAAGAATATCTATCAGAAGCTAAATGTCTCTTCCCGAGCCGAAGCGACGCTGCAGGCTTCCAGGATGGGTTTGGTGGGGGATAAATTTCAGAACAGGGAATAAAACTCCCAACAGACGGGAATAAACACAGCGCGTGCCGCTGCCCGCTCGCCACAACGCGAGTTTACTGCCGAAAAAACAGCGTCTAAGCGTAAATTCAAGCCCGTTTTCGCGTCATTTTCCCAATTTATCAATGCGTTGCCTTGGTCCGACCCCCGGGCGCAAAACAATACAACAACGCGTCGCCGCCGGTGCTCTGCACACCCTGCGGCGAACAACCGCGGGTCGGATGCGCGGAATTCCACGAGGTGGCCCAGGCGTCGCTGTTGGGACCGAGACGGTCATGGTGCCCGGTCATGGCGGAACCGTCGTCAGTCTCCTTGCTCCAGTTGCCACAGGTCATGTCGGAAAACGGCGGCGCGGGCGCGAAAGCGGTGCCGTCGACGCGCGAACCGGTGAGTATATCGTGCTTGTTCGGTTGATCGCCGCGGCCGTTGACCGGCTGACCGTTTTCGTCCAGGGCGGTTTCCTTGTTGATCTTATTCTTGCCGGAGTGCAGATCTTCGACGTTTTTGGCGATCAGCACGCCCTTGGCGTTGTGCCACGGACCGCTGCCGATACGATCGCGCGCATGCACGACGCTGGTGTCGTTGAAATCCTTGCCCTGGGAACTGAGGTACGCATGCCAGGTGCGCTTGCCCGCGCCGGCAGCTTCCGCCAGGGACTGGCAGTGCTGATCCGCACCTTCGATGCCGCCCAGATTGCCTCCCTTTCCCAGACCGACACTGGTGACGAAGAAAGTCATTTTTTCCGCCGCTTTGTCGGCTGCGAACACGGGAACACTCAACGCCAGCACCAGGGTTCCCACTATCATTGTTGCAGTCCCTTGATTTTCGTTGCGCATAGCTTCTCCCGCAGAGGAAACCTACCTGCAGAAAATTATATTCCAAGAATAGGCTGCAAAGGGAGCATTTCGGTGGAGTTGCAAACCGCCAAACCTGAGTTTAATTGTATTTTTCAATGGGCATGCATAAATGATCAGAAACCGAACAGTGACACGATGCGTGCTGTTATGACCCTGTTTACCCCCGCGCTCATTCAAAGCGTGTTGTCACCCCCCAAGCACGGGAGTAGACTGGCGGGACGTCACGCGGAGCCTGCGCCCATGGCAAAGCTGAACATCAATGGCAAATTCACCACTGTAGACGCCGATGGCAACACGCCGCTGTTGTGGGTGTTGCGCGAGCAGCTCGGCCTCACGGGCACCAAATACGGGTGCGGCATCGGCGTGTGCGGTGCCTGTACGGTGCATATCGACGGCAAAGCCGTGCGTTCCTGCAGCGTCACACTGGCATCACTCAACGAGCAACAACTGATCGTCACCATCGAAGGACTGGCGGAGAACAACCGCCACCCCGTGCAGCGGGCCTGGCATCAACTCGATGTACCCCAGTGCGGTTACTGTCAGCCGGGCATGATCATGAGCGCCGCCGCCCTGCTCGCGGCCAAGCCCGATCCTTCCGACGCCGACATCGATGCGCAGGTCACCAACATCTGTCGCTGCGGCACCTTCAACCGCGTGCGCCAGGGCATTCACCTGGCGGCCAAGCTGAACAAAGGCGAAAGTTAATTATGAGCCGGGAACGCATCGACCTGTCCCGCCGCGCTTTCCTGGTCAACGGCGGCACCCTCGCCGGCCTCGGCATGGGTTTCTCCCTGGGATTTTCCCTGACACCGGGCCTCGCGGCCGAAGCAGCCAGTGGCGCGGCCACCAACCCGCCCGAGGTCAATGCCTGGGTGGTGATTCAACCGGACGACACCGTGATCATACGCATCGCCCGTTCGGAAATGGGTCAGGGCACCTTGACCGGCCTGGCGCAAATGGTCGCCGAGGAACTGGAGTGCGACTGGTCCAAGGTAACCACCGAATACCCGACCCCGGGCCAGAACCTGGCACGGGACAAGGTCTGGCGCAGTTTTGCCACCGGCGGCAGCCAAGGCATACGCGGCAGCCAGCAATACGTGCGCGCCGGCGGGGCGGCGGCGCGTCATATGCTAATCGAGGCCGCGGCGGAACAGTGGAAGGTACCCATGGCGGAGTGCCGGGCCGAGAACAGCGTCATTACCCACCAGCCCAGCGGCCGCCAAACCACTTACGGCAAGGTGGCCGCCGCCGCGGCGCAATTGTTCCCCCCGGAACAGGTGGAACTGAAAGATCCCAAGGATTGGAAGCTGATCGGCAAGCCACTGCCGCGCCTGGACACCGCAGACAAGCTAAACGGCAAACAAATCTACGCGGCGGATTTGCGTCTGCCGGGCATGCTGAACGCGGCCATCAAGGCCTGCCCGGTGTTCGGCGGCAAACTCAAATCCTTCAGGGATGAACTGGTTGGCAAGATGCCGGGCGTGCATAAGGTAGTGGCGGTCGAAGACTATGCCGTGGCGGTGATCGCCGAGACCTGGTGGCAGGCGAAAACCGCGCTCGACGCCCTGCCCATCACCTGGGACCAGGGGCCGAACGCCAAGGTCAGCAGCGCCTCCATCGCGAAGATGCTGGCGGCGGGATTGAACGCCAAGGACAAGGTGTTCGCCGGCAACAGTCATGGCGATGTGCAAGCCGCGCTCAAGGGCGCGGCGAAAACCGTTTCCGCTGTTTACAGCTATCCGTTTCAGAACCACGCCACCATGGAGCCAATGAATGCCACGGCGCTGTGGACCCAGGACCAATGCGAAGTCTGGTGTCCGACGCAAAATGGCGAAGTGGCGCTGGAA
>DKAS01000227.1 GCA_002448875.1 Proteobacteria bacterium UBA6920 | reverse complement strand
GCGGTCGGTTTCCAGCTGGGTTTCCCCCGGACCACGCAGCCCTATCCCCCCCCGTTGCCGTTCCAGGTGGGTCCAGCCCCGCACCAGGCGGGTGGACAGATGTTCCAATTGGGCCAGTTCCACCTGCAGGCGACCGTCATGGGAACGGGCCCGCTGGGCGAAAATATCCAGAATCAGGCCGGCCCGATCCAGCACCCGGCACTGCACTTCCTTCTCCAGATTGCGCTCCTGGGAAGGCGTCAAAGCATGGTTGACCAGCACCACGTCGGCACGGCCATCGGCCACCAACTGGCGCAACTCTTCAACCTTGCCACTGCCGAGAAAGTACTTAGGATCGGGCCGCTGCCGCTGGCTGCATACCACCGCCGCCACATCGACACCGGCTGATACCGCCAACTCCTTGAATTCGCTTAAGGCTTCCTTCTGGCTTTCATCGGTCAAATCAACGTGAACCAGGACCGCGCGTTCACCTGATTTCGGGCGCTCAAACAATCAAGCCCCCTTTGACCCATGAATTGCCACGACTAACTGTGACCAGGCGACTCCCCTCCCTCTTCGAAATGGGGCAATTTGACATTGCGCGCCGGTACGATGGTGGAAATGGCGTGCTTGTACACCATTTGGCTGACACTGTTTTTGAGCAGGACGACGAATTGATCGAAGGACTCTATCTGACCCTGCAGTTTGATTCCGTTGACGAGGAAGATAGAGACTTGAATTCTTTCTTTACGTAAGGCATTCAAGAAAGGGTCTTGTAATGATTGCCCTTTTGACATGGATACTCTCCTTATTATTTGTGCAGCTTATAATTTTTCAATAGTCTTATGTTTGCTAAGCCTAAGCGGATATCGGATGAAATTCCGGCTTCTGTACTGCGAAGCCAGGACTTAGCGCCGAAGTCTTCCATGATCATCATCCGAGAGTCGCCGACACCCGAAAAAAAGCCCCGGGATACGGCGTGTTCACGAAAGAGTCTAGCATAGAAAATCCACCGAGCTCATGCTACGACCCCCGCTTTTTCAATCAATTCCTTTAATTGTGATAATAATTTGCTTTGGGTCGAATCCAGCCAGTGCACGTCCCGCATGGAGCGCAGCCAGGTGATTTGTCGCTTGGCCAACTGCCGGGTGGCGATGGTGCCTTTTTCCAGTAAGGCCGGGCGATCATACACACCTTCGAGATAGTCCCAGGCCTGTCGGTAGCCCACGCATCGCATGGCCGGCAAATCGGCGTGCAAGGGCCAGCGCTGGCGCAGCAGGCGCAACTCCTCGATCAAACCGCCGTCCAGCATGGCCGCGAACCGCTGCCCGATGCGCTCGCGCAGGACGCTGCGCTGCGCCGGCGCCAAGGCGATTTTCACCAGCCGGAACGGGCAGACGTCCTGGTCGCGCTGGTCCCGCTGCCACTGGCTCAAGGGCTTGCCGGTCAGCAGATAGACTTCCAGCGCCCGTTGAATACGCTGCGGATCATTGGGGTGGATGTGTGCCGCGGCCGCGGCGTCCACCTGCTGCAGGCGCTGGTGCATGGCCGCCCAGCCCTGCTCGCTGGCTTCGGTTTCCAGCTGGCGGCGCAGTTGCGCATCAGCCTGCGGCAGGACGGCAATGCCTTTTTCCAGGATGTTGAAATACAGCATGGTCCCACCCACCAGCACCGGCAGATGCCCGCGGGCGTGAATGGCGGCGATCAGCGGCAGCACCTCCTGGTGAAAACGACCGGCGGAATAGTTGTCGATGGGATCGCAGATATCGATCAGGTGGTGCGGCGCCCGCGCCAGGGTGGCGGCGTCGGGTTTGGCGGTGCCGACATCCATGCCACGGTAAACCATGGCCGAGTCGACGCTGACCAGCTCGCAGGGCAGGTGTTGCGCCAGATACACGGCGGCATCGGTTTTTCCGGCCGCGGTGGGCCCCATTAGAAAAATCACCGGCGGACCGGCGGATACCGCCTGCGTCACCCGGACCACCCGCCGGGCGCCAGCTCCTTGGCCAGGATCAGCGCATCCTCGCGGCCGTTTTTCGCCGGATAATAGGCCCGGCGCGTGCCGATTTCATTGAAACCCAGGCTGTGATAGAGCGTGAAGGCCACATGATTGGACGGCCGCACCTCCAGGAACACCGTTTGCGCCTGATGCCGTGCTGCCAGCTGCAGCAGGTGCTGCAGCATGCGCCGTCCCAGGCCCTGGCCCTGATGCTGCGGATGCACGCACAGATTGAGAATATGCGCCTCGCCGGCGCCGGTGGACATCAAACCATAGGCCACCACCCCGCCCTGGCGTTCGAACACCCAGGAACAATAACCCATCTGCAGACAGTCGCGAAAAATGCTCTCGGTCCAGGGGTAGGGGTAGACCTCGGATTCAATGGCAAAGACCTGCAGCACATCATCCTGGTTCATGGGACGCAGATAGGGCAGCAAGGGATCACGCACCGCGTTCATGGAGTTACCTGAGGGTGCGGCTCTTAGGCAGAGGCTGATTGTATGATGCGTCTGGCAAGTTTCAAATCCTCCCAGGCTTTGCGCTTCTCCGCCGGGGAACGCAGCAGGTAAGCGGGATGATAGGTCACCACCAGGGGTATTCCACTTTCTCCATAGGAAAATTCCTGACCGCGCAGGCGGCCTATAGGTATATCGGTCTTCAGCAGATTTTGTGCAGCGATGCGCCCCAGGGCCAGGATCAGCCGGGGTTGCACCAGAGCCACCTGGCGGCGCAAAAACCCTTCACACAAAGCCACCTCTTCCGGACGCGGATCCCGGTTGTTGGGCGGACGGCATTTGAGGATATTGGCGATATAGACTTCCTCCCGCGCCAGCCCGACGGCCTGCAGCATGGCGTTGAGCAGCTGGCCGGCGCGGCCTACGAACGGCTCCCCCTGGCGGTCTTCGTCCGCCCCGGGCGCCTCGCCGATAATCATCCAGTTCGCCCGCGCATTGCCGACGCCAAACACCGTCTGGGTACGGGTGGACTGCAGACCGCAGGCCTCGCACGCCTGTACCTGTGCCTGCAGAGCCGGCCAGTCCAGTGTCGCCAGGTGGGCCGGCACCGCGGCGCTGACCGGCGTCGCGTTCAGCTGGGGCGCGCTGACCGGGGGCGTAACCGGTGGCCCGCTGGCCACCGGCGTGGCGGTCAGCGCCGGCGCCGAGTCCACCGCGTCCACCGCAAGCTCGGTGGGCGGCGCGGTCGACGCCGGAGGCCGACGCCGTACCCAGCGCTGAATACCCAGCTGTTCGAGATAGTAATCGCCGTGCATCATCTCATACCTGGGGATGGGCCTTGGCTTCGGGGGCGATGATCTTGTTGACCGCATTGACATAGGCCTTGGCCGAGGCAATGACGATATCCGTGTCGGCCCCCTGGCCGTTGACGATGCGGCCGCCCTTTTCCAGGCGCACCGTCACCTCGCCCTGGGCATCGGTGCCGGTGGTGATATTGTTGACCGAATACAGCAGCAGGGTGGCGCCGCTGTCGACCACGGTTTCGATCGCCCGGTAGGAGGCATCCACCGGACCGCCGCCCGCGGCCTGGGCGGTGTGCTCCTCGCCGTCAAACCACAGGGTGAGGCTGGCATTGGGCGTCTCGCCCGTTTCCGAGCACACCTTGAGGAACACCAGCTTGACCCGCTCGTTGCCGGCCTCCAGGTTGGCATCGGTCACCAGCGCCTGCAGATCCTCGTCGTAGATCTCGTGTTTCTTGTCCGCCAGATCCTTGAAGCGGCCGAAGGCTTCGTTGAGCTCTTCCTCGCTGGCGAAGTTGACGCCCAGCTCCTGCAAACGGGTGCGGAACGCGTTGCGCCCCGAATGCTTGCCCAGCACCATGCGGTTGGTACTCCAGCCCACGTCCTCGGCGTGCATGATTTCGTAGGTCTCGCGGCTTTTCAGTACCCCGTCCTGGTGGATGCCCGACTCATGGGCGAAGGCGTTAGCGCCGACAATGGCTTTGTTGGGCTGTACCGGAAAACCGGTGATCCCCGCCACCAGGCGCGAGGTAGGCACGATCTGGGTGGTATCCAGGCCGGTGGCACAGCCGAAGAAATCGCTGCGGGTGCGCACCGCCATGACGATTTCCTCCAGCGCGGCATTGCCCGCCCGTTCGCCCAGACCGTTGATGGTGCATTCCACCTGGCGGGCGCCGTTGGCCACTGCCGCCAGGGAATTGGCCACGGCCAGCCCCAGGTCGTTGTGGCAGTGGACGGAGAAGATGGCCTTGTCGGCATTGGGAATGCGTTCACGCAGCCGGCGGATCAGCTCGCCGAACTGCGCCGGCATGGCATAACCCACGGTATCGGGAATGTTCAGGGTGCCGGCGCCGGCATCGATGACCGCTTCGAGGATGCGGCAGAGAAAATCCGGATCGGAGCGACCGGCGTCCTCCGGTGAGAACTCCACGTCATCGGTGTACTGCCGCGCCCGCTTCACCGCCCGCACCGCCTGCTCCACCACCTGGTCCGGGGTCATACGCAGTTTCTTCTGCATATGGATGGCGGAGGTGGCGATAAAAGTATGAATCCGTGACGCCGCCGCGCCCTTCAGCGCCTCGGCCGCCCGATCGATATCCTTGTCCAGGGCGCGCGCCAGGCCGCAGACCCGGGATTCACGCACCACGTCGGCCACCGCCTGCACGGCGGCGAAGTCCCCCGGACTGGCGATGGGAAAACCGGCCTCGATGATATCCACGCGCATGCGCTCCAGGGCCTTGGCGATGCGCACTTTCTCGTCCTTGGTCATGGACGCGCCGGGGCTTTGTTCGCCGTCGCGCAGGGTGGTGTCGAAAATCAGCAATTTATCAGTCATAGATTCGCTCTCCAGGGGCTCCATCATACCGTATCGCCGGCCGCCATGGGTAAACCCCGCCGCCGGCCAGCCGCTGATGGTGGGGGAAAAATCATGTACACTGGCGGTTTGGGTCCGGCGGCTGCCGCTGCCGGAAAATATCACCCGCGGTGCGGGGAATCCGCCGCCGGCCCGGCGGGTCAGAGCATGCAAATCACTGCCGCAAGGATACCGCGATGAGGCGTTTTGCCCTGGGTTTACCGTTACTGGCTTCCCTGGTCGCCGGCTGCACGCCGATGGCCGGCTATTTCACCGTGGTCCGCCCGCCGGTCACCGAGCCGGAACCGGGCAAGGCCCTGGTGGTATTCCTGCGGCCGCGGCGCTTTGAGGCGTTTCTCGGGGGTGCCGAGGCCGCTCCGCTGTACGACGGCGACAACTATCTGATTCATTTGCCGCCCAAGTACCAGTTCGCGTATCAGGCCGAGCCCGGCACCCATACCTTCATGATCACCGGGATAACCGCCGACTTCCTGGCCGCCGACCTGGTGGCGGGCAAGAAATACTTCGTGGTGGTCGAACCGCGTCCGCTGTTCTCCGGCATCGCCTATTCCCTGCGGCCGCAAAATGGCCAGATCGAACAGGCGACCCTCGATTTCTGGCACCTGCGCATGCGCCAGATCGTGCCCAGCGATCACGGCCGCCAGGAAGCGCAGAAACAAGACGCGGTCCGCGCCCGCATGAAGGTGGACTACTACACCGAATGGCTGCAGAAACCCCAGCGCCCCACCCTGGAAGCCAGCTCCGGCCGCTGACTCCCGCCTTATTCGGACACTCTCCCGATTGTTAAAGCTTGTGGCGCCGGCGCCGATATGCGCATTGCCACTCCCGGCATTGCAATTCGGCGATTCTTCCAAGGAGACTGTTCATGGGTGCGATCCTGCGCTATTCCCTGCTGGCCAGCCTGGCGCTGCTGCTGAACGGCTGCGGCAGTCTGCCGTACTCGATCGCCAACCCAACCGTCACCCGGCCCGCCGCCGACAAGGCGCTGATCGTGTTCATGCGCCCGGACCGCGGCGGCATGGCGCGCATGCTGGGCAGCGCCGGCGGCGCCGACACCTATGCGATGATCTATCAGGATGATCAATACATAGGCCAGTTACTGCCCAAACAACAACTGGCCTACGAACTGGCACCGGGCAAATACACTTTCATGCTGTCCGCTTTCACCGCCGACTTCATGATCGCGGAAGTCGCCGCCGGCAGGAAATACTATGTCAACGTCGAAACCATCCCCATGGGCGTGTCTGTGGGTTTTAAATTCCGGCCGCAGAACGGCGCGCTGGATCAGAACAAGATAGACGCCCTGCACGCGGTCATGAAACGCGTGGTGCCCAACGCCAAAGGCGAGGAAATGGCCAGAAAGGATGAAGGCCACCGGCAGAAACTCAAGGACAAATACTACGCGCAGTGGCAGGTCAACAGCGATCACGCGGCACTGAATATCGAGGCCGGCTACTAAACGCCGCCAGGGCGAGCGGGCGGCGCCGCAGCGGCCGCTCAGTGAATCGGCCGGGTTTCGTCGCGCTGCTGCGTTGCATCCGCCGGCGGTTCGGCGCCCTCCCCTTCCGGGGTCGCGGCATCGTCCCGCACTCCGCCACCACCGCCCTCCAGGGCATGACGACGGCGCCGGCTGCGCAGACCCATCAGGGTGGTGACCGGCCCGGACATGGCATAAGCCAGGAAGGACACGAACAGGATAATCGGCGGATCGATGGTGATGAGCACGAATACCATCATGATGACGATCACCGTCACGAACGGCACTTTGCCCTTGAGATCCAGATCCTTGAAGCTGCGATAGCGTATATTGCTCACCATCAGCAGGCCCACCAGCAGGGTAATGGCGAAGGCCGGCACGCCGAGCTTGAACGAGGTAATGTCGTAGTCGGTACCGATCCAGACGAACCCAGCCACCACCGCCGCCGCCGACGGGCTGGCCAGCCCCTGGAAGAAATTCTTGTCGGCCACGCCCACCTGGGTGTTGAAACGCGCCAGGCGCAGGGCGGCGCACGCCGCATAAATGAACGCGGCCAGCCAGCCCAGCTTGCCCAGCTGCGACAGGGCGAAGATGTACATCACCAGCGCCGGCGCCAGCCCGAAGGCGACCATATCGGCCAGGCTGTCATACTGGGCGCCGAAATCGCTCTGCGTGTTGGTCAAGCGCGCGATGCGGCCGTCCAGCCCGTCCATCACCATGGCAACGAACACGGCGATGGCCGCCGGCTCGAATCGATTGCCCATGGCGGCGACAATGGCGTAGAAACCGGCGAACAGGCAGCCGGTGGTAAACAGATTGGGCAGCAGGTAAATCCCGCGCCGGCGTTTGACTTCGGGCTGTTCAATCTCTGGGTTCATGGCAGCGGGCTCCAACGCTAGAACTTAGCTGAGAATTGCGGCTACGCGACGCTGTGGCGCGGCGCGGGTTCGATTCGACATACTCTATACTCTTCCCGTAAATAGGGTCAATGCACAAGCCGCGCCAGCATATCCATACCGGCGCGCACGCGCTGCCCGGACTGGCATTGCAAGGTGACCCGGGCCGGCAGCAGGATATGCACCCGCGCTCCCAGGTGCATGAATCCGCAGCGCTGCCCCTGGCCCGTGCGCTCGCCCGGCTGGGCGTAAAATACCCGCTGCCGTCGCCAGCGATAGGGTTCCATGCACACCACCACGTCGTCATGCTCGTCGCTCTGCACCCACTGGCAGAAGATGGCATTTTGCCGTAGCCAGGCCGGCGCGCCGGCGGGACGTTCGAACCACTGGTTCTGAATCTTGCCTTCCATGGGATTGCGCAGGGTAAATACGCCGTACCAGTGCATGTCTATGGTAACGCGCTGGCAGAGGCGATCGAGAAACGGGTCGTGGTCGCCGCCAATGGCGACAATGCGTCCGTCCACCGGGCTGACCACCCCCAGGGGAGCGGCGGGCACCACCCGGCGCGGATTGCGAAAATAGACCATCGTCAGCCCCAACAGCGGCAGCAACAGCCACAGGCCAGCATGCCAGCCCAGATAACGGCATATCCCCGCCGCGGCCGCCAGCACCACCAGCAGCGGCCAGCCTTCACTGGCGATCAGGCGATTATGGGACGAATCCATGGAGGTTTCCCGGCAAGGAAGGTAAAGACACGGGGGGTGGTCGCACCGGCATGCGGTTCAGCGCAGCGACCGCGGCGGCGGGAGGTTGCCGCCGCGGTGCCGTCCTGTCATCAGTTTCTGGTCTTGTCGACGATCTTGTTGGCCTTGATCCAGGGCATCATGTCGCGCAGCTTCTCGCCCACCACCTCGATGGGATGCTCGGCGTTCAAACGGCGACGG
>DKAS01000048.1 GCA_002448875.1 Proteobacteria bacterium UBA6920 | reverse complement strand
TCGCCGGTGCAGATCCGGGTGATGGAGAACGGCAAGCCGCCGCTGCGCATCATCGCTCCGGGCAGGGTGTACCGCTGCGACTCCGATTTGACCCACACGCCGATGTTTCACCAGGTGGAGGGTTTTCTGGTCGATGAAAATGTGAGTTTCGCCGCGCTCAAGGGCGTGCTCTACGAATTCTTGCGCCATTTCTTCGAGCAGGCCGATTTGCAGGTGCGTTTCCGGCCGTCGTATTTCCCGTTCACCGAACCGTCGGCGGAAGCGGACATTCAGTGCGTTATCTGTGGCGGCGGCGGCTGCCGGGTTTGCGGGCAGACCGGCTGGATCGAGATTCTCGGCTGCGGCATGATCCATCCCAACGTGCTGCGCAACGTGGGCATAGACAGCGAAAAATACACCGGCTTCGCCTTTGGCCTGGGGGTGGAGCGCATGGCCATGCTGCGTTACGGCGTCAATGACCTGCGCCTGTTCTTCGAAAACGACCTGCGCTTCCTCCAGCAGTTTGCCTGAGGCGGTGCCGGCGCCGGGCCGGCTTATTCAACAGTCTACGAATCTTTGACGAGTTATTTATGAAATTCAGTGAAGCATGGTTGCGCGAATGGGTGAATCCGCAGGTGAACACCCAGCAATTGGGCCATCAGTTGACGATGGCGGGTCTGGAGGTCGACGCCATCGAGCCGGTGGCCGGAGAATTCAGCGGCGTGGTAGTGGGCAAGGTGCTCAGCGTCGCCCCCCATCCCAATGCCGACAAGCTACGGGTCTGCAGTGTGGACGTGGGGCAGGGCGACCCCCTGAGCATAGTCTGTGGCGCCGCCAATGTGGCGGCGGGCATGCACGTGCCAGCGGCGCTGATCGGTGCCAGCCTGCCGGGTGGTCTCAACATCAAAAAATCGAAACTGCGCGGCGTGGAATCCTCCGGCATGCTGTGCTCCGCCAAGGAGCTGGGACTGGCGGAAAGCGCCGATGGATTGCTGCCCCTGCCGCTGGAACTGGCGCCCGGCAGTGACGTGCGTGCCGCCCTGCAGTTGGATGATGTCAGCATCGAGCTGGGCTTGACGCCCAACCGCGGCGATTGCCTGAGCGTGCTGGGCGTGGCGCGGGAGGTGGCGGTAGCCAATGCCATGGATCTGCATATGCCTGCTTTTCCACCGGTGGCGCCGCTGATCAAGGACACGCTGCCTATCGAGCTGCAGGCCGCCGAGGACTGCCCGCGTTACGTCGGCCGCGTGATTCGCGACATCGATCCGGCGGCGCAGACACCGTTGTGGCTGCAGGAACGGCTGCGGCGCAGCGGTCTGCGCAGCATCAGTCCTGTGGTGGATGTGACCAATTTCGTGCTGCTGGAGCTGGGGCAGCCCATGCACGCCTTCGATCTGGAGAAATTGCAGGGCGGTATCCGCGTCCGCAAGGCGCAAGCCGGTGAAAAGCTCAAGCTGCTCGATGGCCAGGAAATCAGCCTGCAATCCTCTTCCCTGGTGATCGCCGATCATCGGCGGGGGCTGGCGCTGGCGGGTATCATGGGTGGCGAAGATTCCGCGGTCGGCGACGGCACGCGCCATATTTTTCTGGAAAGCGCTTTCTTTCAACCGCTGGCAATGGCCGGCCGGGCGCGCGCCTACGGTATGCATACCGATTCATCGCACCGCTTCGAACGCGGGGTGGATCCGCAGAATCAGCGCCGTGCCATCGAGCGCGCCACCACCCTGCTGCTTGCCATCGTTGGCGGCAAGCCGGGGCCGGTGAGCGAGGTCAGCGCCGATGCGCATGTGCCGCGGCGCGCGTCGGTGGTGTTGCGACGGCGCCAGCTGGCGCGCCTGCTGGGGGCCGCGATCGATGACAAGACCGTCGAGAGCATACTGCGGCGTCTGGGCATGCAGGTGAACGCCGTGGCCGAAGGTTGGCAGGTGTTGCCGCCGGATTTCCGTTTTGACATCGCCATCGAAGCCGACCTGGTGGAAGAGGTGGCGCGTATCTATGGCTACGACAATATCCAGCCGTCGCGTCTACTGGTGCCCATGGCGGTGACCGCCGCCAGTGAGACCGTGGTGCACGGCGTCGACTACAAACGTTTGCTGCTGGAACGGGGATATCACGAGGCCATCACCTATTCCTTTGTCGATGAGAACCTGCAGGCAGCTCTCGATCCTGGCCAGGAGTTCATTCGCCTGGCGAATCCCATCTCCGCCGACATGTCGGTGATGCGCACCAGTCTATGGCCCGGCCTGGTCCAGGCCGTGCGCCACAACCAGGCGCGCCAGCAGGCGCGAGTGCGCTTGTTCGAGACGGGCTTGCGTTTCCGGCGCCAGAGCGGCGCCATCGTGCAGGACGAAATGCTGGCCGGTGTGGCGGTGGGGGAAGTAAGCCAGGAAGCCTGGGGTAACGCCGGGCGGGTGGTGGATTTCTTCGATATCAAGGGCGATCTTGAAAACCTGTTGCTGCTTAACCGGCTGTCGCTGAGCTGTCGGCGGGAGGAGCACCCGGTATTGCACCCGGGGCAGAGCGCGCGACTCTATATCGATGACAAGGCCATAGGCTGGATGGGGGCGTTACGTCCTAACCTACTGTCTGAGTTGGATATTTCCGGTCAACCCTATGTTTTCGAGCTGGAACTTGCAGCGATCCGACAGGGATTGTCGCCAAACTTCTTTGAAATATCCAAATTCCCATCGGTTCGGCGCGATATCTCCATCGTCCTTGATGCCTCTATTGAATACAATGTTATTGCATCATGTGTTCAAAAAAGCGCCACAAAATTGCTAAAGAAGTTGCAGTGTTTTGACGTATATACAGGGAAAGGTATTGATTCAGGAAGAAAAAGTATTTCGTTGGGCTTGACGTTCCAAGATCTAACACGCACACTTAATGATGACGATGTAGATGCCGAAATAACAAAGGTTCTGACGGTGTTGGAAAAAGAACTCGGGGGAACACTGAGGAGTTAAATATGGCATTAACCAAAGCCGAACTGGCGGAAAAACTCTATGAAGAACTTGGCCTCAATAAACGGGAAGCCAAGGAAGTCGTAGAAATCTTTTTTGAAGAAATTCGTGGGGCACTGGAACACGGGCGTCAGGTTAAACTTTCCGGATTCGGGAATTTTGATTTGCGCGATAAAAATCAACGGCCTGGGCGCAATCCCAAGACCGGGGAAGAGATTCCCATAACCGCCCGCCGGGTGGTGACATTCCGGCCCGGGCAGAAACTCAAAGCTAGAGTCGAGGCCTATGCTGGAAGCCGCGAACAACAATGAACTGCCGCCTATCCCGGGTAAGCGATATTTTACGATAGGTGAAGTCAGTGATTTGTGCGGGGTAAAAGCCCATGTGCTGCGTTACTGGGAGCAGGAGTTTCCGCAATTAAAGCCGGTCAAGCGTCGTGGAAACCGGCGTTACTATCAGCGCCATGACGTATTAATGATCAGGCAGATTCGCAGCCTGTTGTACGAGCACGGATTTACCATCGGCGGTGCCCGCCAGAAACTGTCCGATACCGAGGCCAGGGAGGATGTCAATCAGAGCCGGCAAATCATCCGCCAGATGGTGGCGGAATTGGAAAGCGTTCTGGAGGTATTAAAACGCTGACAACCATTTTACCATTGGCCTAATTCATGTATTATATGCCCGGCCCGATGAGGGCCGTTTTCATTTCCAAACCGTCGGGGCGTAGCGCAGCCTGGTAGCGCATCAGCATGGGGTGCTGAGGGTCGGAGGTTCGAATCCTCTCGCCCCGACCAATTCGATAGTGTTTTTCCCCTGTTTTCCGTTCACTCCTGGTCCGCGCCGATACCGGCGGGGAGGGGTTTCGTTGCGTTGGGCGCGGCGCGCCGTTTTTCCCTGCGGCATAATCATTGTAATAAAGGCGGGTATATCGAGGGCAACACCATGGCCGATTCGCGAGCTGGCAGGCCATGGCGAAGCGGATTCGCCAAAAAATAGTTAGCACTTATCCACGACTTTAGCTATTATTTTGACCCAATATGACATTTTCGTTGACCGTCAGAGTCGTTGGAAAATTTTGCCCTGCCTTGACGAGAGGTGATTCACTGTACTGGAGAATGTGGGTTAGAGCTTATAACCAATGAACACGGTTCAATCTAATTCATCCGCCCCCAGCAAGCTTTCACCAAAAGAGGACCGCGCTCCCGCCGCCGTATTGAAGGGCTCGGTATTCACTCTGCCAATTCTGAAAATCAGCCGCTGTGAACTGCAAGAAATCGAATTCGATCTGACGCAAAGTCTGGCGGCCGCGTTGGATTTCTTTAACAACGCGCCCTTGGTCATCGATCTGGCTCTGACCCGGGACCTGGAAGAGCAACTGGATTTCCCGGCGCTGAAGACCTTGCTGGCCAAACACAATCTCGTGCCGGTAGGTGTGCAGAACGGCAGCGCGGCGCAAACCGCGGCCGCGCGCATGGCGGGTTTTGCCGTGCTTACCGGGCAAACCATCGATAAAATTATAGAAAACTCGGCACATAAATCGCATGTCAAGGAAACGACGCCCGCCGCCTCGCGTCAGGAGTCGAGCTCGGTAAGCGCGCCGCCGGCGACGGTAGAGTCGACGACGCAGGTGATACATCAGCCCATACGTTCGGGGCAGAGAGTGTACGCCCGGGGCGGGGATCTCATTTTACTGGCCGCGGTCAACGCCGGCGCTGAAGTGATCGCAGACGGCAATATACATATATACGCGCCGTTACGCGGCCGCGCGCTGGCGGGTGTCACCGGTGATACCGAAGCGCGGATTTTTTGTCATTGCATGGATGCCGAACTGGTGGCTATCGCGGGCAGCTATCGCTTTTTTGATAATATTCCGGAAGAGATTCGTCAGAAATCCGTACAGATTTATCTTACGGGGGAGCAGCTCAACATCAAGCCTCTGGATTGATGGCGAGCCGGGCGACAGATAGACAGACAGCTGTGCAAAGATTATTTAAACGTGGGAGGCATTCATGGCCAAAGTAATTGTTGTCACCTCAGGTAAAGGTGGTGTCGGCAAAACTACGACCAGCGCGAGCGTGGCGACGGGGCTGGCGAAACGCGGCTACAAAACCGTCGTGATAGATTTCGATGTCGGTCTGCGCAATCTGGATCTGGTTATGGGTTGCGAACGGCGGGTGGTTTACGATTTCGTCAATGTCATCCACGGCGAGGCCAGTCTTAAACAGGCCCTGATTCGCGACAAGCGGCTGGCTAATCTCGATATCCTGCCTGCTTCGCAAACCCGTGACAAGGAAGCCCTGGTGAAAGAAGGGGTGGAGCGGGTGCTCAATGAGCTGCGCAAGACCCACGACTACATCGTGTGTGATTCCCCGGCGGGTATTGAAACCGGCGCGGTCATGGCGCTGTACTTCGCCGATGAGGCCATCGTCGTCACCAATCCGGAAGTTTCCTCAGTGCGCGATTCGGATCGCATCCTCGGCATTCTGTCGGCGAAATCCAAGCGCGCCCTCGACGGCGACGAACCGATCAAGGAGCACCTGCTGATCACCCGCTATGATCCCAATCGGGTATCGGCGGGGGAAATGCTCAGCATCGATGACATCATCGAACTGTTGGGTATTCCGCTGGCGGGTGTGATTCCGGAATCGACCTCGGTGCTGCAGGCCTCCAATTCCGGGGTGCCCATTATTCATGACGAAAACAGCATCAGCGGGCTGGCCTATCAGGACCTGGTGGAGCGTCTGCTGGGCGAGGAAATTCCCATCCGTTTCATTACTCCCGTGAAGAAGGGTTTATTCAAACGTCTCTTTGGAACCTGATGCTATGGCGATTCTTGACTATCTATTAAGAAAGAGAAAGAAGTCTGCTGCAGTAGCAAAGGAACGCCTGCAGATAATACTGGCGCGTGAACATATAGATCGCAGCGGCCCGGATTACCTTCCCGAACTGAAGAAAGATATTCTCAAGGTGGTCGAGAAATACGTCGCGATCGATTATGACAAGATCCAGGTAACTATCGAAAACGATGGCAACTGCGAAATCCTGGAGCTTAATATTTCCCTGCCCGACAGCAGCACCGTGCCGCTGACCAAGGTGCGCAAGGCCTGAGCCGGCCGTTGAACCGGCGGCGGCGCGTGCCCGTGCATGGGTGACGCGCTGCGCTGACACCGACTGCTGGCGCGTGCATGGGGCGGCGGCACCCCCTTCAGCATTCGCCGTCCTGGCCGCTGACGCGCGGTGGCCGGCAATGTCGCCCATGTTACCGGTAGTTGCCGCAAACTGGTAATAATTCACCCGCAAAACCCCCAGCACCGCACTGAGCCGCGAGCGCACTTGGCTTATTCTGCCTTGCATGCGTGGCGCTTGGCGCGCACCTTCTTCATAACCCAGAGGCGATCATGGAAAACAATCTGCAACTGCTGACGCACTACTCGATCTTTTGGCTGGCGGGAATCGCGTTGTTTCTGGCCGCCTATTTTCGCTACGGTATCAAGCGTGTCACCGGCCAGTTGCATCGCTGTGAAAACCAGAATGTGGAGGTCAGCTCTCGGCCGGGTGAATCTAGCGCAGCTTACAGCAAAGGCGACCTGTTGCAGGAGATGCAGGCCAATGCCAGTGGCTGGTATTACCGTCACTGGCGGTGGATCGCGGGCCATGGTTTGTGTTTTCAGTTGCTGGTGCTGGCCGCCTACGCGGACCTGGCCTGCGGTGTGGCGGCGCTGCGTGACGGTGGCATGGTACAGGCGGCGGCAAGCGGCTTGCTGTTGCTGACGCTGTTGTGGTCTTCCGCCCTGGCCTGGCAGACCATGCTGCGGATCAACCGCAATCGCCTGCGCATCAAGTGGCTGGTGCGGTCCATTACCCGGTTGCAGCCGCCCACGGCGACGGGAGGTGCGCCGCTGCATGCCTGGTGGTGCGATGCTAAATCCCGCCTGGCGGGCTGGCGTGCTGGCGTTGCCACGGTTCCCACTGGCACCAGCGGTGATTACGTACACGCTGTCTCCACCCTGCCGCGCACCAGCATCTGCATCGGTGAAACCGGCCACTACGCGCTGTAGCCATGTCTGCCGGCGCGCCGGCAACAGCCCGCCACACAGGCTATGAGACGCAGTCATCTCCTGACATGACCATGCGGTTCCAGCGCAAAAAAAGGGGCCGAACATTCCGGCCCCTTGTTGTTTTCCCGCGCATAATCGTCTCTGCCGCGGGCAGTCAGCCGTTACGGTTTGGTGATGCTTACCGAATGGCTGTTATTAGTGCCCATATAACCGGCCGCGGGGCTGTTGACGCTCCAGGTTCCTCCGTTCAGATTGATGGCGCTTTGCGCGTCGCGATACACGCCCCGGGAAGTGGATTTGTAACGGTAGGGACCGTAGTTGTAGCTGGAGTCATATGATTGGGCGGACATATCGCCACTGCCTATCCAGGTGGCATCAATGGTTATGGCAAGTGGGCATTCATAGTTTCCGCATGTGCTGGTGGTGCTGTATTCGTATGCGGTGAACGAGGCGCTCAGCGACGCTTTGGTCAGAGATGCATTCATTTTGAAATTGACGTTGTCGCTCCAGCCGAAAAACATGGTGTCACTGTTGTTACACCAGTCATATTTATAGCCAAAAACGTATGCGGAGCTGACGTTGGCCGGTGCGCCGGGTGCTTGCAGTGTCTTGTTGTCTGCGCCGGTGACCATGATAAATTCGTACCCGCAGTCGTTGTAGCTGTCAATGGATGCCGTGGCGCTGTTGCCGGTGACGCCAGTGACCTCCACCGCTGCATTGGCGCCGACAGCAAACAGGGTGCCGGTCAGTCCCAGTGCGAGCAGGCCCGGTAATGCGAGCTTGGCAAGAGAGCGCTGGTGTTTATTGTTATTCATGAATCATCTCCTTGAAGAAATGAAAAAACATATTGGTTTTTATGGTCTACGACATACCTGTTTCCACTTAACACGATTACCGCATACCCCGCGTCTGATCGGCGATGCGCGTATCGTGCACGTCTTGTAGCCTTGCAACAGAAGCGTTGCCTCCGGTTAACTGGAGAGTGTCCTGCTCGCTAAATAAACAACACCGACCGGCTACATGCCCTCAGGACGCTACACTACTGTCGTCCAGGGAGTCAATTCGGTTCCCGAATGTCATGCTTTACGATCGATGAAAGTCACCCAGCACCGATGACGTCTCCAGGTTCGAAAAATATGTGTACGATGGCTACAAATTGGCAATTGGCAATTGCCGCTGCAAGGCAGGGCAAGCCACCGGCATGCCATGCACGTTCATGGCGCGTCCTTCGTGGCCCCTACCGTCCTGCCCGGGACGGTCGGGACTGCCTTTTAGCCGCCAGTTCGCATACACTACACAACGGTGGTTCCAGCCCGCTTATGGCGACCCTCGATTGCCATGGCCTGGTACCGCCGGGAAAGAGGAGAAACCCATGAAAACAGTATTTTTACTGGCGCTTAGCCTGCTGCTCGGGTCGGTCAGCGGCTGCTCAGAAGAACAACAGAACAAGATCGCCCGCATCGGCGTGACGTGGCTGGAAGGGGACTACCGTGTCACCTATGCCGACGGTTCTCACGTCAAAAGCTGGGAGGTGCGAGACAGCAAGGTGACATCGGAGCCGGACAAGGGTTATTACTACTTCTGGGCCGTGCAGGATGGCAAGAAAATATATGTGCAGACCCCGATAGTGCGCACCTATATAGAAGAAATACCTTGAGTCCGTTGGCGGCGGAGGGGCGGTTCGGACTTGAGCCGGGGCTGAACGGGGTTCCCGGGCCATAAAGCCATCTGGTTTGTGGAACAAATGCTGTGAATAGTGAATAATTTCTTGACTATTCACTCATGTTGATTTTTAATAGTGGGTATGACAAGCATGGCCAATCCCGATATCGACATTGAACAAATCCGCCAGTTGATTCTGGACGCGGCCCAGAACCGTTTTATCACCTATGGCTATGGCAAGACCACGATGGTGGAAATTGCCCAGGACTCCAGCATGTCCGCCGCCAATCTTTACCGCTATTTCGAAAACAAGCAGGATATCGCCGCCGCCTGTGTCGAGCGCTGCATGGCCACCAGCAGTCAGCGCATTCGTGACGCCATTCGCAATCCCAGGCTCAGTGCCGCCCAGAAATTGCACGCCTTTGTTCTGGAAGCCTACCGTTACAACCTGGAAATGAATAAAAATCAGCCAAAAATCAGTGAATTGGTTGAGTATGTCTGCCAGGAACGTCATGCCATGATTTATGAAAAAATCGAGGCGCGAATCGCACTGCTGGCGGAGATCCTTTCCTATGGAAATCAAACCGGAGAATTCAATGTGGACGATGTGGTTGCCACCGGCCGCCATGTTTACGCGTCCATCACTCTGTTCGACGTGCCGGTTTTTCTGCATTTATTTGACGCAGAAGAATTTGAGTCCCTGATTCGTGGCGTGGTCGATTTGCTGCTGGCCGGTTTGAGAAAGCGCTGAGCCGGGTTGGCGAGGAAGATGTGCGGGTACATCTTTTTTTTGGTCTGTAGAATGAATATTGAACATTAAATTCAGAACGAAAAATACACCATTAATTTAACAAAGGAAAAAGCCATGGAGAAGCTGGAACGGGCCTTCGGGCAATGGATACTGAACTATCGCTGGTGGGTCATTCTGGCTTCCCTGGTGCTGGTCGCCGCCGCCGGGATGGGGGGGCAGTACCTGCGATTTACCAACGACTACCGGATTTACTTCAGCGCTCACAATCCGCAGCTCAAGGCGTTTGAAACGCAGGAAAAAACCTACGCCAAGAGCGACAACGTACTGATCGTTTTATCGCCAGCCGATGGCCAGGTATTCAGCCAGCATACTCTGGCGGCGGTGGCTGCGGTGACCGCCAAAGCCTGGAAGACACCGTATTCCATACGCGTGGATTCGCTCACCAATTTTCAGCATACCCGTTCCGTGGGCGATGAACTGGTGGTCTCCGACCTGGTGCCCGATGTCGCGGCCTTGACCGCGGCCGATCTTGCTGCGGTACGCAACGTGGCTTTGCACGATCCGCTGCTGGTCAACCGCCTGGTCTCGACCAAGGGCGACGTCACCGGGGTGAATATCACGGTGCAGATGCCGGGCGTCGATGAAACCGCGGAGACGCCGGCGGTGGTGCAGCATGTGCGCGCCATTGCCGACGAGGTGCGCCGCGCTTATCCCGATATCGAAGTGCGGCTCACCGGCATGGTGATGATGAACAACGCGTTTTCCGAAGCCTCGCTCAGCGATATGCAGACGCTGGTGCCGCTGAGCTTCGTCGTCATGCTGGTGACCCTGGGCGTGCTGCTGCGTGCTTACAGCGGTACTTTCATCACCTTGAATGTAATACTCCTGAGCATTGTCAGCGCCATGGGTATCGGCGGTTTTCTCGGCTATCCGATTTCACCGCCATCAGCGACGGCGCCCACCATCATTCTCACCGTAGCCATCGCCAACGCGGTGCACATCCTGGTTACCATGCTGCATGAGATGCGCCGCGGCATGGACCAGCGTGCCGCCATCGTCGAAAGCCTGCGCGTCAACCTCAAGCCGGTTACCATGGCGAGCATTACCACCGCCATCGGTTTTCTTACTATGAATTTCTCCGAGGTGCCGCCGTTCGTGCATCTGGGTAATATCGTCGCCGCCGGCGTCCTGACCTCCTGGCTGCTGGCGCTGGGCTTCCTGCCGGCGGTGATGTCATTGCTGCCGCTGCGGGTGCGCGCCGGTGCCGGCGACGATTACAGCGGCATGGCGCGCCTGGGCGAGTTCGTGGTCCGGCGCAGGCGCTTGCTGTTGCCGTTGATGCTGGGTGTGGCGCTGCTGCTGACGGCGTTTCTGCCGCGCAACGAATTGAACGATATTTTCGTCAACTACTTCGACCGCAGCGTGGCGTTTCGCGCCGATACCGACTATACCGTTGACCGGCTCACCGGCACCTATCTGATCAGCTACTCACTGGCGGCCGGCGAACCGGGGGGAGTGAGTGATCCGGAGTTCATGCGCGAAGTGGCGGCGTTCGCCCAGTGGTACCGTTCGCAACCGGAAGCGATTCATGTCAACAGCTTCACCGACATCATGATGCGCCTGAACAGGAACATGCACGGCGATGATCCAGCCTGGTACCGGTTGCCGTCGGATCGCAATCTGGCGGCACAGTATCTGCTGATGTACGAAATGTCGCTGCCTTACGGACTGGACCTCAACGACCAGATCAATATCGACAAGAGCGCCACCAAACTGACCGCCACCCTGCATACTCTGTCCAGCAAGCAGGTGCTGGCGCTGGAACAGCGCGCCGATGCCTGGCTGGCGGCTAATGCCGGCCATATCGTGACGCACAATGCCTCCAGCCCGACGCTGATGTTCGCCCATATCGGCCAGCGCAATATCGCCAGCATGCTGCTTGGCACCACGGTGGCATTGCTGCTGATTTCGCTGATTCTGATCTTCACCCTGCGCTCGGTTAAAATCGGCCTGATCAGCATGGTGCCCAATCTGGTGCCGGCGGCCATGGGATTCGGGCTATGGGGCTTGCTGGTGGGCGAAGTGGGGCTGGCGCTGTCGGTGGTAACCTCCATGACCCTGGGCATCGTCGTCGACGATACCGTGCACTTTCTCAGCAAGTATACCCGCGCCCGCAAGGAAAAAGGCCTCGACGCCCAGGACGCGGTGCGCTACGCGTTCACCTCGGTGGGCCGCGCCATGTGGGTCACCTCGGTGGTGCTGGTACTGGGCTTTCTGGTGCTGGCCATGTCCAGTTTTGAGGTCAATGCCGTGATGGGCACCCTGACCGCCATCGTCATCGCTCTGGCGCTGCTGGCGGATTTCCTGTTGACACCGGTTCTGTTGATGAAACTAGAGGAGAAAAACGATGAAGCGATTGCTGCTGACGCTGTTGCTGCCGATGCTCCTGCCGCTTGACGGCAGCGCGCAAACCGCCGAGGAGCAGGGTTTGGATATCGCCCGCGAGGCGGATAAACGCGATGTCGGCTGGCGTGACCAGAGCGCGCACATTCAAATGGTGCTGCGCAACCGGCAGGGGGAGGAGAGCGTGCGCGAGAATCGCATGCAGACCCTGGAAACCGCCGGTGACGGCGACAAGTCACTGATCATTTTCGACAGCCCCGCCGACGTCAAGGGTACGGCGTTTCTCAGCTATACCCATGCCACCGTCGCCGATGACCAGTGGTTGTACCTGCCGGCATTGAAACGGGTGAAGCGGGTATCTTCGGCCAACAAGTCCGGTCCTTTCATGGGCAGCGAATTCGCCTATGAGGATATTTCCTCGCAGGAGATCGACAAGTACAAATATAAGTATCTGCGGGATGAGACGCTGGACGGCGCCGCTACCTTCGTTATCGAGCGTTACCCGCAGTACGAGAATTCCGGCTACACCCGGCAGGTGGTGTGGATGGATAAGAAGATGTATCAGCCGGTGAAAATCGATTACTACGACCGCAAGGACGAGCTGCTGAAAACCCTGGTTTACCATGACTATCAGCAGTATTTGAACCAGTACTGGCGGCCCGGGCGGATGGAGATGCAAAACCATCAGACCGGCAAAAGCACTACGCTGGCCTGGCAGGAGTATAGCTTCCAGAGCGGGTTGAAGGACCGGGACTTCGACCAGAACAGCCTGCAGCGCGCCCGTTGATATGCGCAATTCCTGGTTGCAACTTTCCCTTCCCGCAATGGGAGTCGCCTTGCTGCTGCCCATGCAAGGCCTTGCTGCCGGACCCTGGTCCGGCAGCTTTTCTACCCAGTGGCGGGGCTACAGCCATGCCGGTGACGGCGCTGGGGATACCGACTATACATCCGTTGCCGTCGAGCCTGATTACAGCACGCAGTGGCTGGACCGGCGTCTGCTGTTCACCTTCGAGGGCTTCGCGCGCGGCGGCAGTCGCGACAGCGGTAGCAATCACGCGGACCTGCGCGTTTTTTCCCTGAACTACGCCGCCGATGCCTGGGAACTGCGCGCCGGCATGCGCAAGGTATTCTGGGGGGTCACCGAGTCGCAGCACCTGGTCGATATCGTCAATCAAACCGACCTGGTGGAAGGCATGGATGGCGAGGAAAAACTGGGTCAGCCCATGCTCGATCTGGCGCTGATCGGCGAGTGGGGCACTCTGGATATGTATGTGCTGCCGTACTTTCGTCCGCGCACCTATCCGGCGGCCGACGGTCGTCCCTTCCTGGGGTTGCCGGTGGACACTGATCATCCCTTATATGAATCGGCGGACGGTGACCGGCACGTGGACTATGCGGCGCGCTGGTATAAATCCATCGCCGCCTGGGATCTGGGGCTGAGTTATTTCGCCGGCACGGCGCGCGAGCCGCGTCTGCTGCCGCAGGTGGATGCCACCGGCGCAAGTCTGCGGCCTTATTACTATCAGATGCGGCAGAGTGCCCTGGACGCACAGGCGACCTATGGCAGCTGGCTGTGGAAACTGGAGGCGGTGTACCGCCAGACGGACGAACCGGCCTACGGCGCGGCCACCGCCGGCCTGGAATATACATTCGCCGACATAGCCGGCAGCGGCGTGGATCTGGGCGTGGTGCTGGAATATCTCTATGACGAGCGCGGCAGCCAGTCGGCGGCGATGTTTGCCGACGACACCATGCTGGGGCTGCGCCTGGCATTGAATGATACCGCCGGCAGCGAGGCGCTGCTGGGCGTGATCTATGACAATGGCGGCGACGGTCATACCCTGAGCCTGGAGGCCAGCCGGCGTGTCGGCGATCACTGGAAAATCAGCCTGCAGGGCCTGGCCTTCGCCAGTTCAGCCGCCGATGCTCCCCTGTACGCGCTGCGCGACGAGGATCAGTTGCAACTGGACCTGGCCTATCACTGGTAGCGCCGGGCGCGTCGCGCCTCAGGGGCTGGCCACCGCCTGGGTGGGAAAAGCCTCGTTGGGCGACGCATCGACATCAAAAAAGAAGACGACGCTGCCGGCGCTGCCCGCGTAATTGTCAGCAAACTCCAGCTGCAGCCTGCCGGCGGGCGCGATCAGGCTGCTGGTGGCGTCGGCGGGCAAACTCAGATAGCCCCAGTGCAGGGGGACGCCGGCGCTGTCCAGCAGCAGAAACTTGCTGTTGACCGCGCCGTAGTAGCTGTTGATATCGACGGCGGCGGCACCGAGATTGTTCACCGTCAGCCGATTGATGCTGCCGGCGGTGGTGAGGGCGCCTGCCAGCAGTTGCATGGCGGGCGGGCTGACCGCGTCGGTGATTGTGCCTTCGATGCGCTCGATCACCACGCCGTCGGTGATGCCATAGATATTCGACCAGGACGCGAATACATAACCGCGCTGGCCGGGGGCCAGACAGCTGTTGTGCAGGCCGATGGCGGTGGGCAGAACGCCGCCGCTCAGGGGGTGGTTGATCACGGCGTTGGCGATGTCGCCGGCGGGGCCGCGGTAATGTCCGTGCACCTGAATATTGCAATAGGTGGTGTTGCTCGAGTTATTGACCAATTCCAGATTCAGACGCAGCGGTTCGCTATCGCTGGCCGCGGTGCGTGAAGCATAGGCGCTGCCCGGGGCCAGATCGGGGTGTTGCGCGGTGTCGGTGACGCTGAGGGTCTGGCGCAGTTGCGTGTTATCGTTCAGGCCACTGCCGAGATTGACGCCGTCCAACCGGGATACGCTGTTGGCCAGGGCGCCGGCCGGCAGCGCCAGCTCCGGTCCCAGGGGGCTTTCCACGCCGCCACTGATGGTCGCCAGGCGAAAGTAATAGTCCTGGCCCGCGGCCAGGGCAAAATCCACCAACGGCGGCTGCGCGAGATCGGCAGTCACGTTGCCGCTGTTGTCCACGCCCGCGCTGTTGCTCCAGTAAATCCGGTAGGCATCGGCTCCGGTCTGCGGCAGCCACGTCAGACTGAGCGAGCCGGGCCAGCGCGCGTCGACCAGCAGGCGCATGGCGTCGACGACAGCCAGCGCGGTGCGCGATGCGGCGTCCCCGTAGCTGGCGACAATTTCCGTGCTGCCGCTGGCGAGGGCGTTTACCAGCCCATCGGCCGCGATGGTGGCCACCGTCGATTGCCTGGATGTCCAGCCGATGCCGCTGGTGAGCTCGCCGCTGCCGCCGTCGGCGTAGGTCGCGCGCATACGCAGACGGGTGTTGGTCCCCGGTGCCAGCACCAGTGCCGCGGGCGCGGCAATGCTGAACGACCGCACGCTGCCGCTCAGCACTTGCAGGACCTTGCGGCCGCTGATCGTGCCCAGGGTGGCGGACAGGGTGCTGCTGCCCGGTGCCAGCAGCTCGACCAGGCCGCCGGTGGTGACACTGGCCACCTGCGGGTTGCTGCTGTCCCAACTCACGCTTTGGCTGAGATCGCCGCTGCTGTTGTCGCTGTAAAGGCCGGTGGCGTGGAACTGCAGTTGTCGGCCGCTGCGCAGTTCGCCGTTGCCGGCATCGATGCTGATGCTCTGCAGCGTCACGTCGAGGTCTTCAATGGTGATCAGCAACTCACCGCGCTGCCCGGCGGTGGCGGCGCTTATCGTCACCTCGCCGGATGCCAGCAGCTCGACCAGGCCGCCGGCGGCGACGCGGGCGCGTTGTTCATCGGAACTGCTCCACGTCACCTGCTCGCTGATGTCCGCGCTGCTGGCGTCGCTGTAACTGGCGACCGCGCTGAACTGCACTTTTTCGCCTGTGCGCAGGCGCTCGGCCGCGTGTCGGACACTGATGCCGGTCAGAGTCACTGCGTCCGCCTGCACGCTGAGGGTCAGCTGGCCGCCGACCGCTCCCAGCCGTGCCTCGATCACCGTACTGCCGGCGGCCAGGCAATGAATGCTGCCGCCGGGAGCCACCGTCGCCACCTTGGCGTCGCTGCTGCTCCAGCTGGCCTCATCGTTGATCAGCCGGGTACTGGCGTCGCTGAACAGGGCGCTGGCGGTCAACTGGCGGGTAGCGCCGGCCGGGCAGGGGGAAGTGTCGTCGCTGGCCAGCGTGATGGACTGCAGGGTGGGCAGCTCTGCCGCGTCGTCGTTCACCACCGTCAGATTGAAGCGTGCGCGCTCACCATCCAGTTCGGCAAAAATAGTGGTGCGCCCGCTCTGATAAGCGGTGACGATACCACCGGCGTCAACCGTGGCAATGTTGCTGTTGCGGCTGGACCAGGTTACCTGGTCGTTGACCGCGGAACTGCTGCCATCGCTGTAGCTGACACTGGCCACGAGGGCGAGCGATTCACCCACCGTGAGCTGGTTGCGCTCGGCACTGAGCGCCAGTTCGCTGACGACGGCGGTGGATTTGGCCGCGCTGCTGCTGGTTTCCTCGCTGGCGCCTCTGCAGCCAGCCAGGCTGGTCAGCCACGCGAGCAGCAAAACCAAGATAACCAGTTGCGTGCGATGCCCCTGCGGCCGTGAATTCATAGCAACCCCCTTCGATTTGCACTCGTCGTCCCGTGACAGACGTTTGTTATTAGTATGTGTCAGTGTAAATTTATCGGAACCCGGTCAGGGCGGCAAAAAGAGTTGGCCAGGAAGTAGGCAAACGACGGGGAGGAAAGGCACAAATCACGCTAATCCGCAGAGGGCGCGGGGTGATAGTCGGCCGTTAGCCCATGGCGCCACGCAAATACAGGCCGGTCAGTTCATGCTGCGGCGCGCTGAAGATTGTTTCCCGGGGCGCGAATTCCAGCAATCTGCTGCCGTCCGGCATGGGCCAGAGCAGAGCGACGTCATCGGCGACGCGGCGAGCCTGAAACAGATTGTGCGTCACCAGCACGATGCTGTAGCGGCCGCGCAGTTCGCCGATCAATTCTTCTATTCTGCCGCCGGCAATGGGATCCAGGGCGCTGCAGGGCTCATCCATCAGCAGAATGTCCGGCGCCAGGGCCAGGGCGCGGGCGATGCACAGACGTTGTTGCTGTCCGCCGGACAGACTTTGCGCCGGCGCCTGCAGGCGGTCGCGCACTTCCTGCCACAGACCGACATCGCGCAACACCTTTTCCATGATGTGGTCGCGCTGCTGCGCATCCCTTACGCCATGTTCGATCAGCGGCAGTTCGATATTGCGGCGGATGGAAAGGGGAAAGGGATTGGCTTTCTGGAATATCATGCCTACGCGTTTGCGCAAGCGACGGAGATCGCAGGCCGCTGCCAAGATATCTTCACCGAATACGCGTATGTTGCCTTGTACCCGGCAGCCGTCGATCAGGTCGCTGAGACGATTACAGCATTGCAACAGGCTGCTTTTACCGCAGCCGGAGGGTCCCAGCAGGGCGGTGACCCGGCCGACCGCCAGTTGCAGGGATACATCGCGCAATACTACCCGGTCGTGGTAGGCAACCGTGACATCGCGCAGGGTCAGGGCCGGCGCCGCATCGGCGGCGGGCACGGACTGCGCGCAGCTGTGACCGGTGGCGTTGCTGCCGGTGAAGCGGGCGGCCGGGTCGGCGACAGGATTGGCATGCATCAGATTCTCGCTTTCCCGCTCAAGCAGCGGGACAGGGTATGGGTCGCGGTATTGATCAGCAGCAGCAGGACGAGCAGCACCAGTGCCGAACGGTAGGCGTTGCGTTCTCCGCCGTTGACGTTCATCGCCAGATCATAGATGTGGACCGACAGGGTACGGCCGGAATCGAACAGGGAAGAGGGCATGCGCAGCACGTAGCCACTGGTGAACAGCAGGGCGGCGGTTTCCGCCAGGGCGCGGGCGATGGCCAGTACCAGCGCTGCCAGCAGCGCGGGGGCGGCCGCGGGTAAGATTACGGCGCCCAGCAGGCGATACTGCGACAAGCCCAGGGCATTCGCCGCCAGATGGTATTCCCGCGGTACCGCGCGCAGGCCGTCCTCGGCGGCGCGGATCATGAAGGGCAGAACCATGCACGCCAGGGTAAGGCCGCCGGCGGCGATGGAATATCCCAGACCCAGGAGTTCACAAAACACTACCGCGCCGAACAGGCCAAAGACCACGGACGGCACCGCTGCCAGCAGGTCCAGGCTGCGCCGGGTCCAGGCGGCCCAGGGCAGTCCCCGCTGCTGCTGGGCGAGGAAGATTGCCGTCCCCAGGGCGACCGGTACACTCAGTGCCAGACAGACACCGAGGATAAGCAAGGTCGAGACGATCACCGGGGCGATGCCGCCGTCACGTCCGGCAGCCGCGGGTAAGGTGCTGACAAACTGCCAACTGAGGCCACCGATTCCCGGGCGCACGAGATCCCAGAGCAGGAAAAAGAAAATCCCGGCCAGTAACAGCGCCGCCCCGGTGCAGGCCAGCGCCAGCAGCGAATCGCTCCAGGGCCGTTGCCGCAGGGAGCGGATCACGCTGCGCTCTCCACGGGCGCCTGCTCCTTGTCACCCCGCTGCAGCCGGGCGATGAGGAAATAGAGTCCACCCGCCACCAGCAGCAGGACCAGCCCGCTGACGAACAAGGCCGAACGGTGCTCCTGCCGGGCATAGGCCATTTCCAGGGCGATATTGGCGGTCAGGCTGCGCACCGGCGTCGTCAGGCTGGCGGGAAATTGCACGACGTTGCCGGCGACCATCAGTACCACCATGGTTTCACCCAGCGCCCGGCCCAGTGCCAGCAGCGCGGTGCTGGCCAATGCGGGCATGGCGACCGGCAGCACCACGCGGAAAATATGCGCATAGTGCGATAAGGCCAGAGCCGCGGTGGTCAGTGCATGGGTTTGCGCCGCCTGCCGCAGGACAAGGTGACTGAGCAGGGCGATGGTCGGCGTTATCATCAAGGCCAGCACCAGGGCGGCGGCCAGCAGGCTGGTGCCGGGCGCCTGCCAGCGCGCGATCACGGGCACCAGCGCGACCAGACCCCAGAACCCCAGGATCACCGAAGGAATTCCCGCCAGCAGCTCCAGCATCGCCACATAGATGGCGCGCAGCCTGCGCCCGGCGTAGACAGTGAGAAACAAGGCGATGGCCAGGCCCAGAGGCAGCGCCAGCGCCATGGCCAGCAGGGCGATGCCGACGCTGGCCATGACCATGGGCAGCAGCGCGAAGCTGCCTTCCAGGGGATGCCAGGACGGGTCCGTCAACAGGGCAAGCGGGCCGATGCGCATCAGGGCGGGCAGCGATTCGGCGATCAGGTAGGCCACGAGCAGCAGCAGAACGCCGCCGGCGACGGCGGCGGCCAGCCGCTGCCAGCAGCGCAGCAGCAGGTCAATGGACCACGGGGACGAAGTACTGGGACTCGATGAGATCATGCACCGACGCCGAGAGACAGTAGGAAATGAATCGTTGCGCCTGTTCATCCACCGTGTCGGTGGTGATCAGATGCAGAGTGCGGGCGATGGGAAAGCTGCCATTGGCGACATTGCCGATGGTGGCGTCGATCCCGTTGACCGGCAGCAGCTTGATGGCGGCGCCGTCCTTGATCGCTACTTCCGCGCTGCCGATGGAAACATAGCCGATGGCGCCGGCATTGCCCGCGACGGTCTTGATGCCCTGCTGGTTGTCGCCGATGATGACATGGGCGTGAATGTCGCTGTTGCGCAGGGCGAAAAACCGCAGAAAAACCTCCAGGGTGGATCGGCCCTCGGCCTTGTTGACCACGGAAATAGCGGCGGATTTGCCGGTGATGGCCGCCCAGTCGGTCAGTTTGCCGGTGTAGATATCGACGATCTGCCGGGTGGACAGGCTGACCACCGGATTGGCGGTATTGACGATGATGCCGACACCGTCACGCGCCAGGCCGTACCAGTGCAAATCCTGTTCATCCGCCTGTGGGCTGCGCGAAACCGTGCCGATGTGCGCGTTGCCTTGGCGCGTGTCAGCGATACCGCGGGCGGAGCCGCCGCTCTGCACGTCGATTTTCAGCTGCGGATGCTGCAGTTCATAGCGCTGGGCGATTTCCACCAGTAAGGGCGCGATGGTGCTGGAGCCGGTAATGGTCAATTTTTCCTGCGGGGGCGCGGGACGGTTGCAAGCGACCAGGGCCAGCGTCAGGGGCAGAAGGCAAATCAGGGACCGCTTGGCCGTGCGTTTCATGCGCGCTCTCTCCGGGGGAAGCATGGCACTATAATTTTCCCTGTTGAACCACCCGCAGTGTATTTGTTACGCCCGATTGGGCGACATTGCACCCAGGGCGGATCATAGCATGGAGAAAAAGATAGCGGTGATAGCCGGCGCCAATCCCGGCATGGGGCTGGAAACGGGGTGTGGCAACCTCGGTCTGCCTCGCCACCTTGCCCGATGACGGCCCCCGCGGCGGATTCTTTCGCGACCGGCAGTCCTTTCCCCGGTAAACGAATCCGAGCGTTTTTCTGGGTTGGGTAAACTCGATGATTGCTCAGTAATTTCACGATGCTGGTGCGAATGGCGTGCTGCGCTATACTGGATGCCCAGGTGAGTCCTTAACATGGCGACAGGCGCGGAGGTACGGTAATGGTGGTTCAGGCAAAGGTCGAAACCCTGTTCGATGCCGTCGGCGGTTTACCCACGTTGCGCAGGGTGCACAAGCTGTTTTACGACAAGATCTATGCGCATCCGGTGTTGCAGCAGTTTTTCGCCGGTCACAGCCAGGAAGCGATCGAAAACCGGCAGACCCAGTTCATGGGCGAGAAGATGGGCGGCCGGGTTTTTTATCCGGGGCGGGAGCCGAAGATAGCCCATCGTGCCATGTATATTACCGCCGAACACTTCGCCATGCGCCAGCAACTGTTGCGCGAAGCCATGCAGGAAGCCGGCGTGCCGGCCGATCTGCAGGAACGCTGGTTGAAGCTGGATGCGGCGTTCAAACCCGTCATCGTCAAGGATTCGGTCGCGGCGTTTTACCGAACCAGCTGGCGTTTTGAAAAGCGCGTATTCGCATTCAAGCCGCCATCGGTGTGAGGCGGCGCGGGCGACGGCCGGCATGCCGCTGACGCGTGAATCCCGGGCGGCAGGCGGCGGAATCGCTGCTCTGTGGCTAGCGGCATTTATCGCCCGTCGGTCCGTGGGCGGAGGGTGGTTGCTGTTGCTATCGACGCTTTGCACCTCGGTGGTGCGGGCCGACAGCGAGGCGACTTATTTTCTGCTGCCCGACTACCGCCTGGCGGCCGCGCAACTGGCGGTGGTGGTGAACGACGCTTCCAGCCTCAGCGTGCGCATCGGCACCTATTATCAGCAACGCCGCCATCTGCCTGCGGAAAACCTGATCCATGTGCATTTGCCGGTAGACCGGCCGGAGATTTCACCGCAGGCGTTTGCCGATGTGTACCGCCGAATTCAGGAACAGACTCCGGCAGCGGTGCAGGCGTACGCCCTGGCCTGGCTGCAGCCATACCGGGTCGGCTGCATGTCCATTACCAGCGCCCTGGCGCTGGGCTACGATGCAGAGTTCTGCCAGCAGAAACCCGCCGGCCAGTGCCGGGAAGACCGGCAGCCTAATCCCTATTTTAACAGCATGTCGCTGGCGCCGCAGACCGATCATGGCGTGCGCCCGGCGATGTTGCTGGCGGCGCCCGACTGGCCGCAGGCCAGGGATTTGATCGAACGCGGTTTACGCGCGGACGCGACACGTCCGACGGGTAGCGCGTATCTGCTGGATACCAGCGACAAGGCGCGCAATGTGCGTGCCCTGCAATACCCGCAAATCGAACAAGTGCTGGGCAAGCAGTTTTCCATTCAGGTGGTGCACGCCAACACGCTGCGCGACCGGCAGGATGTCATGTTTTATTTCACCGGCTTGTCCCGGGTCGAGGGGCTGGACAGTCTGCGGTTTTTTCCGGGCGCCGTTGCCGATCATTTGACCTCGACCGGTGGCGTCCTGCCGGGATCGGCGCAAATGAGCATCATGGAATGGCTGGCGGCAGGCGCTACCGGCAGTTACGGCGCAGTGATCGAACCGTGCAATTATCCGCAGAAATTTCCCGCGCCCGGCGTGCTGCTCTACCACTATTTATCGGGCGCCACTCTGCTCGAGGCCTACTGGAAAAGCGTGGCCTGGGTGAAGGAAGGAGTGTTCATCGGCGAGCCGCTGGCGGCGCCATTCAGCGGTTATGCGCTGCAGCGGCAGGATGGGCGCCTGTTGTTGCAGACCAGCGTCTTGCGTCCGGGACTGTACCAGTTACAGACCTCGGCATCGGAACTGGGGCCGTTCAGCCGTGAAACGGTGCTGCTGGCCGTGCGCCCGGGCGAGCAGCAGTTCAATCTGCCTGACCTGCGCCAGCGTGTTATCAAGCTGGTGCGCATCAATCAGGGGGGAGCGGCTCAGTAGCGACCGCCGGTTTTGTGTATATAGTTGGTCAGTTCCCGCGTTTCCACATTCATGCGCATCAGATTGGAATGGGTAATGCGGAACAGGGCGCACATCACCTTGTAAACGATGCGCGGGTGGGCGGCCAGCAGCGCTTCGAACATTTCCGGCTGCAGGGTGTAAACCACGCTGGCCCCCTTGGATTGCAGGGTGGCGCGGCGCGGCGCCCGGTCGATGAACGAGCGGGTACCGGCGCATTCGCCGGGCTGCATGAGGTAGACGTCGGTTTCCCTGTCTTCTATTTTGCTGATGACCACCAGCCTGCCCGTCGCCAGCAGGCACAGGGCGCTGTTGCTTTCCCCTTCTCTGACCAGGTGTTCACCGTCCCGCAGTTCGCGACGGCGCATGGCGGAAGCCAGAACCGCGCACTCGGTGGGTTCCAGATCGGCTCCCAGGCTGGAGGTGGCGATGAGTTTGGCGTCGACCTGGTCGTTCATGGTGGTAAGCTCCCGTCGGTTGTGCCCTGGCCAGCCCAGGGCTTTGCTTGCAAATTGTAGAGAAATAGTATGACAATGACTATATCACCCAATGAGTAATGCCTCACCCTCTGGCGTGTCCGTATTGCGACCGGGGCGGGTAGCGAGCACCCTGGTGGCCCGGGATCGCGTGTATAATTTACCCAGGATGCACCAGCGGTCCACGGCGACGCTTTTCTCTTCGGGGTAGCACTATGACTGAAATGTACCTTGCGGCGGCTTTCTTTCTTGCCATCCATTTCCTGATCTCCGGCTCACGCCTGCGTGACCGCCTGGTGGCGCTGCTGGGCGAGAAGGTTTACATGGCGGGATTTTCCCTGGCGTCGATCGCTGGTCTGGTCTGGCTGATCCTGGCCTATCGCCGGGCGCCACTGCTGGTATTGTGGGAGCCGATCGAAGGCTTCCGCTGGCTGGCGCTGGCGGTGATGCTGTTGGCCTTCGTCTTCGTGGTCCTGGCCATGATGACGCCTAACGCCACGGCGATCGGTGGCGAGGCCCTGCTGGCTTCCGACCGCCCTGCGGTCGGCATCATGCGCGTCAGTCGCCATCCGTTTCTGATGGGCTGCGCGCTGTGGTCGGCGACGCACATGGTGTTCAACGGCGATCTGGCGGCACAGGTCTTTTTCGGCACCTTTCTCCTGTTGTCGCTGGGCGGACCGTTTTCCATCGATCACAAACTGCGCCGGGCGCTGGGTGAGCATTGGCGGCGCTATCAGCAGCTGACCTCGGTGTTCCCCTTCGTGGCGATTCTGCAGAAACGCAATTCGCTGCGGGTCGGCGAGTTGGGTTACGGGCGCCTGCTGGCCGCCTGTCTGGTATGCGCGCTATTCGCGTATTTTCATCAGCGACTGTTCGGCGCAGCGGTGATTTTATTCTAGTTATCGATTGAGTACGCAGGAGATGCATGCAAGTGGCTGTCACTCCTTTTGAACGTCTGGGCGGACAGGCGGGGGTACGCGCGCTGGTGGACAGATTCTACGATTTGATGGATACCCTGCCGCAGGCCGCGACCATTCGTGCCCTGCATCCCCGGGATCTGGCAACGTCGCGCGACAAGCTGTTCAAATTTCTTTGCGGCTGGCTGGGCGGGCCGCAGCTGTATATGCAGGAATACGGACATCCCCGCCTGCGCGCCCGGCATATCAGTTTTCCCATCGGCGCCGCCGAGCGTGACGCCTGGATGCTGTGCATGGAACGGGCCTTGGAAGATTGCGCGCTCGATACGCTGATGCGCGCGCATCTGTTGCAGTCCTTGCGCAACACCGCCGATTTCATGCGTAACCGAAATGAGCCCGAGGACAGCCGGTAGCAACCAGCCGGCAAGCCCGGCGCGACGCGCGAGGTACCTGTATGAAGCTATTGTTGGCTAGGCACGGTCAGGCCTATTCCCAGGCGGAGGATCCGGAGTGTGGCTTGAGCGCGCAGGGGGCAGCCGAGGTAACAGCGGTGGCGGCCCTGCTGCGTCGCGCCGGAGTCTCCTGCCGGCGCGTCCTGCACAGCAACAAGAAGCGGGCAGCACAGACCGCCGAGCTGCTGATCCGGGGTCTGGAACTGGAGGTGGCGGGTGAAGAGCACGATTTGTTGCATGCCAACGACGATCCACAGGCTTTCGCCTGGCAAAGCGACGCCTGGGACCAGGACACGCTGGTAGTAGGACATTTGCCCTTCATGGGCCGCCTGGTATCCCATTTGCTGACCGGCAATGAGCGCGTGAACCTGGTGGAGTTTTCGCCCGGCAGCGTAGCTTGCCTGGAAAAACGCGCCGCCGGCGGCTGGCATCTGGTCTGGATGGTAGGTCCCGATCTGCTGCCGCCGGTGGACTGGGCGGCTGGTCAGCTGCCTTGACGGCGCTGCCGGCCTGCCGTCTCTGCGGCGACCCCCGCACCGCTCTGTACCTGGAGGACGGGCAACGGCAATACTTCCGCTGCGCTGTTTGCAACCTGGTATTTATGCATCCGCAACAGCGCCTGGCGCCGGCCGCGGAGCGCGCGCACTACGATACCCACGAAAATGACGTCGCCGACCCGCGCTATCGCGCGTTTCTCCTGCCTTTGTACGCGGCGGTGCGCGACCGCGTGTCACCGCCGGCCAGCGGGTTGGATTTCGGTTGCGGACCGGGACCGGCGCTGGCACAGATGTTTCGTGAAACAGGGTACATGATGGCTTTGTATGACAAATTCTACAGTGCGAGTCCAGCGGTGCTGCAGCAGCGCTATGATTTTGTCACCTGCAGCGAAGTGGTTGAACACCTGGAGGATCCGGGAGATACCCTGGCCATGCTGGTGTCCCTGCTGGTGCCCGGCGGCTGGCTGGCCATCATGACCAGGATGTTGACCCCGCAAACCGATTTTGCCGGCTGGTACTATCGGCGCGATCCCACCCATATTGCGTTTTACAGCCATGCCAGTTGGCAATGGCTGGCGACGCGCCATCGACTGCATGTGCAATTCGCTGGCGCGGATATAGCGCTGCTGGGAAAATAGCGCGCTTTATGAGGAGACGCGCAGCGTATAATCGCCGGTGCGAATGGCGTCACGCCCGCCGCGTTTGGCGGCATACAGCGCGGTATCGGCTTTTTTCAGCAGATTGTCGATAGACAGGTTATCCTGGGTGGTTTCGATCACGCCGGCGCTGATGGTATATTGAAACGTCTTGTCGTTGAACTCGATGCGCTGCGCTTTCAGCGCCGCGCGCAGGCGGCTGACGGCGAAGTGCGCCTGGTGCACACCGGTTTGCGGCATCATGGCGATGAATTCATCGCCACCCAGCCGGGCGATGGTATCGATGTCGCGAAATATCTGTTTGCTGACCTGTGCCAGATGCTTCAAGACCTCGTCTCCGGCATCGTGACCGTGGGTGTCATTGATATCCTTGAAATAGTCGATGTCGAACAGGATCAGCGCCAGTCTGGTGTCGTAGCGCTTGACCCGGTCCAGCTCCTTCATCAGCAGCTGAATGAAATGCCGGCGATTGCAGATGCCCGTCAGATCATCGGTCAGCGCCAGTTTGGTCAATTCGTTGCAGGTTCGCTGATAATCGCTGATATTGCGCAGCACCAGCAGTTGCAGGCCGGCATGTTCCGCGTGTAAGCGCTCGACATGAATTTCCAGGTCTATGGGCTCGGCGTCGCCGGCGGAGCCGATGCGCAGACGTCTGACGGACCGGTGTTCGCTGAGGGAGTCCTGTACCGTCGGGGCCGCCAGCAGCCAGTCGATGCTGTAGTGGCGCAGGCGTGGTTCGGACAGGCGCAGCAGCTGGCGGGCAGCCTGGTTGGCTTCCAGCACCACGCCTTTGTCACTGGCGATCAGCACCGCATCCGGCAGATGGTCGATTATGACTGAAGCATAGGAAGGTCCGGCCAAAGCAACGCCGTCCTCCGCCGCACCGCCGCCGGCAGTGGCATCAGCGAATACGCCGACCCCTGCGCCCATTATGTGCGCCAGCGGGGGTTTCATGTCGTCCATAGTGGCTCCTTGTGGCATTCGGACACATGTCCGAGGTAGATCGCATCTCTGGCGTTCCCTGCTCCAAGTCGTGCACTGTGGTATACAACCTTTTTAGTTGTTGTAATGTCAGTATGTTGTTGACGCTACAGGACGAAAATTAAATACAAATTAATTAACTAATGGCACATGTTAGTTTTTTATACAATCAAAATGACAAAAATTAACATCCCCGAATACCGCAGCTTATGTGCGAAAAAGCGCCGCCCGGGTCGTGGCAGCGGCGCAAAAAAATGTGGTAAGGAATCCACGCTCGCGTAGAATGGCGGCCGTTCATCGAATGACAGCGAGGCTGATCCCGTGCTGGATGTATTGTGGCAAATGGCCGGTTTGATCGTCTGCGGCATCGCCTGGCGCCACCTGCGGCCGGCGGGGTTGGAGCCCGCGCAAACCCGCAAGGTGTTGACCTCGCTGGTGTACTATTTGCTGCTGCCGGCCCTGGTGCTTTCCGTGCTCTGGCAGGCGCCGATGGGTGCCGGCTCCGTGGTCATCGCCGCGGCGGCTGCATTTGGCATTGCGGTTGGCGTGGCAGGCAGCTGGCTGGCCTGCCGTTACTGTAAGAACGCTTCGGCGCAGGCGGGTGCGCTGATACTGGCCGCCACTTTTCCGAACGCGACCTATCTGGGTTTGCCGGTGCTGGAAGCTGCTTTCGGTCCGTGGGCGCGCAGCGTGGCGATTCAGTATGATTTGTTTGCCTGCACGCCGCTGTTGTTTACCCTGGGTATCAGCGTGGCGGCGCGCTACGGCCAGGCGCAAACCGCCGGCACCGGTTATCGCACGCTGTTGACCATACCGGCGCTGTGGGCGGCGGTGCTTGCTATCATCTTCAATATCGGTGCGGTACCGATGCCGGAAATGATTCGCGGTTTGCTGCACCTGCTGGAGCGGGGCGTGGTACCCCTGATGCTGATTTCCCTGGGGCTGAGTCTGGAGTGGCGTCGCGGCGGATGGCGCATGCTGATGCCGCTGACGCCGGTGATTCTGCTGCGCCTGCTGCTGGTGCCGCTGCTGGTATGGGGGTTTCTGCAGTTTTTCGCCCTGCCCGAGGAAACGGCGGCGGCGGTCGTTATGGAAGCGGCCATGCCCTGCATGGTGCTGGGAATCGTCATTTGCGACCAGTTCAATCTCGATACCGCGCTGTATGCCATGGCGGTGACGGCAACGACCGCTTTCAGTCTGATCACCCTGCCGTTGTGGCACGGCTATCTGGTGCAATGAGCATTTTCCTGGTGAAAATCCGCGCTGGCATGCCGGGCAGGGAACGATGCCGGCTACTCCATCCCCTTCGCTAACGGATTTTCTGCAACTGATGCTTGTGCGCCTTGCCTTGTTCCCGGTGTGCGGGGGTGGGGAAAAATTGTACATTGCATTCCCCCCCGGGAATTTCCTAAGATGTTTTCCTGGTCGCGCGCGTGGCGCGGAGCGGACGGTTGTTTTACCTCGGGCAAAGGCCATGGTGGCCGGAGTGACGCGGGGACGGGCTTATGGGCGGAACCCGCGCAGGGATAGTCGAATAGTAAAAAAAAAGGAATCAGTGGTGATGAGCGCAATGCGTGGATGGCGATGGTTGGCGGTATTGGGTCCGGTTGTTCTGACGGCGTGTTCGGATGGCGGCGGCGGAGGCAAAAACTCCGCGCCGGTCGAAGAGAAGAACCCGGCGGTCAGCAATCCCACTTATTATGAACACGTTGCGCAGATTCTCAATGACAACTGCGTCAGTTGTCATCAGGCGGGTGGTATCGCACCTTTCCCGCTGGATGACTACGGCAGCGCATCGATGCGCGCCGCCGTTATTGGCAGCGTGACTCGAGCCCGCAGCATGCCGCCGTTTCTGGTCGACAACAGCGGCGCCTGCAACACCTTTCAGGACGCGCGCTGGTTGTCCGACAATGACATTACCACTCTGAGCAACTGGGCGGAGCAGGGCGCGCCTGCCGGCGACACGCCGGCGCAGCCGCCGCAGGCGGCGCAAATGCCGGGGTTGGCGCCGGCTGAAATCAGTGCCACCGCCAGCATGGCTGAAGCCTATGTGCCGCAGGGCCAGCCGCCGGACAATCCGGGGGACGATTACCGATGCTTCATCATCGATCCCGGCATTACCGATCAGGACAAGTATCTCACCGCGTTTGAAGCGGTGCCCGGCAATTCCGCGCTGGTGCATCATATGATTCTGTTCGCGCTGAATACCGCGGCGGCTGAGCAGGCGGCACAGCAGCTGGATGCCGCCGACGCCGGGCCGGGCTACACTTGTTTCGGCGACAGCGGGCTGGACAATTCCTTTGCCGGCGAAGTTACCATGGTGGCGGGCTGGGCGCCCGGGGTGAAGGTTACCCGTTACCCCTCCGGTACCGGCGTGCTTCTGGTTAAGGACCGCAAGCTGGTGTTGCAGGTGCATTACAATCTCGACAACGGCGACGGCAGCGACCAATCCGCCATGCGCCTTGCTCTCAGCGCTGCCGTACAGAAACAGGCGCTGATTCTGCCGCTGGCCGATACCAAAATGGTATTGCCGGCGGGGCAGACGGATACGAAATTTACCGCGCGCTACACGCTGCCCGTGCAATTGCTTTCGGCGCAGATACACGGCGTGTTTCCGCATATGCACACCCTGGGTCGCTCGCTGACGGTGGAAAACACCACCAGCGGTGGCGCCAAACAATGCCTGGCGCAGGTTCCCCGCTGGGATTTCAACTGGCAGCAGTTTTTTTTCTATGACGAGAGCAAGCCGGCGGTCAGGGTGCACGCCGGTGATACATTGAGCGTCACTTGCAGCTACGATACCCGCAGTCGCAGTGAACCGGTGGCCTGGGGCAACGGTACCCGCGATGAGATGTGCGTCAACTTCTTCTATGTGACGCCGTGAGCCGGAGCGGATCAGGCCGTTAACACGCCCAGTTCCCGCCCCACCTCGCGGAACGCGACGATGGCCTGATCCAACTGCTCGCGACTGTGCGCGGCGGACATCTGGGTGCGGATGCGCGCCCGCCCCAGGGGCACCACCGGGTAGAAAAATCCCACCACGTAAACGCCGCGCGCCAGCAGGGCGGCCGCCATCGCCTGCGCCAGTTTCGCGTCGTACAGCATGATAGGCACGATGGGGTGGCTGCCGGCAATGATATCGAAGCCGGCCAGCTGCATCTGCCGGCGAAAATAGGCAGTGTTGTCCGCCAGGCGCTGACGCAGCTGCGGCAGATCGGCTATCAGCTGCAGCGCCTGGAGGCCGGCGGCGGCCAGCGCCGGCGGCAGGGTATTGGAAAACAGGTAAGGGCGGGAGCGCTGGCGCAACAGGTCGACCACGGCCTGGCGGGCGGCGGTGAAGCCGCCGGAGGCCCCACCCAGGGCTTTGCCCAGGGTGGAGGTGTAAATGTCGACGCGGTCCATGACGCCGAAATGTTCGGCGCTGCCGCGGCCGCCGGGGCCGACGCAGCCTGTGGCATGGGAATCATCCACCATCACCAGGGCGTCGTAGCGGTGGGCCAGCTCGGTAATGCGATCCAGCGGCGCCAGTTCGCCGTCCATGCTGAAGACGCCGTCGGTGGCGATCAGGCGCAGGCGGCAGGCGGCGGCCTGTTGCAGTTTCTGCTCCAGGTCCGCCATGTCGGCATGCTGGTAGCGCAGGCGTTGCGCCTTGCACAGGCGAATGCCATCGATGATGGAGGCGTGATTGAGCTGGTCGCTGATGACGGCGTCCTGCTCGTCCAGCAGAGTTTCGAACAGGCCGCCGTTGGCGTC
>DKAS01000194.1 GCA_002448875.1 Proteobacteria bacterium UBA6920 | reverse complement strand
TGATGGTTAATGCGGTAACGTCTACCATGGTCAGCAGCAGGACAATGGCTTCAAAATTCGGCCAGCGCCAGTGGATCAAGAAACTGGCCAGTACACTGATGACCAGGAAGAGATAAGCTGTAACGGCAAAGCCAACCGGGTCAAGGCTGCCGAGGATGCGCAGATTGTTCTCCATAAAAATGGAGGTCACGAAGATGCCTGCCAGGATGATGCGATACCAGTTCAGGAAGTAGAGAGACTTCCAGACACTGATATCGTTTTTGGCGCGGGAGTTAAATGTAGTAAGGTTGTCTACTTTTAGCAGCATGACTTTGTCAAAACACCATTAAGGATAGCGCTCCAGCGAATCATTTTGCGTGACTGGTTGCACAGAACATTCAATTACCGGTTAAAATAGAAAATAAAATCAAAGAATTACTTCACTGTCTGGCAGTGCTGATTGACAGTTTTGCAATTATTAGGCCGAATTCTGCTGGTACAATGAATCTGACGGTTCGCCCAATTTTGTGGTGGCTATCGATCACAATCGCAACTGATGCAGTAAAAACAGCGAGTTAAAGCATGGTAATACCTGAAGATACGTTTCAAATCAGCGTCGTGATTCCGACATTTAATCGGGTAGTGCAGCTAGCTGCGGCGATCCAATCGGTACTGGAGCAGAGCGTTCCTCCCCACGAGGTCATCGTGGTGGACGATGGTTCCAGTGATGGGACTGAAGCGATGATTCGGGATCGATTTGGTGATCAGGTCAACTATGTTTACCAAGCGAATCGCGGTGTCAGTCATGCCCGCAATACGGGTATCCAGAGAGCCAGTGGCAACTGGATTGCCTTTCTGGATTCCGATGATCAATGGATGCCGGAGAAATTACAGCTGCAAATGGTTGCCCTGGCAAACAATCCTGGCTACGGTTTTTGTCACACCAATGAAATCTGGATCCGCAAGGGAAAGCGCGTTAATCCTATGAATAAGCATGACAAAAGCGGTGGTACTATCTATCAAAAGTGTTTGCCACTTTGCGTGATCTCACCATCATCAGTGCTCATGCGGCGTGAGATATTCGATGAGACTGGCTGGTTTGACGAATTGCTGCCGGCCTGTGAAGACTATGACTACTGGTTGCGTTATTGCTCTCGCTATCCCGTGCTATATATTGAGTCCCCGCTGTTGATTAAACACGGGGGGCACCCTGACCAGTTGTCGCGGCAATACTGGGGCATGGATCGTTTTCGTGTGCGGGCTCTGTTGAAAATGCTGGAATCCAATTATTTGTTGGAGCAGGATAGAATAGCCACCATCGAAATGGTTCGGGAAAAGTGCCGAGTGCTGCAAACCGGCGCGGTAAAACGCGCAAATCATGAGATGCTTGCCTTTTGTCAGGAAGTATTAACACTGACGGAATTAGTAGTGGATGCGAAGCATTGCCAATCGAACTCAGGAGCAGGGACGTGTTGATGCCGGTAACTGAATATAAGCAAAGGATTTAGCGATGAGTGTGACCGAGGTATGTTAAATCTGATTGTTGCGTTAGCGGAAGAGGCCCGGCCGGTCATTCATCACTACCGGTTGAAGCGACTGCATCACTTGCATGCCTTTCCTGTGTATGGCAGTGACGATATTCGGCTCATTGTTTCCGGTATGGGTAATCTGGCCGCTGCCACAGCCACTGGTTACCTGGCAGGTATCGGTGGTGTGACAAAATCTTCGGCATGGTTAAACATTGGTGTTGCGGGCAGTAGCAGTATAGCGGTGGGCGAAATTGTGTTGGCGCATAAAGTCACGAATGTCATACGGGAACAACACTTTTATCCCACGCTGTGTTTTGAAGTTGCGTGCAAAACGGCGGCTATAGAAACGGTTGCCGTTCCGCAGGTCGACTATGTTGAAGGTGTCGTGTACGACATGGAAGCTGCAGGATTTTTTTCTGCAGCCATGCGTTTCAGCACGACGGAAATGATTCATTGCCTGAAAATTATCTCCGACAACAACGTAGGGGATGTTGACAATATCTCTGCTGCGGGCGTTGTATCATTGGTGGAGCAGCGCATGGATGTGATTGCGGATGTGGTAGGCAAGTTGCTGGAAATGATTAACGAACTTGCGGCGGATAACCAGGGTGAGCAGGAAATGGATTTTATTCGTTCCCGCTTTTACCTGACAGTATCCCAGCAAACTCAGCTGAACACACTAATGCAAAATTGGTTCGCGCTGACTGATGTTTCGCCACTGGCATTACTAAACATCGACACCTTAAAGACCAGCAAAGCCCTGTTGCATGCGCTGCAAGTTAAACTCGATGAATTGCCGGTAAAATACTGAGCGCCTCAGCCATGTTTTCTGCGATCTATGTTGAAGAGCCACTGTTATCCCATCCCCGGGTGGAAACCATTGTGGCGCGTTACGGACATTTACCCCTGATCCCCATAGAACGCTACGGCGAAATATTCAATCGTAAGGCACAGAACTTTCGTCTGCAAAAGCAGGCGCCGGCACTGATTATCGCCAGCAAGCAGAATAACCTGGTGTTACCGGCACCCGAGCAGTATGGGCTCGGAGGCAAACATAACTATTATTTCTCGCATTTGCTGAACTGCATATATGATTGTCGATACTGTTTTCTGCAGGGGATGTATCGTTCCGCGCACTATGTATGGTTTGCGAATTATGACGATTTTGCCCAGGCGATTCATGACAAGATTGAACAGCATGCGAATGAATCCTGTTATTTTTATTCCGGTTATGATTGTGACAGCCTGGCGCTGGAGCCTGTCACGCAATTTGTCGATTATTTCCTGCCGGTGTTTTCCCGGCACGCAAACGCTGTGCTTGAGCTGCGCACCAAGAGCACTCAGATTCGTTCACTACTGGACAGAACGCCGATGGATAATTGTGTTATTGCGTTCAGTTTTACTCCGGAAAATATTTCGCAACAACTGGAACACAAGGTGCCATCCAATCGAAAACGCCTGGATGCAATGATCAAGTTACAAAAAAAGGGCTGGAGGGTCGGGCTGCGGTTTGATCCCCTGATCTATGACGATAGTTATTATGCCAGTTATGAAGGTTTATTTAACGACATATTCTCACAAGTTGACATTGATCAGCTGCATTCGGTGAGTCTGGGCGTATTTCGGCTACCGGAGACTTTTTATCGCAATATGCAGCGGCTCTATCCGGCCGAACAGTTGTTTGCGGCAAAGATTGCAAATCGAGATGGCATGGTATCCTACCAGGCGGATATTGAGAGCAAACTGGTGGATGACTGCGAGTCGTTACTGTTAAAGTATATTCCCAAAAGTATTTATTATCCTTGTAGTATGGAATAAACGCCCATGGCAAAATCCCGAATTATCGTAACAGGGTCCAGTTCAGGCATTGGGCGTGCGATTGCGCTGCAANNCTGAATCTGGTGAGTCAGGCCTATCTGGCCAAAGCCTATTTACCTTTATTTAAAAAGCGCGGCACCGGGCATTTGATCTTTATCGGTTCAGAAGCCGCATTAAAAGGCAGTCGCAAGGGCGCCATTTATTGCGCGAGCAAATTTGCCTTACGAGGATTGGCTCAGGCGTTAAGGGATGAATGTTCCAAGAGTAACGTGCGCGTGACCCTGGTGAATCCGGGGATGGTGAATACAGCTTTCTATGATGAACTGGATTTTGAGCCCGGCCAAGACCCGGAAAATTATCTGCTGCCGGAAGATGTAGCACGATCGATTGACTATATATTAAGCACACGCGCGGTGCTCAGTGTGGATGAAATTAATCTGTCACCGCTCAAAAATGTTGTGCGTTCCAGGAAAATAATAAAAGATAATCAATAAGTTATAATGTTTCTATGCGTCAGTGACTTTGATTGCGCCATAACAGGTCAGCTTAACCCCTCTTAATTTGTACAAAATTTCCGCTAAAAACCTCAATTAAACCTCACAGGTTTTAAGTTTATTGATCTGCGTCAAAGTAGGATGTCAGTCGGCTGACCATAATTATTTTACATTTAAAAATTGAGTGAAGATGTTCACTAAAAAACATTAGTTAAAAATATTAGGTGTATTTTCTCTTAAATCTTTTTTTATCAAGCAACAAAAGGAAATAAATATGTTAGGAATCATTCTGTTTGTATCGCTGTTTGCCCTGGTTTTCTTCGCATTGCAACAGGAAGGCAACCTTTAACGGTAAAGCGCGAGACCAGCCAGTTTGTTAGATGTTAAGTGTTTGTTAGATGTAAAGTGTAAGTTGTTAAGTGAAGTTGTAGTGTTTGTTGATTGTTATAAGTGATACGGGACCTGGTGATACTTAAGTAGTATAAAACCGGGTAATGTAAAACCTAAAACAAGAGGAGAAAAGCTAGCGCATATAACAACTATGAACAGCTCCATCTGGTTCTTCGTCATTCAANNTCAGATTTCCTGCAGGGCGCGTTTTTTCTCTACCAGTTCCTGTACCAGCGGGCCACAGACGACTTCCAGGGCGTTTTGCATATCGCCACCTTCCACCACCATGGTATTGGGGCGGGACATGAAAGCGTGAGGAAATTGTTTCAGCAGGCAGGTAAAGTCGAAACGTTTGGGTTCCCGAAAGCGGATCACCACCATACTTTCATCGGGTCTGGGTACATCACGGGCAATAAAAGGATTAGATGTGTCGACCAAAGGTACGCGTTGAAAGTTAATATCCGTCAGGGAAAACTGTGGGGTAATATAGCGAACATAGTCGGGCAATCGTCTCATGATACTGGTTACTGTCGCGTCCGCTGAACGACCAATGCCGCTAAAATCCGCGTGAATTTTCTGTATCCATTCCAGATTAATACTGGGCACTACACCAATTAATAAATCCACCCAGCGTGCGATATCCACCCCCACATCATGGCGGGTTAACAGCTTGTGCCGCTCGGTTACGACAACTGGATTATGAGATTCGCTCATGTTGCGCATGGACCAGGTGGCTTCAATGCATCCGCCATGCTGCCCCTCGTAAAACATCAAGTCCGAGCCCGGCGCCAGTTCTTCCCACGGCGTATAGGTTCCCATGGAGTGGTTATAGACTTCCGCCATTTCCGGCGTTTCAACATACTCCCTTACCAAACCGGTACCGTTACGCGCATATTCGCGAAATAGTCCTTCCAGGCGATCAAAATAATTAGCTTCCGGACCAAAATGGCTGATTGGTTTGCCGCTTTCCGCGGCTTCACGGAAAACCTGATCGACTTCTTGTGGCGTAAAACGGCGATAACTATTGCCGTGAACAAAAGCCGCATGGATTTTTTCGCGCCGAAATATATCGGCAAAGGCGTTTTGCACCGTTGAAGTGCCCGCGCCCGAAGATCCTGTGACGGCAATTATAGGATGTCTGGCTGACATGGGAGTTAACTAGGTTCAAGTACCGATCAGGTTAAGTTTTATTTTTATCTTCCAGGTAATGTTTCTCGTTGCAATAAAAATGACTATCCATTTTTAACGCCGATGATTCAGGAATATGGGTGCCACAATGCTCGCAACGAACTGTCTTTTGGTAATCCACCGCTGTCGGTGGCTTTCCATTTTTACTACGTGAATGAGTAGTGATCAAGCGTTTTATGACCACAAAGGCAATGATTGCAGCAAGAATAATAAGTAATGTGCGCATGGCGATGACTGGGTTTTGTTCACGAGATGACCAGTAAGCGGCGCAGTATATAATACCCAGCGCCGGTTTATCGGGCGTTACGTTGTTTTTTATTAATGCCTATCTAATTGAAAGAAATATGTTTATAGAATAATTAGGTAAATTTAAGGAATAATGCCGTCGTCCGCAAATCTTTTTTCTCCTAAGTGGTGAAAAAAACGTGCTTGTGGATTGGGTAGATCCTTACATTCTTGATTTACATTAAGGAACTTATCGCGATATGCAATAGCATAAAACTAGTTTTCAATAACGTTATCAAGAAAAGGAAATCCGCTATGTATTTAAAACATAAACAATCAGGAAACCTGGTGGAAATACTGGACGTCAAGGCAATGGCGGATCCGTGCCAGGCGCGTGTAGCCGGCCGATATCATGCGGGGGAAGAATTGCAGGACCCGGAAAATTTTTCCAAATCAGATCTGGTGTTTCCTTCCGGAGAAGCATTGCCTGTTTGTTGGCAGGACCCCGATTATAAGCTGGTGCAATGATCGAAAATTCTCTCACGCCACGTTGCGTGCGATGGAATAATTGATCATTAGTAGAGGCTGGAACTATAACTGGATGGCGTCCGCCAGCAGGGAAGCTAATGAAATGCAATTGCTGGGATGGCTGACGCTATCAGTACTCCAGACTTCCTTGACGCCGGTGGCCAGTAGTTCGTCGTACGACTCGCCAACAAACAGTGCATGGGTGATGGCGCAATAGAGATTCTCCACCCCCAGGTCTACTAATTGCTGCGCGGCGTGAATCAGGGTTCTACCGGTGCTCGCCATATCATCCACCAACACCACGCTACGATCCTTGACATCCGACGGCGGTAACACCACATTCACTTCGCGATCACCAAGCCGGGTTTTATCACCCACGAGATAATCGAAATCATGCAAGCGAGCAATTTGTTCTACCCACTGCTTGCTTTCTTCATCCGGACCCACGATCAGGGGATTGGCAACCTGCAGTGAAATCTGATTGCCGACTAAGGAAGTGGCACTTAAGGTTACTGTCCGTATATTTTTGACAATGTCATCCAGTTTTTTTACCCGATGCAAATGCGGATCAACGGTAATAACCTCATCCACCAGAGACGCCAGTAATTTGCCCACCCAACGCTGACTCACGGCTTCCCCGGGTTGAAATTCCTTGTCCTGACGCATGTAACATAAATAAGGAGCAACCAGGATAATGCGTTCACATCCTTTTTGCCGTAATTCCTTAGTTGTGAAAAATAATTCAATCAGCTTGTTGTTGGGTGAATCCAGGCTGCGGCAGATAATGACTGTAGAAGGGATATCAATGGGTAAACGGATTTTACTTTCGCCATCGGGAAAATGATGTAACTCAGCTTCCTCGTATTCAACGTTAAGCAGGTGTGCGAGATTTTTTGCCTGCAACTGGTAATCGGGAAAACCCAACACTAAAGGCTCGTGATACATAGTTCAGATTTCCTGATAGGGTCTGAGGATGTCGGTCTCTTTTCCGATCCGGTAGCCGGAATACTTTTTTGCCATGTCATTGGCAAATTTGAAATCGGCGTTAAATTCTGCGTAAATTCGATAGAGCACGTCTCCTTTATCGACAGGGTCGCCCACCTTCTTAAGCAGGTCCACACCGGCTCCCTTATCCATGGGAGCGCCGGCGAAGCGCGCAATACGCGACATTTGATGATTGTCGATTTCGACAACATAGCCTTTTTGTGGTGCGCAAATTTCTGTACACAGCTTACCGAGATCAAAATGTTTTTTCTGCGCGCCCTGCGCATGAATAATGGCCTGCATTTTTTCCAATGCGCGTCCAGATTCGAGAATATCACGTGCGATAGTGTAACCATATCCGCCGCGTACATCCGGGTCAAATTCCAGAATCCGACCCGCCAGCCGTAAGGCTTTTTGTTTAAGATCATTGGGCGCGTCGACTTCATTGCGCAGTACCTGCATGATGTCGCGGGCTTCCAGCACCGGACCGATGCCGCGCCCCACCGGCTGGCTGCCATCGGTGATGATTACTTCCAGATGGATGCCCAGGCGGTCGCCGGTGTATTCGAACAGCTTGCGCAGTTGCAGCGCTTCCTGCATGTGGCGCACCTTGGCGGTGGGGCCCACGGGGATATCGATCAGCAGATGGGTGGAGCCTGCGGCAAGTTTTTTCGACAGGATGGAGGCGACCAGTTGTCCCGCCGAGTCTATGCCCAGGGGGCGTTCCACGGAAATCAGGATATCGTCCACCGGCGCCAGGTGGGCGGTGCCACCCCAGGCCAGACAGGCGCGCTCCTGGCGCACGATTTTGAAGAGTTTGTCCGGAGACAGCTCCACCTGCGCCAGCACTTCCATGGTGTCGGCGGTGCCGGCGGGGGAGGTGATGNNGTGCGATTGCCGGGAATGCCGCCGATGCAGTGTTTGTCCACCACCCGCGGTTCGTGCCAGTCCAGGCGCCGGCCGGACTCCGTCATTGCCCGGGTGAGGTGCAGGATTTCCTCCCGGTCCAGACCGGTCTGCCCCGAGGCTACCAGGTAAGCGGCAATTTCCATGCGGGAAAATCGATTTTCGATCAGGTCACGGCTGATGTGGCGAAAATCCTCTAACGTGAGGCGTTCGCCATTGATTTTGCGGCGAACTGCGTCCATTGAGGGGGGTGGGCCCGCGTGCTCAACGGTCACGTCGCTGCCCTCGGGCAGATCCAGCTGATCAAAAGCCTGAATGGCCAGCCCCAGGTCGCCGGGGGAAACGATGCTGGCATCGTCCACCACATTGAGCACGGCATAGATATGGTGGCCATTGGCGCGAATAATGATCTTGGATAGCGCCTGAAATCCCTCGGCACGGTACAGTTCGCACTCGCGGTGCAGGTAGGCGACGTTCTCCCGGTAGGTGTCTATTGCCATGCGTTTTATGCGGATCGTGGGTCTGCTGGCGCGTGGTTCCGGGGGATTTGCCATGGGTGACCGCTCCGTCAGTTTTTCCTTATTATATTATTGCAGTTACGGCCGATCCTGCCGTAAATGTACTAACCCATTTTATTCGAGTTTATCCATGGCTGATCGCATGCAGCAAATCCATGACTGGCTCCGTCAGGTTCTGCAGGGCCAGAGCTACGAGCTGGCGCCGGCCAGCGCCGACGCCAGTTTCCGCCGCTATTTTCGCGTGCAGCCGGCGGGGCAGACCAGCCGCATCCTGATGGATGCGCCGCCGGAACGGGAAAATACCGCGCCCTACATTCATATCGCCGCCGTGCTGCAAGCCATGGGTGTCACCGCGCCGCAGGTGCTGGCGCAGAACAAGGAGCAGGGCCTGCTGTTGCTGACCGATCTGGGCGCGGTGCAGTACGCTCAGGTGCTGGATGAGCAGCGAGTGGATGGCTTGTATGGCAAGGCTCTGGACGCGCTGTTTAAGATGCAGACGGCCGCCGCCACCCTGTACAGCGATTTGCCGGTTTATGACGAGGCGCTGCTGCGCCGGGAACTGGGAATCTTCCGCGAGTGGCTGCTGGAGAAATATCTGGGGCTGAGTCTGAGCGCGGATCAGCAGCGTATTTTCAACGGTGTGTGCGATCATCTGGTGGCCAGTGCTCTGGCGCAGCCGCGGGTGTTCGTGCATCGCGATTACCATTCCCGCAATCTGATGGTGCTGGACGAGGTCAACCCCGGCATTCTTGATTTTCAGGACGCCGTTGTCGGACCGGTTACCTATGATCTGGTGTCCCTGTTGCGCGATTGCTATGTGGCCTGGCCGGCGCCACGGGTGGAGCAGTGGGCGCGCCAGTACTGGCAGCGATTGCGCGCGCAGGGGCGGCTGGACGTGCCGTGGGAAGTTTTCAGAAAATGGTTCGACCTGATGGGCATGCAGCGGCATTTGAAGGCGGCGGGCATTTTCACCCGGCTGCAGTTACGTGACGGCAAGGACGGTTATATCAAGGATATTCCCCGCACCCTGGGCTATGTTATGCAGGTCTGCAAGGCTTATCCCGAGTTCGCCGTTTTCGCCGGATTTCTCGCCGCGAAAGTGCTGCCGCGCTTCGCCAGCGAGGCGGCCTGATGAAAGCGATGATTCTGGCCGCCGGCCGCGGCGAGCGCATGCGGCCGCTCACCGACACCACGCCCAAGCCCCTGCTGCGGGCCGGCGACCGTGCCCTCATCGAATATCATATCGACGCCCTGGTGGCGGCGGGCCTGACGGAAATCATTATCAATCATGCCTGGCTGGGGGCGCAGATAGAAGCGACGCTGGGGGATGGCGACCGTTACGGGGCGCGTATTCTCTACTCCGCCGAAGGCGAGCAGGCGCTGGAAACCGGCGGCGGCATCGTCAATGCCCTGCCGCTGCTGGGCAGCGAGCCGTTCCTGGTGATCAATGGTGATGTTTATACGGAATATCCCTTTGTCGCGCTCAAAACGCAGCCGACGGCGCTGGCGCATATCGTATTAATCCCCAATCCCCCGCATCACCCCAAAGGCGATTTTGCCTTGCAGGAAGGCCGGGTGCGCAACAGCGGCACGACACTGTATACCTTCAGCGGCATCAGTGTTTATCGCCCCGAATTTTTTGCCGGCTGCGCCAACGGCATATTTCCCCTGGCTCGCTTGCTGCGCCAGGCGGCGGAGGCCGGCCAGCTGACCGGTGAGCTGTATGAAGGTTTCTGGATGGATATTGGCACGCCTGCCCGTCTGCAGGAGCTCCACCTGCGGCTGACCGGGGGAGTGTAGTGGATCAGTAATTTCGAATATGCTGCTTAACGAATTCTAAGCAAACCATTTCGCAATAATAACCTTTTAAGTTTCTACCTGAGATAATCCATCAGGAATCATAGCCGCGCGCAAACGGGTACGCGGCGCTGGAAATTCAGCACCACTTCAGAGTATTGTTGATTAATATGATAGGAGTTGCTTAGTCGCCTCAGTGTGGCAGGTGAATATTTCAAGAATATGACAGTGAGCTGAAAATTCTCTCGGTCACGTGCCGGGGAATCGCCAATGAACAGGAATTTGGGTCGCTCAGGAAGCAAATAAGGACAGGTACAAAGGCGTAATGGTTTCCATAATTTTTACTATCCTCGGTGGTCTGGGCATTTTCTTCGTAGGAGTCAATGTTCTAGGCGACAGCATCAAGAAGCTGGGCGGCACCCATGCGCCCAAAGTCATACGCAGCCTGGCGTCCAACGATCTTAAATCCACGCTCGGCGGCATGATCGCCGGCATCATCACCAACAGCGGTAAAACCGTTACCTTTTCCCTGGTCGCTCTGTCCGAGCTGGGGGTGCTCAATCTGCGCAAGTGCCTGCCCATCATCATGGGTGGCAGCGTGGGGTCGGCCTTCATCGTGCTCTACGCCTCGTTCAGCTTCGAAAATGTGGTGTACGGGCTTTTCCTGATCGCCGGCATCTTTTACCAGTTCGGCAACATGAAAAAAGATCGCACTAAGCTGATCGCCGGCGTTGCCCTGGGGTTTGCGCTGCTGCTCTATGGCCTGCACCTGATCAAGGTGGGGGCGGCGCCGATGAAGGAGTTTCCCTGGTTCGAGGGGTATATCAAAGCCACCCAGGGGCACTGGCTGCTGGCGCTGGCGGTTGGGGCGGTGCTGGCTCTGGTCTCCCAGTCCGGTTCCAGCGTGGCGATCATCGCCATTTCCCTGGTCAACACCCATATCCTGGGGTATGACGAAGCGGTGATGCTGATCTTCGGTACAAACATCGGTTCCGGTATCAGCACCGCCATGCTTGGCTTCGGCTTGAATGACCTGTCGCGGCAACTCATTCTATTTCATGGATTTTTCAAAATCATCGGCGTCGTGGTGATGGTACCGGCGCTGTATCTGGAAGTTTACGCGGGGGTGCCGCTGCTCAAGGATTTTGTCGCCGGGATGACTGGTGATGCCAGTATGCAGATTGCGCTCATTTATTTGTTATACGAAATCGTCACCGCCATGCTGGTTGCCAGTTTCCTGCCGCAGATTGCCCGCATGATTGAGTCGGTAACGCTGCACACGGTGTTTGCCCGCGCTAAGGAGCCGGTGGCCGCGGTCGCGGAGGCGCCCGTTGTCGTCGAAACAGCGGCGGTCGAAGCGGCAGCGCCGCTGGCTTCCAGTCTGGCAATGGATCTGCCCGCCACGGCCCGTGAAGCTTTTCTGTTCCCGGATTTGGCGGTGCCGCAGCCGCAGATAAAACTGGAGCGGCCGGTCAGGTCGCCCGCGGTGCCCCAGGCCGCCATGCGCTCGTCGGTGTCCCGGGAAGCGCCCTCTTCTGCGCCGCGGCCGGCAACCCGCCACGAAGCGGCGCCGCGTGTTCAACCCACACCTCCGGTTCAGGTCGCGCCGGCGCCAGCGACCACCCCGGCCGGAGCCCGGGCCGGCATGTTGCCGCCCGCCATGCCGGTGCTGTTTCCGCCGCGGGTGGCGGTATTGTTTCCCGCGGGCTTTGAAAACGGCGAGTTACGCCGGGCACTGTTGCGCCGCGGCATCGATGTAGTCGCCTATTTACCGCTGGATGTCAATTGGCACGATGTTATCGACGAGGACAGCATCGACCTGTTGCTGGTCAATCTCGATACCAACAACGAGCTGGATGCCGGCTCGCTGGAATACCTGCTCGAACACACCCATCTGCCGGTGGTGTTCAACGAAAACATCTTCCCCCATCTGCACCAGACATCGCGTCCGCACGATCCCAGCTGGATAGACACGCTGGTGCGCAAGATGTACATCCTGACCGGGCGCACGCCCCAGGAAGAGTTCATCAACGCCTGAGCTTGTCGTCGCCCCTGCCTGTCCCGCAGGCAGGGGGCGGAAGAAACTCGCTGCTTCCTTATCGCCCGCTGGCGTGCCGCCGCGTTTATTCGGTTCCCGTGGCCACCGGCCGCTGCGGGTCGCTGATCCACGCGCTCCACGAGCCGGCGTAGAGTTTGGCGCCGGATAATCCCGCATGTTCCATGGCCAGTACATTATGGCAGGCGGTGACCCCGGAGCCGCAGGACATCATTACCTGCTCCGGGGAGCGGCCGTCGAGCAGGCGGTAAAACTCGTGCCGCAGTTCCTCGTGACTGAGAAAGGTGCCACCCAGTTCCAGATTGTCGTCGAACGGGCGGTTGACCGCACCGGGAATATGGCCCGCGACCTTGTCCAGCGGTTCGCTATGCCCCAGAAAGCGCTCTTCGGCGCGAGCATCGACGATCAAATAGGCGGGATCGCGGTGGCGGGCCTCCACGACGGCGGTGTCCACCAGCATGGCGTTTCGCACCCGCGGGATGAATTGCGCGGTGTCGGGGGAGGGGGTCTGGTTGTTCACCGGTTTGTTTTCCCGCAGCCATTTCGGGTAGCCGCCGTCCAGCAGGGCCACGGCGTCGTGACCCAGATAACGCAGCAACCACCACAGGCGACCGGCAATGGCGCCGAAGTTGTCATCGTAGACCACCACCTGGGTGGCGGCGCCTATGCCCCAGCGGCTGAAAGTGGCGGCCAGCGTCTCGATTGCCGGCAGCGGGTGTCGGCCCGTGCCGGTGCTGATCGGCCCGGACAGGTCCTGTTCCAGATCGGCGTAAAGCGCGCCGGCGATATGTCCCTGCTGGTAGTGCTTGCGGCCCGCATGGACATCGCTGAGGGTAAAGCGACAGTCGAATATCCGCCAATCGGGGTCGGATAAATGCCGGTGCAGTTCATCGGTGCTGATCAATGTGGAGAACATGAGGCTTATTCCATCCCTGTGGATCTGACCGCATCATAGTGCATAAGCCGGGTGAAATGAACCCCGGCGGCAACTGGCGGAGAGATCTGCAGAAATATATTTTTCACGCCGGCTAAAGAGGGGCCGCGGGATTGACGACTACCTGACAAAGGACAGTGCGAAGCCGCTGAACGATAAAACAAAACAATGCCTGCCAGGAGACCAATTATGACTTTCATAACATGGGATACGACACTGGATCTCCATATCGATATCATGAACAACGAACACCGGATCCTGATCAACCATATGAACCATCTTTATCAGGAGTCGCATGGCCGGGCGGAGAAGGCGACGATCAGGCGCATCCTGCAGGATTTCGCCGCTTATGCCGCCAAACATTTTCTCGATGAAGAACGCTACATGGCGGCTATCGACTTCGACGACCTGGTGGTGCACAGATCGATACACCAGCGTCTGCTGAAGCGCGTTCAGGACTATATAGAAGAGTATGAGCGCAGCGCCAGCGCCAGCGTGGACGAAGAGTTTTTCAATTTCCTGAAAATCTGGGTTACCGCCCACATCCGGGGCATAGACGCAAAATATGCCACGGTCTCGCCATCACGGGTAAGCGCCGGGGTCGACGCCGTGGCGGCCACAGGCACCAACCGTCGCTGACGACGCAAGGCCGTCAGCGGTGGTTGCTGCGCAGTCGGGCGTCGTCGCTGATCAGTAGCCGCCTTTACGGCGACTTTCCGGCAGGCCGGCGATACGACCACCCTGTTTGGACGGATCTTTGGGGAACAATTCGTACAACGAGCGCTGGTCGACTTTTTCGCCGCCCCATTTTTCCGACATCGCCTTGATGATGTTGCGCGTGTTGGGCTGGTTGCCGCCGTTGTTGAAGTACTCCTCGCGCAGGAAATTGATCAGATCCCAGTGCTTGTCCGTCAGATTGACGCCTTCGCTTTCCGCCAGCGCGCGAGCGACGCCTTCGCTCCAGTCCTCGAGATTGCGCAAATAACCATTGGCATCGGTGTCGATGTCTTTGCCGTCTACTACCATGGACATATTTCGTTTCCTCCTCTTTGCTGTTGCTTCAATTGATTTTATTCGGGGTCTTTTTCCGTGCCCACCTTGCGAATACTCTTGTGGGGGATGAACAGGCCGCAACCCATCCAGCGAAAATCGCCCAGGCCGGCCTGTTGTAGGCGCAGTGATTCTTCAAGCTCCAGTTCCGCCACCATCAGGCTGCGGGTAACCAGGTTTGCCGCCGGCAGGCGCAGGGACTGCTGTCGGCCGCACAGCATTTTTCGCGGCCGGATGTCCAGTGCCCGCAGGTCGGCGGCCATGGCATGGAGAAAGCTTTCCTCGTCGCCGTTGCCGCGGTCGACGATATACCGGCTGAAAAGCGTCGGCAGATTGCTCATCGGCCGGGTGTCCGCCAGTTCGCGCACCTGCAGCTCGCAGCCGCCGATCTCCAGCTGCCGGCCGCACAGCGCCTGGCAGTCCGCCACGCGTTCGCCGGGAATGCGCAGCAGCAGTTTCGTGCGCCGCGAGGGATACAGCATGTCGGTCGGCCGCATCCAGCCGTTGCCTGATTCGGCCACGTGAATGGTGTGCACGCCGCTGCGCGCATCGTCCGCCAGCCATGGCAGGACCGCGGCGACCGCCGCCGCCAGGGCATGGGCGTGATCCTGGGGCAGTTGCCGGCAACTGATAGTGAACACCGCGTCGACCATGCTGTGGCTGGTCGCGTTTGGCTCGGCTTGCGTATTTTCTTCCCAGTACATCCTGCCCCCGCTCAGTGTTGCAGGCTTTCCCAAATGCGATCGCGGTTTATCCACCACTCTTCCTGCACCAGCACGTCGATGACATTGCGCAGTCGGGGCAGGAATTTCTCCGGGTCGTCGAGCTCGAGTTTGCCAAACCAGTAGTCGAACTGCTCCTGTTTCTCCACCTGGCTGTGGCGTCGCGCCACGGCGCCCAGCAGATTGCCGGTGAAAATCATCAGTTCTTCCCGTGCCTTGCCCTGGGCGCGCATGTCCGCCAGGTAGTGGGCAACGGTGGCGGCAACGGCGGCGCCGTCGGAGTCATCAGGCGTCTCTTCCACCACATGCTGCAGCATGGCGACGCTCAATTCCGGGTCGATGGGGAAGGTAACCGCCAGCCACAGGCCCTGGCCCAGGGCCGGCAGCGACAGTTCCTGATCGGCTTTATACATCATATCGCAGGCGACTACCGCCTGCTCCCAGTCGTGCGCAGCGGCGCAGGCGTCGAATACTTCGCGCGCCAAGGCAAAGGCCTGTTCGCCGCGCTCCAGGTCGAGCAGCGAGCCGGTGATTTGCAATTGCAATTCCGCCTTGCGCGCCGGATCGCTGTTGGCCGGCAGCGCGTTCAGCTGCTGCTGCACCGCGGCAATGCGCTGTTCCAGCAGTTCGCTGGCGGAGACGGCGTCTTCCCCGCTGTCGGCGTCGCGCATACCTTGATTGTTGTTGATGTATTTCATGTCGCTTCAGTCATCCTCGGGCAGACAGGCCGGATTGTGGGTCAGCGAATAGACGCCGGAAAACGCCCCTTCGATGCGGTCTTCCCAGTTAGCCGGCGTGTCGGCGTAGTTGGGTTTAATGTCGATCTTCAGGTGAATCTCCCCGGAGGTTTTCGCCTTGTCGGTTATCAGCTGCAGCAGTTGCTCAAAGCGTTCGAGCTGCGGGTTCTGGATCAATACTTCACTCAGATAAAGCATGGCGTTAACCTCAAGCTGGCTGGACGGCGCTGCCGTCGATGCGGTCGTAATAACGGGCGCGATACAGCAAGCGTACCATGCCCGCCGGTGCGTCGTCGGCAAAGGCCTCGCGGCTGTGCAGCACATTATTGCAAATTATCCCCTGTCCCGGGCGCAGGCGCAGGTGGATATGGTACGGCGAGGGCTGTTCCAGTATGTTGCGCAGGGCGATTACCGCGGCCTGGGTCACGGCATCGTCCCGCCATTGAATGGAGCGGGTGCGATGGGTGTAGCGCATGTGCAGACGACCGCTGTGGGGGTCGATGGCGAATACCGGACCGGTCTGCGCCGGGCGCACCAGCTGACCCGCTTCCACATTGGCGGGGATGGTCATGGCGTCCGGCGCCATTAACGCGCTGATGTAGTCGGGGTTCTGCTCGCGCAGCAGGATATAGGCGATTTCGTGGTCCAGCAGACTGTTGCCGCCGCCGTTCGCCGCCGGGCAAACGCAATGCAGAGTCATGGCGCGGATGCGTTGCGCCTGCATATTATAGTATCCATCGGTGTGCCAATTGATCGGTTTGTCGGTGTACGGAATGTATTCCTGCCCCCGTCCCTTGTCGGCAACGGTGATCGCCGACAGGCCTTCGTCGTCGGCACACAGATTCTGGTCGAGGCGATGCAGTCCGAATTGCCGGCCCAGGGCCAGTACCGCTTCACGGGCGGACCATTGCCCGGCATCTTCCGCCTGATAAATGCACATATTGGCCTGGTCGCAGAGTAGGTTAATCGCTTGTTTTTCCGCCGCAGTCACCCGGTTCAGATCGGCAATCGTCACCTGCAGGCGGCTGGCATCAGGATAGCCCGCCAGTTTTTGCGCACGCCAGCGCCGATAGAGCGTTTCCTCCGTTGGCTGAAACGGGGAGGCGGCGGTCGTGTCGCTGACATCGCTTGCGTGGTGTAGATTCATCATGACCTGGTTTGTTGGCGGTAATTTGTAAATAGTTGTGGCGCTTGACGGACCAATGTTCTATTAATAGTCTCCCGGTCGATTGCTGCGGCGCGCAAGGCTTGAATTCTTGTGCGTTCCCGGGTATTTTTCATTAGCTTCGGCTAATTAACTTATATATAAAGTTGTCCCGTGCCGTGTGCAATAGGAATATTACCTTGGGGATAGGGGGGCGCAAACGTTCCCCCCCCGAAAGATGACTTGGAAGAGCCGGGAGCCTTCAATAGACTTTCAAAAATTAGCAAAGCCTAACATACTGTAACAATCGGTTTTTTGCCGAAAATATAAACTATACAGAGTTGGGCAAACCGCTGCTGAAAACTAGTAGAGAAGGGGGGCAGCGGTGGATAATCGAATTTTTCCCCGTAATGTTGCCTGCACGACAGGCGCAATCAACAAAGACATAATCAGGTCCGCACCAGGAGGCGCTCATGGCTGATAAACCGAAGAATCCTGAGAAACACGCAACGTATATTCCGAAGAATAAAACGTCTACCAAGCCGTTCCATGACACGCCCATGCTGGATCAGCTGGAAAGCGGTCCCTGGCCCAGCTTCGTCACCGGCCTGAAGCGCATCGCTTACGAAAACAATATGATGGTCGACCTGCTGGGGCAGCTCGAGCACTCCTACAAAACCCGCCTCGGTTACTGGAAGGGCGGCACGGTTTCCGTGTTCGGTTACGGCGGCGGCATC
>DKAS01000244.1 GCA_002448875.1 Proteobacteria bacterium UBA6920 | reverse complement strand
TTACCAGCTGGCCTTGACCAGACCGGGAATATCGCCGCGCATGGCGGATTCACGCAGCTTGTTGCGGCTCAAACCGAATTTACGGTAGTAGCCGTGCGGCCGGCCAGTCAGACGGCAGCGGTTGCGCAGCCGGCTGGGGCAGGCATCACGCGGCATGGCGTGAAACTTACGCCGCGCCTCTTCGCGCTCTTCGTCGCTCAGTTTCAAATCCACGGTCTTCGCCTTGAGCTCGGCGCGCTTGGCCGCGTACTTGCGCACGGTCTGCAACCGGCGCGTTTCTTTGTTCTTGATCGCTAATCTCGCCATGGCTCAGCTTATCCTCTCAAAGGCAGGTTGAAACCGATCAGCAAAGCTTTCGCTTCTTCGTCGGTCTTGGCGGTGGTGGTGNNCAGGCGATCCAGGAATTCATACATGCGGTCGCGACGCAGGGTCACTTTGCAGCCGATGGGCCAGCCCTCGCGGATCTTGAAGCCGGCGTTGGACTTGCGCGCGACGGTGACGACGGGCTTCTGCCCGGCGATCTTGACCATGTCGCCGACGGCGTTATCCATGATTTTCTTGTCGGCCACGGCTTCGCCGACACCCATATTAAGGGAGATCTTTACGATACGCGGCACTTCCATCACTGACTTGTACTGGAACTTGCTCATCAGTTCCGGCACAACCTTGGTCCGATAATGTTCTTTCAACCTGGCCATTGCAGTTTCCAACCTGTATATATGCTCTTATCGATCAAACGTCGATAACTTCTTTGCTCGACTTGAAGATCCGGACCTTGCGTCCGTCCTCAAGCACCTTGAAGCCAACTCTATCGCCTTTGCCGGAGGCGGCATTGAACAGGGCGATGTTGGAAATATGAATCGCACGCTCCTGCTCTATGATCCCCCCGGTGCGACCGGCGTTGGGATTGGGTTTGGTATGGCGCTTGACCATGTTCACCCCTTCCACCACGACGGTATCGTTGTCCAGTACTTTGACCACGTTACCGCGCTTGCCCTTGTCCTTGCCGGCGATTACGACGACATCATCATTCTTTCTGATCTTGCGCATACTCTCCGTCTCCCGGCCTTAGATCACTTCAGGCGCCAAGGAAATAATTTTCATGAATTTTTCCGTACGCAACTCGCGCGTCACCGGCCCGAAAATACGGGTGCCTATGGGCTGCATCTGGTTATTGAGCAATACCGCCGCGTTGGTATCGAAGCGGATCACCGATCCGTCGGCGCGACGCACGCCCTTGCGCGTCCGCACTACCACCGCGTTGTGCACTTCCCCTTTCTTCACTTTACCGCGGGGAATGGCATCCTTGATGCTTACCTTGATAACGTCACCGATGCGGGCGTAACGCCGGTGCGACCCGCCCAACACCTTGATGCACTGCAATCTGCGGGCACCGCTGTTATCAGCCGCATCGAGCGCGGTTTTCATCTGAATCATGGTCTGCTCCAATAACTAGACATACTGCCACCCCCAATAGTGGGGGGCAGGATCATATCACACATTTACCGGCAATTTAAAGGCGGAATCCGATGATTGTTCGAAACGATTACCGCTTATAAATTAATCACTTAGCTCTTTCGAGGATTTCCACCAGGCGCCAGGCCTTGGTTTTGGAAATCGGGCGGCACTCCATAATGGCCACCAGATCGCCTTCCTTGCACTCATTGTTCTCGTCATGCACGTGCAGCTTGGTTCTTTTCCGCACATACTTTCCGTAAATAGGATGGCGCACTTTCCGCTCAATCATTACGGTAATAGACTTGTTCATCTTGTCGCTGACCACGCGGCCACTTACGATCCGGCTGGTTTTTTCCGTCGCCGTCATTTGCCACCACCTGCTTTGCTCGTTTCGGTCATAATCGTTTTGATGCGGGCGATAGCGCGACGCACCGCCTTGATCCGGCTGGGCTTGGCCAGCTGGCCGGTGCCCTTCTGCATGCGCAGGTTGAACTGTTCCCGGTACAGGGACACCAGTTCGTTGTTCAAATCCGCCGGGGATTTGCTTCTCAGTTCTTTCGCGTTCATTACATTACCGTCCGCGTGATGATAGTGGTTCTAAGCGGCAACTTGGCCGCCGCCAGGCGAAACGCCTCACGCGCGATCTCTTCCGTTACCCCTTCCATTTCATACAACATGGCGCCGGGTTTGATTTCCGCTACCCAGTATTCCACGTTACCCTTACCGTTACCCATGCGCACTTCCAGCGGCTTCCTGGAAATCGGTTTGTCCGGGAAAACTCGGATCCAGATTTTGCCGCCACGCTTGATATGGCGGCTCATGGCACGGCGCGCTGCTTCGATCTGGCGCGCGGTGAGACGACCGCGATCAAGGGACTTCAAACCGTATTCGCCGAAGCTGACCTTGGCACCGGAAGTCGCCAGGCCGGTATTCCGGCCCTTCATCATTTTGCGGTATTTCGTACGTTTCGGTTGCAACATCGCTGGAATCCTTAACTCTGTTTGGCAGCGGCGGCATCAGCCACGGCTTGCTCTTCTTCTTTATCGAACACTTCGCCTTTGAAGATCCACACCTTGACCCCGATCACACCGTAGGTGGTGTTGGCTTCGGCGAAACCGTAGTCGATGTCGGCGCGGAACGTGTGCAACGGCACCCGGCCTTCACGATACCACTCGGTACGGGCGATTTCCGCGCCGTTGAGGCGGCCGGCGACATTGATCTTGACGCCCTTGGCGCCCAGACGCAGGGCATTCTGCACCGCGCGTTTCATCGCCCGGCGGAACATGATACGACGCTCCAGCTGCTGAGCGATGCTCTCGGCCACCAGGGCGGCATCCAGCTCCGGCTTGCGGATTTCCTCGATATTCAGATGCACCGGAATGCCCATCATCTGCGACACTTCGGAACGCAGCTTTTCGATGTCCTCACCCTTCTTGCCGATCACGATGCCGGGACGGGCGGTGAAGATGGAAATGCGCGCGTTCTTGGCCGGGCGCTCGATGGTGATGCGGCTTACCGAGGCCTGCGACAGGCGCTTCTTGAGGAATTCGCGCACCCGCAGATCGGTCAACAGCAGATCCGGGAAATTCTTGCTGTCGGCATACCACTTGGAGGCCCAGTCCTTGACGATGCCCAGGCGAATTCCGGTTGGATGAACTTTCTGTCCCATCGAGGTACTCTCTTATTTGTCTGCTACGGTAACGGTGATATGACTGGTGCGCTTAACGATGCGGTTGCCGCGACCCTTGGCACGCGCATGCATGCGCTTGTACACCGGACCTTCGTCGACCTGCACGTTGGAGACCTTCAGCTCGTCGATATCCGCGCCGTCGTTATGCTCGGCGTTGGCGATGGCTGATTCCAGCACTTTCTTGATGATGCGCGCGCCCTTCTTCGGGTAGAACTTCAGCGTGTTCAACGCCGCTTCCACCGGTTCACCCTTGACCAGGGCAGCGACCAGCCGCGCCTTCTGGGGCGAGATATGGGCATACTTCAGTTTCGCGAATGTCTGCATGACTGTCTCAACCTTTATTTAGCCTTCTTGTCCGCGGCGTGACCGCGGTAGGTGCGGGTAGGCGCGAATTCGCCCAGCTTGTACCCCACCATGTTTTCGGTAACCATTACCGGCACATGCTGACGGCCGTTGTGCACGGCGAGCGTCAGTCCGACCATGTCGGGAAGGACCATGGAACGGCGGGACCAGGTCTTAATGGGTTTCTTGCTGCTGCTGGCGATTGCCTCGGCAACTTTTTTCTCCAGATGGAGATCGACAAACGGTCCTTTTTTAATAGAGCGCGGCACGGTGTTTACCTCTTCACTTATTTCTTACTGCGTCTTCTGACGATCATGTTAGTAGTACGCTTGTTACGGCGCGTCTTCTTACCCTTGGTCGGCAGACCCCACGGCGAAACCGGATGACGACCACCGGATGTACGGCCTTCACCACCGCCATGCGGATGGTCGACCGGGTTCATCGCCACACCGCGAACGGTGGGACGCACGCCGCGCCAGCGCTGGGCGCCGGCCTTGCCGATGGAGCGCAGATTGTGCTCGGCGTTGCCGACTTCGCCAATGGTCGCCTTGCATTCCACGTGTACCTTGCGCATTTCGCTGGAACGCAGACGCACCGTGGCGTACTCCCCTTCCTTGGCGATCAGCTGCGCGCTGGCGCCGGCGCTGCGCGCCAGCTGCGCGCCCTTGCCGGGCTTCAGTTCGATGCAATGTATGGTGGTACCCACCGGGATATTGCGCAGGCGCAGGGCATTGCCCGGTTTGATCGCCACGTCCATGCCGGACATCAGCTCGCTGCCGGCTTCCACGCCGCGGGGGGCGATGATATAGCGGCGCTCACCGTCGGCGTACACCAGCAGAGCGATGCGGGCGCTGCGGTTCGGATCGTATTCAACGCGCTCGACGCGGGCGGGGATGCCGTCCTTGCTGCGCTTGAAGTCGACCACCCGGTAGTGCTTCTTGTGACCACCGCCCTGATGGCGGGTGGTGATGCGGCCGGTGTTGTTACGACCGCCCTTGCTGTTTTTGCGCTCGAGCAGGCCGGCATGGGGCGAGCCCTTATGCATGCCCTCGGTGACCACTTTCACCAGGAAGCGGCGACCTTTCGATGTGGGGTTACATTTTACAATTGCCATGACGAATCCTGCCTGTCTTACTCTGCTGAACCGATGAGATTAATGCTCTGGCCTTCAGCCAGAGTGACGTAGGCCTTCTTCCAATCCTTGCGTTTGCCCTGGGTGAAGGAAAAACGCTTGGTTTTGCCCTTGACATTGGCCACCCGCACCGCGTCGACCTTGACGCTGAACATGGCTTCCACGGCCTTTTTGATCAGGGTCTTGTCGGCTTCGCTACGCACCTTGAACACATACTGGTTGTTCTTGTCGGCGGCCACGCTGGACTTTTCGGTCACGTGCGGCGCCAGCAACACATCCATCAATTGCATCTGCAGCTGCTGATTCATGCCAGTTTCTCCTCGATCTGCTTGACCGCCGCCACGGTCATCACCACATGTTCCGGACGCACCAGGCATACCGGATCGATTTCGCTGGCCTGGCAGAAATCAACATTGATCATATTGCGCGCCGACAGGAACAGGTTGCGATCCTCGCCTGCCGTCACCAGCAGCACGTTGTTCACGCCCAGCGCCTTCAGCTGCTTGGCCAGCTCGGCCGTTTTCGGCTGCGCCAGCTTGAAATCATCGACGATGATCAAGCGGTCCTGACGCGCCAGCTCGGACAGAATGGAGCGCAGGGCAAAGCGATACATTTTGCGATTCAGCTTCTGGCTGTAATCGCGGGTACGGGCGGCGAAGATCTTGCCGCCGCCGCGCCACAGCGGGCTGCGGATGGTGCCGGCACGGGCGCGACCGCTGCCTTTCTGCTTGAACGGCTTGGCGCCGCCGCCACGCACGTCACTGCGGGTCTTCTGACCCTTGGTGCCGCTGCGACCGCCCGCGAAGTGGCAAACCACCGCCTGATGGATCAGCGGCTCCTTGAATTCCACGCCAAACACCGCGTCAGACAGGCTGACCGACCCGGAGGATTTACCGGCACTTGTTTTAATGTTCAGATCCATAATCTACTCTCTTGTCAGCGGTCCGCTCAGCCTTTGACCGCGGGCTTGATGATCACGTCGCCGCCCGCGGCGCCGGGAATCGCACCCTTGATCAGGATTACCTTCTTCTCCATGTCCACACGCACGACTTCCAGGCTCTGCACTGTGCGGTTCACGTTACCCAGGTGCCCCGCCATGCGCTTGCCCTTGAACACGCGGCCCGGNNTGACCGATGGAACCCGGCGCGCGATGCGACAGCGAGTTACCGTGGCTGGCGTCCTGGGTGGCGAAATGATGGCGCTTGATAACGCCGGCATAACCCTTACCCTTGCTCACCCCGGTCACGTCGACCATCTGGCCGGCGCTGAAAGTGTCCATTTTGATCTCGCCGCCCACGGCCAGATCGCTGGTCTCGCCTGCTTCCAGACGAAATTCCCAGGTGCCCCGCCCGGGGGTCACACTGTTCTTGGCATAGTGCCCCAGCATGGGCTTGCCAACCCGGGACGGGCGGCGGCTGCCAGTGGTCACCTGCAAGGCGCTATAACCGTCGGTTTCTGCGGTTTTGACCTGCGTAATTACATTGGGCTCGATGGCAACAACGCTGACGGGGATGGTTTCGCCCGCCGCGGTGAAGATGCGGGTCATGCCGCATTTACGCCCTACCAGTCCGATTGCCATGGTGTTACCTCAAATACTTTTCTTGCCGTTAAATTCCCGATTGCGTCAGCTCAGTTTGATCTGCACGTCCACGCCGGCAGCCAGATCGAGCTTCATCAGCGCATCCACGGTCTTATCCGTGGGATCGACGATGTCCATCAGACGCTTGTGCGTGCGCAGTTCGTACTGGTCACGAGCGTCCTTGTTGGCGTGCGGCGAAATCAAAATCGTGAACCGCTCTTTCTTGGTGGGCAGCGGAATGGGGCCGCGCACCTGGGCGCCGGTCCGCTTGGCGGTCTCGACGATTTCCCGCGCCGACTGGTCGATGAGGCGGTAATCAAACGCCTTCAAACGGATACGTATACGCTGACTGGACGGAGTAACCATAATTTTCTACCTGATCCGATATGCTATTTACTTACTCGATAACCTTCGCAACCACGCCGGCGCCGACGGTACGACC
>DKAS01000109.1 GCA_002448875.1 Proteobacteria bacterium UBA6920 | reverse complement strand
CGGCGTGCGCAGCTCGTGGCTTACACGATTGAAAAAATCGTTCTTGATATTTGTCAGCTGCTTCAGATCGTCGAATGCCTTGCGCAATTTTTCGGTTCTTTCCTGTACCGTTGCCTCCAGATTGACATTGAGCTGCTGTATATTTTCGTACAGCCTGCTATTGTTGATGGCGACCGCCAATTGATTGGCGATAGCGGCTAGCACCAGCCCCTCCTCCCGCTGATTTTTCATTTCGCCAGCTTCTTGAAACAGTATTACCGCGATCAGTTCGCTTTCAAAAATAACCGGCACCGCTCTGACCTCCTGCGCGATACCTTCCACCTTGATAGCACACCTGCCGCCGGCGCCACCGGTTTCCCATGGTTCGAGGCGAAGTGCCGCGCGGGGAATTTTTCGGGGAAAATACTCGCCGCCGCCGAATTGCGCATGCTGTACCAGATCGCCACCACTTTTTTCAACGAGAAATATAGCCATTTTGGACGCACTGACCGCCTCCGCTACGGTATTGATGGCATCGGGCAACAACACATCCAGCGGCAGCAGGTGAGCGATTTTTTTTGACAGATTGTTGAATATTTTCCCATAGTCAGGCGACTCGCCGAACAGAAGATTTTCCAGGGAATGGGCGGCGCGCACCTTGATGCGAGGAAACACGAACCCGACAACGATGAGAAGCATTGAATATGTCAGGTAGCGTGGCACGTCATTCAGATATCTTTCCGCCAGATAAAGCACGGGAAGACATGGCGCGATCAACAAGGCCAGTAACGCCGAGTAGTAAACAGTTCGCTTGACGACAAGATTGACATCCATGATATCGTGCTTGACGATGGCATACGCCATGATCGCCACCGACGACATGATGAACACCACACCGAACGGGTAAAACTCAATGCCATAGTTAATCAAGAAGTCCACGGCAGCAAGGCAGTACAGCACGTACGATATGGAAAAATACCTTATCTGTATCCGTCTCTTCGGCGTCAACGTCTGCCGCCAGGCCGCGAACAGCAAATACGACCCCATGATCACCGACCCAATCAAATAAGCGATAAACAGCGGGTGCAACACCCCGGCTTTTGGGTAGTAACCCCAGAAATAGTCATACTGACCGTTGATCAGGTAATCAGTCGACAGATGAATCAGCAGGAAGATTCCACCGATCAGGTAATGCACCCGAATATAGCGGGTGCCGACCCCGAGAAAGGACGACATGAAATGATAGTAGGCGACGGGCAGCAGTACAATGCCACTGTAACCAACCGCAATAATCGCTGACGCCTGCGCTTCCGTGCGCACATTGAACAGAAAAGTCCACGAAAACTGCCAAACCACGGTTAGAAAGCAAAGAAAAGCAAATGAGTTTTTTAGGTACGAGCGGCTTTTCGCGTAAACCACGCCCCCGCTCAGCAAAAATACTACAGCGGAAATCAGCGGAGGCAGGCTGTACGCATTCATCAAGTCGGCGAAATTTTCTGGAAATTTTTCAACACCACGTCCGGAATGGCAATAGGCCTACCCTCACGCGTGGTAAATCCTATCCATTGCTCACCGACCGCGCAGACGAAGTTATCTGCCTGGCGCTTGATGGTGAACTGCATTTTCGCCTTGGTACGCTTGCGGTCAACGACCTGCAACTCGACCACGATTCTGTCGTAGACCATCAACGGCGCGTAGTAACGGTTACTGGCGCTGATGGTAACGATGTTGTACCCCGCGCCGATAAATTCCGCCATGTCCTTGCCCAGCAGGAACAGCATGTACTCTTCCCGGGCCTCGCCCTGCATATCGAAAAATCGCGCGAAATACACACTGCCGAACATATTGGTATCGGTCAGGTGTATCGTTCTCTCGTACAGGAAAGTTCGTGTGCGTCGATCGAAGATCCGCCGCTTATAGTCTGTTTTCGTATGACGCCGATCACTGGTTTTACGCTTGTCCGCGACAGCCGCTCTCGCACTACACATGTTCATAACCTCACGCATTGGTGAACCACCCACCCCGGCAATGGCAGCAACCACTATCGCGCCACCGCACCACCAGGGACCAAAGACGACCGTTGCGCCACGCCCGCTATTCGAGGAAGTCAGGGGTCAACCGCCTTCTTCAGCGCAGCCGCGCAACATGTTTTTATCGGCATAAACGTGTAATTCTGTAATTTATAAGGGAATATTTTTTGGGATATTGGATTCGGCGCCGCCAGCGGCGATATAACAAATCAAACAGGGAAGAGAGATTTCGATCAGAGGGGGAAAATCGGATTTAACCAAGAAGGAAAACCGCAAATATTCGGACCTCCGCGCCGGTTCCAGGCGCAAAGCCGGCTGTGTCCCCGGGGGAAGACAGTAACTTTGCCTGCCGGCACCGCCAGCAGCGAAGAAATTGTAGCGCGGGAAATAGAGCAAATATTGTGATTCACATCACACTTTTTATATCAGCGACACCGCCTTATCATGCATGAAATCATACCGTGATCGCGGAATCAGGTATTCACTGAATGTCTCTGTCTAGCATTGAATTCGCAAGCGACTACTCTTCTCCGCACACCGTCGTGCTCAGCTTCAACGTCGTGCCGGTGGCCATCTGCCGATACACCCAGGCGCCGGCGGCGACGCCGAACAGGGTGAACAGGGCCGCGAGCTGGCCCTGGCCGAGCTGCACCAGGGCGATACCGGGGCAGGCACCGGACATGGCCCAGCCGGTGCCGAACAACATACTGCCGATGATGGTTCCGCTGTCGTATTTCTTTCTGCCTATGCCCCGCCCCAGGCCGAGAAACAGGTAAGCCGCCATCGAGATCATCACCGCCCCCATGAAGCCCGCCAACAGGCGAAAATCCGCGAAAATAAACATGCGATGCACCTGTTCGTAGTCGGCGAAACCCGACAGGCTCAGCATGCCACCCATCAGCAGGCCAAATATCGTGTAGGTTACATAGTAAAGCGAACTGGCATTCATACGGACGTCCTTTCCTGTCAGGGATTGATAAGCAGGGACACAGACACCGCGGTCCCGAGAAATACCATGGTGGCCAGAATGCTGACAGGCACCAGGCGCGGCACGCCGTTCAAGCCGTGCCCGGACGTGCAGCCTCCGGCCAGCTGGGTGCCGAAACCTATCATCAAGCCACCGAGTATCAGCGACAGATAATAGGAAATACCTCCGCCAAAAATTGCGCGGTGCAAGGCTCCCAGGTCAAAGGTGAATTGCATGGCGCCCCGGGTGTGTATCGTGGCCAGGGCCGAACCCACGATCATGGCCAGCAGAAACAACAGGTGTGCCCCACCCGGCACGCGCGCCGCGCCACGTTCCACGTCCACATCGTCGCGCTGCGTCATGCGCCGATTGCGTCGCATGACGATCGCCGCCTCTACGGCATCCTTGCCGAATTCGTCGATGGAAGCCCGCATCAGCGCATCCATGAACAGCTTCGGCCGATTGACGAAAGGCTTTGCGGACTTGTCCGCGACGCTGTCCTCGTGCCATTTGACGATTCTTGCCCAACTGCCGGAAACCCCCATGGCACGATTGTGAATAAGCCAATGCCCCAGAGTAATGGCGCTGAGACCAAGCGACACCCACCACCAGGACAGATACTCGCTCATACCTGAACTCCTTTTTGTTTTGCCGTAGCCGGGGAAAATTGTCTCGGGGTTTTGCGCCACAGGGATTTGCCACCGCCGGCGTTTTCGCCGTGCCAGGCGCGCAGCGTCGCCGCCACATCTCTGAAACCCTTGCGCTCCGCCAGCTGCGCGGCCGTTTCGCCGGAAACAGTGGTCAAGGTCGCATCGGCGCCGTGTTCCAGGAGAATTTCCAGCATCTGCTCCTGACCGTTTTCCGCCGCGATCATCAGCGCGCTCATGCCATAACGATTTTGATAGTTGACGTCGGCGCCGAGTTTTTCCAGCAGGCTTTTTAACATCCAACTGCGGTTTTTCACCACCGCGTTAAACAGGATATTGCCGCGCACTTCGTCTTCGGTCTGGCGGACGTCGAGCAAGCGGCCATTGGGCAGCAGAGTGACGGGAACGGTGAAGCCCTTTTCGGACTTTATGAATCGCACACAACGATGGAAATCAGCGTCGCAATACCTGTCCTGCCAGATAAACAGCGCGGGATGCATCACGAATTGGGAAAACAACTGGCACTTTTTCCGATGTGAACACGCCATTTCGCTAATTCCTTCTATCGAAAGTCGTAAAATCATACGGAAGGCGGCGCGTCAGATCAATGATTACCGGTTTACGTTCAACCAGGCTATTCCCCGTTTTATTTTCCAGTTTAGATCAATTTTCCTTAATTTCTAAATTGCGGCCGACGACCAATTACAACGTCAGCAATTAAATGCTTCAACCTGCTCGATAAAAGCAGCGCCGTTGCCGCAAGATGCTTTGTATACATTTTGAAAATGCACTGGCGCATCGCTACCCAACCAAGCCGTGATGGACGGGCAGACGCAAATCTTACGTGCAAATAAAAAGCCCCGCGGCAGCGGGGCTTAGGGAACCGCAACGGCCAGCGGCCATTGCGGGTTCGGTGTTTTATTTCTGTTTATATTACTGCAGGCAGTTCAGAGCACTGGCAGCCGTCAAGCCAATGGTGCCGCACAGCGGCTGCATGACCGGAAAGCCGTAGACACTGGAAAAGTCCGGCAGATGGATCTGCGCGCTGCCATCGTTATTGACCAGTCCGATGCGATTTACCGGCAGGTTACCCGCGTTGATCGTACCCTTGGCCGCCAGGTAACGCTGAATGATTTCCGTCAGGGCGATGGGCCGGCCGGCAACTTTCGGCATGCCGTTGCTCCAGACCAGATTCCCCGCAGCGTCCTTGACCAGCTCCGGATTCTTGTTGGCATCCAACGCCGCCACGACGCTGCCATCGTCCAGAGTCTTGGCATTGAGCGGCAGCAGATACGCATAGTCCGGATTCAACTGGCCGTCGGCACCCAGCAGCACCGGATGCCCATCGGCGCCCATGGCAGGCATGGCCTTACCCGTCGGATAGCAGTTCTTGCAGTTGTTCATGGTGTTGGGGCTCTGCGCGTACCAGTAGCCTGACACCGTGAACAAGCCCGCCTTGAAGTGCTGATCGACGAACCCCGTGGTCGGCTGGTTGGGCGTACCATTCAGATATTGCCAGCCGCTGGCATTGAGCAGCACCGGAGTGTAGCTGGCGCTGGCCGGATAAGGCGCTTTCCAGGCGGCGGTATAGGAGCCATTGTTCGCCGTGGTGATCACCGTCTGGTAACGGGTTTCCGTATCTGTCACGCTGCACCCTGTCGACGTCTGTTCAGCGGGTGGCAGGTAGGCGCAAGTTACGCTCACGGTCAAGGAACGCGCCCGCGAGGTATCCTTGGGCGGCTGTGCCTTGGTCGTATTCGTCAGCGCGTTATAGCCGGAACCGACGACGACCGAGTCCAAAGGCGCCTGCCAGCTGGCGGCGTAGTACGGCGCGAAGTTCATGTGGAACCCTTCGCCCGAATAGGCGAACAACCAGCCGCCACCCCAACCGCTGGGGCTGCCTTCGGCGCCATGGGTGGCCAGACCGGCGCCCGGATAGGCAGCGGCGGTGCTCAGGGTGTTGTTGTACAAGGCCTGGGCGATGACCGACGTATTGGTGTCGCTGCTGAACACAGCACGCGAGGAGTTATCGATCTGGTTGCGCAACTGGTTGGCCGCGACCCGTGCCGCCTTGCCGATACGGGCGCCGATCGGCACCAGATGGTAGATGTCGTTGCGAGTAATGGCACCGGGATTGCCGGGCGTACCGCCGGCGATTTGAGTACCGTAGCGGAATCCGCGCACGGTGGCCAGGTCCGAGCCGCCCCACCAGCGCATCGCGTCGGCGATCAGGTCGTGCGAGCTGCCCTCGATGACCGCCGCCATATCCTGGTGCGAATAATTGCTGCGGTGCAGATCGATTTCCGTGTGGCCGATAACCTCATCCAGCGGGCCTTCCAGGCAGATGACGTCGGCATCGGTGACGTTGGCCACTTGCATGACGCTGAAAGGATTCACATAAGGGCTGTTAACGCTACAGGGAATCGTCGCGTCGAAAGCTGCGTTGAACGGCGCGCGCACCTTGGCCACCATGGCGGCTACGGCGGGGTCGTCAGCCAACTTGTCGTTGATGCGATGGGCGACATGATTGGAAAAGCTGACCTTGCCGCCGCTGACATTGATGGTGATTTCATTGACCAGGGTGCCGTCCTGACCCGCTTCCATGATGCGGGTTTCCAGACCCTGCTTGTCATGAATCACGATCGGCCCGGTCATCGGTTCCTCATGCATGTCGGAGTTCAGGATCAGATCCACATGCTCCGCCGCGCTGTTGATATTGTTCTTCATGATGGCAATGTTGCGGCCGATTTCGATTTCCGTGATCAGCAGCACCACCTCGGCGCCGTTGGCACGGGCTTCCTTGGCGAATTTCGGCACTTCGCGCGAACAGTCGGTGTATTCCAGGCCGGCGGTGACCCAGCTGCCCACCACCTGCGGACCGCGGCTGGTCGTGCAGCCGATGATCCCGACCTTCACCCCGTTGACGATCTTGATCCGGTACGGCGGCAACACCCGCTGACCGTGATCGACATACCAGTTCGCCCAATTATCGTATTCCGCCTGGCTGACGTTCGCGTCCTGACTGGTCAGGGACTTATTGAGCGTCTCTGAAGTGCCGTCATCCGCATAGACGGCGGTCGGCCGCGCCGGCGCAGTGCTGTCCACGCTGGTCAAATACAAATTGGACACCAGGCCACCCCAGCGCGTAGCATCCGGCGGCAATACCACTTTGCCTTTGGTCTGTTCGGGCAAGGTGGGTAAGGTGGGCGCCAGGTTGGTCGCAAACAGCTCCTTGAAACGCTCCGGACCGTAGACGTAGTCCCAGTTGCCCGGCGCATAGCCATCAATACCGAAAAGGTCGACCACATCGACAATGGCCTGGCCGCGGGTGTATTGCACCTCGCCCGAACCCTGGATGGTGTCACCGGTATGCAATAACAGCGTATTGCCCACGCCCTTGGCCTGACGGATCTGGTCGATCTGGGTTTTTACCCGCGCCAGACCGCCCACCATTTCACCGTAGGTATTTTTCGCGGCGTCGTTGGTGGCACGCAAATTGGGGCGCGGCGTGAGATGACCGTGAAAATCACCCGTCTGGATTACCGTGAATTGCCCATTCGCCATGGCCATCGGAATCATGGCGGCGCTTAGTACTGCTCCGAACATAAGCTTCTTGCGAAACTGCATAGCGTCTCCTTTTTGATTTTTAGACTTGAGTACTGCTTCAGAACATACTAACGATCCGCGTCAATCCCCTTGTTTTACCCTGACTTCCTGCAGAACCGCAAAACGCTAGCCACATGCAACACCGGCGTCATCCGCCGACCGCTGCTGGATTGCATGTAGTTATCGCTCCGGTTCAGATATTGAAAACCGCACCCGATGGGCGCTCAGCATCGGCCCTCGCGCCTGCACCGGGTTCCGGAATCCAACTCAGACAATTGCACGGGAAAGAAAAAGCATGCGGTACGATAAAACGCAGCGCGGCTTCGAACAACAGCCACACCGGTTTCACCCCATTAGAGCACAGCGCCACCTGCGGCCGCTAACCTGAGCGATCCCCCCGATTTCGCCGTCGTGTTGCTTTTTATTGATTGTTTGCCATCAACACAACGACCGCGCCGCAGCACATTAAAATTTTTCATCATCACCATCAGCGCATAGCGGAAAGTAAAGTTAAATGCACACAAACGCAATACCTATCCGCTATAATTTTAAGCAAACTCTCTATTAGCGATTCTTAATACCGTGGCGTGTTCAGCTGTAACCTGCCAGAAACAAACACGAACTTTCAGTGTCATGCATCGCCATCCGCGGGTCGCGCTGGAACACCCTCCGTGAACATGCGCTGCCTGGTATTTAGACCTTTAAGCGCTAGCGCACACTGTTGTGGCGTAAGGAGTTTTAGCCTTTTCCGGCGTAATCCGTGCTGGCGGCGACAGCGACGGTGAACATGCACGGGGCGAGACACCGAGTGTACACCAGGCGACATTCAACTGCCGGCAGGGGCCGCCCGCGGTAGGCAGCAACCCCGGCGCAGCGGTACAATGAACGGCGAGCACTGAACCGTAAGTTGGCCAAGGAATGCTTTGCCTATGACCTCTTCACTGCGCCAGGCGGCCGCCGTCGCCGCTTATTTCGTTGTAATTTTCGTGCTCCCGGTGATTCTGACCCTGCGCACGGTGGTCTCGCCGGCGATTCTGGTAGCCACCTCCCCTGACCCCACACCGCTGGGTTACACCATCAGTCTCAGCCTGTTTCTGCTGCCAATGGTCGCGCTGCTGCTGTGGACCTGGCGCTACCGGCAAATCGCCATGCAACGGCGAGCCTTCGCCTACAGCCTGGTGATTCTGATCCCCATGGGCATCCTGCTCGATGTACTGTTCGGCAACAGTTTTTTCGTGTTCCCCAACCACTACGCCGTTACCGGCTTGAGTTTTCCCGCTGTCGGTGGCCCTTTGCCGCTGGAGGAGATCGTGTTTTACGTTTCCGGCTTCAGCACCGTACTGTTGATTTACGTATGGGGGGACGAATACTGGTTGGCGCGCTATAACGTAACGGACTATGCCACAGCCAGCGCGCAGTTGAAGAAATTGCTGTATTTTCACTGGCCCTCGGTATTCATCGGCCTGACGCTCATTGCCCTGGCCGTGACTTACAAGAAAACCGCCGCCGACTCCGCTGCGGGCTTTCCCTGGTATTTCACCTACATCACTCTGGTGGCGCTGGTGCCGTCGCTCGCCCTTTACCCCGGCGTCAAAGCATTTATCAACTGGCGAGCCCTGAATCTCACCTTTCTCGTCATGGTGCAGATCAGCCTGATCTGGGAAGCCACCCTGGCGCTGCCTTATGGCTGGTGGGGCTTTCAAAGCGAGGCAATGATGGGGATATTTATCGGCGCCTGGCACGGCTTGCCGCTGGAGGAAGTAGTCGTCTGGTTCGCCGTCAGCTACACCACGGTGATCATCTATGAAGCGATTAAAATCTGGCTGGCTTCCGGCAGGAAACTGCGCCAACTGCTGTTTTAGTCATGGCAGTGGCGCCACGGCGATCCGCACCTTTGGCTAAGCGGGCTTGCGCGCCACCGCCATGACCGCCGGCCAGTTCAACTGATATTTCGTATCGCGTCGGAAACGCTGCCCCGACTCGAGAATACTGCGCCGAATCTTCGCCAGCGCATCAGGCGTCTGGCTTTCCAGCAGCATCGCCATGCGCACCGAGCTTTTTTCCAGAAACGCGAGAAAATCCGCCGTCGAACCGGGCTGCCATTGCAAGGCCAATTCCTCGATGGCAACGGTTTCAAACCCCGCGGCAACCAGCACGCGCTCGCATTCCGCCGGTTCGCTGAAGCGAAAAAACGGCGGCGCCGGCGGCAACGGCACATCCAGCGTACCGTGCGACTGAATGGCCTGCAGCACCAGACCGAAATAGTCATGCCGGTCTGCGCCCGACCAGACGGTGAAAACATAGCGGCCACCGGGTTTGAGTACGCGCAAGGCCTCGCTTATCGCCCGCTCCGGCGCGGAAAAATGCATCAATCCGAACGAGCAAATCACGGCGTCAAAGCTCTGGTCGGGAAAGGACAGCGCTTCGGCATCGCCTTCGCGATAGTCGGTGCCGGGAAAATTTTTCCTGGCTTCGCGCACCATGCCGGGCGCAAAATCGACGCCTATGGCATGGACGCCGCGCCGGCTCGCATAACCCGCGCCATAACCCGGGCCGCAGGCCACGTCCAGCAGTTGGGCACCCGGCCCTGCCTGTGCCGCATCGAGCAGGAAGCGCGCCGCCTCGCGCGTGATCCCGCCAGCGAGGTCATGATAGGTTTTTGCCTTGCGGTCCCAGCCCGTCTGTTCGTACTGACGGAACGTCGGTTCGCCGTATTCTGTTTTGCTATCCAAGCTGCCCACCCCGGTGATCTGTCTGAACCCATATCTATCGTTTTGTACGCAACCGTCATGGTGCTCCGCTCGCCCACCGCTAGAAGATGACGATTTTCAACCCGATCAGCACCAGCACAACCCCGCCCAGCAGCTCCGCCTTGCTCTCCAGCCAGGTACCGCTTTTCCAGCCCACGAACACTCCGGCGAAGCTGAACGCGAAGGTGGTCACGCCGATGATAAAACAGGCAAGAAAGGGATCGACCGTTAGCAGGGTCAAGGTGAAGCCCGCCGCCATGGCATCGATGCTGGTGGCGATGGCCAGCATCAGCATGACCCGATGGGTCACCTGCTGGATATCTTCCTCTATGCCCTCGGCAAACGATTCGTAAATCATTTTCCCGCCGATCAGGCAAAGCAAGGCGCAAGCCACCCAGGGTGCGAAAGCTTCTATCCAGCCGAATATTCCCCGCCCGCCCAGATAGCCAATCAGCGGCATGAGCGCCTGAAAGGCGCCAAAGTAAAAGCCCGACATTCTTGCCAGGGCCAGAGGACTGGTTTTCTGCTTGGACCCCAGACCGATGGAAACGGCGAAGGCATCCATGCTCAGGGCAATGGCCAGGATAATGACTTCCAACATTGCAGACGACACCCGTACCGACAAGTTGCACGAATTATTATGGATTTTTTCCGGCAAAAGAAGTGGTTCTCGTAATTTTCACCGTCCGCTGCACCGCCGATGATGCCAGGGCAGGGCTTGTGCAAGGCGCGGGAGCAGGATCGCCCCCCGGCGGGAACACGAATATGCGACCGGCAAGTTGACATAACGAGCCGGCACGAAACACCGGGCATAACCGGCATTTGAAAGGCACTATTACGTTCCCTGGGGGGAACTACGGGGGAAGGGTGTTCAAGAACCCGTCATCTGAATTTTTCTTAATATTTTGCTTAGAGAGATTACGTTAAGTTCAAGCAACAGAGCGTCATCCTCTTACGGAAAAATGTATACCCCAGCAAAGATACTTCCCCTGGCTCAGAATTTCGCACTTTGCAGCCCAAGCGACAATGCTATAATGCGCCATGCCGCTATCCGTCAAATTCCGCCTGCTATCTGCCCTGCTGGTGCCCGCCGCTTTCTTTCCGATGTTCCCGGCCGGCGCTGCCGATGTTACCGAAGAAATCATCGACATGGAGCCGCCCGTCATCGAATTCGCCGACGCGGCGCTTACCGCGACCGAAGGTCAGCGGACCCGAATCAATCTCACCATTTCAGATACGCAATCGGGAGTCCGCGAGGTATTTCTTTATTTTCGCCTCAAAGGCGAAGTGCAATATCTGAAAGTGCCCATGCGCAGAAAAGCGAAGCCACGCACCGCCTTTTATCTGGATATCGCGCCCTATCAGGTCCGGGCCCCGGCCATCGAATATTACGTCGAAGCCATCGATAACGCCGACAATCGGGTGTTGCGCGGCGCGGCGTCGGCGCCGCTGGCTCTGGCGGTTATACCCAAGGCGGCGGATGCCGATACGCAGGCGCAGACACCCGCCGCGCCGGCAACCGAGACTGCCGCCCCGCCGCCACAGGCAGCGGAGGTGCCGGCGGAAAGCGCCGCCCCCGCCACCGAGGCCTCCGCGCCTGCCACGCTGCCCGAGCTGGGCACGGACGAAAACACCCAGGCCGAGACCACGACCGCCGGTAACAGCAACAGAAAGTGGTGGTATGTGGCCGGCGGCGTGCTGCTCACCGGCGCCTTGTATGCCAGCCAGCAATCGTCGGATAAATCGAATTCTAATGGTAACGGTGGTAGCAGCGGCGACACGGGCAGCGTGGTCGTCACAGGGCCTAAAGATCCAACTCCTTAATCGTTCGTCACCGGTAATCCCCGGGAACGCTGCGGGACGGCACATGGAAAAGGTATGTCTCTGAGCGACAGCATGACCCGCAAGACAAAATTGAATAGATCAAGATTTGGCGCCGCCCTGGCGACGACGGCATGCTGGCTGACCCTGTCCACCGGTTGCGGTTACACCGACAACGCACCCGATAAAAGCGCCGGAAGCACAGGCAACAGCGTTCAACTTCCCTACCCCGCCGCCCTGACCAAGGTCCCCAACGCCACGCTGGTAGTCAAACTGTATTTCCCCGACAACCTTGAAGAAAAAACGCTGCGGATCAGCGACGATGGCGCCAAGATTACGTCCGATGCCATCCTGCTGCCCGTTGGCACCTATAAAGCCCGGCTGCGTTATTACTATTATACAGAGGCATATGGTGAATTGCTGGTGACCGAATCGGCCGACCAGGATCTGGAGGTCGTTGCCGGCCAAGTCAGCACCGTCAGCTTCATGGATCTACCGTTCGACTTCAACATCGATGAGGACCATGACGGCATCATTAACCTCGACGAATTGAAACTCGGCACCAACCCCCGGGTGGCCGACGCCCCGCCCGGCGGTTCGACGAATCAGCCTCCCCACGCCGACGCCGGCGCCGACATCACCGTGACCGCCGGCGACCCGGTCAGCCTCAGCGCCAGCGGCTCCACCGACGACGGCAGCATCAAGAGCTACCTGTGGCAGGAAGTGCCCGATACCGGCGTGCTCAACGGTGTCGTCACCAGCGAGCAGGTGCTGAACTTCACCGCCCCCACGGTCACCGCCGACACCCCGCTGGTGTTCAAACTCACCGTCACCGACGATGCCGATGTCAGTGCCGAAGACACCGTCACCGTCACCGTGCAGCCGCGCGCCAATACCACGCCGATAGCCAAGGCCGGCGCGAATCAGACGGTACTGGAAGGCGACAGCGTCGTCCTCGACGGTTCCCTCTCCACCGACAGCCAGGGCAAGGCCTGTGTCGCTTGCACCTTTACCTGGCAACAAACGGCGGGACAGCCCACGGTGCAATTGCAGGCCGACACCAATCCTGCCAACGCGATTTTCACCGCGCCCGTTGTCACCGCCAGCACCAGTCTGGTGTTCACACTAAAGGTGAGTAACGCGGCGAACGAAAGCTCGACCGCCAGCACCACGATCACGGTCAATCCGAAAAACAAGCCGCCCACCGCCAACGCCGGCCCCGACCAGACGGTGCTCGCCGGCACCGGCGCAACCTTGCAGGGCAGCGGCAACGATCCGGACGGCAGCAGGGCACCGACCTTCGCCTGGACGCAGATCGCCGGTGCGCCGACAGTAACCCTGAAAAACGCCAATTTGGCGACCGCCTCGTTCACCGCGCCCCTGGTCGGCGCCAGCAGCAAGCTGACGTTCCAACTGAAGGTCACCGATGAAGCGGGCGCTTCCGCCTTCGACAGCGCCGTGATCACCATCACGCCCGATGTGCCGCCCACGGCCATCGCCGGCACCAACCGCAGCGTCACCGAAGGCGCGGCGGTCACCCTGGATGGATCCGCCTCCAGCGACAGTGACGGAAAGATCATTGCCTTTACCTGGACACAGGTGAGCAACGGCGCGCCCGCGGTCAATCTGCAAACGGATGCCATCAATCCGGCCATCACGCGCTTCACCGCCCCCGCGGCCGCCGCCGGTCCGTTTGACCTCGTTTTCCAGCTGGTAGTCACCGACAACAGCAACGTCGCTTCCGCGCCCGCCACCGTCACCATCACGGTCAACCCGAAAAACATACCGCCGATCGCCGATGCCGGCGCCAACCGCAGCGTCCAGTCCTCTGATGCGGTCCGCCTGGACGGCGGCTATTCCAGCGACCCGGACGGCGTGCTGCCCAGCACCGCATACCAATGGAGTCTGGTTCAGGCGCCCACCGGGCTGACTTTGCTCAACGCCAACAAGGTACTGGCCGGCTTTACCGCCCCGCCGGTGACAAAGGCAAGCGACATCATCGCCAAACTCACGGTCACCGACAGCGCCGGTGACAGCGCCTCGGCGACGGTCACCGTCACCGTGTATCCGGCACCGCCGATTCAGACCGCCATGGCCTTGAACGACACCGGCATCACCTTTGGCGGCAATGTGCCCAGCGGCAACAACCCCACCTGCATCGGCGAAACCATCAACCAGCAGGACTGTTCCTTTGGCCGTGACGCCACCGCCAACAATGATGCCGACGGTGTAGCGGGCCTGCAATTCACCAAGATCGATGCCGCCGGCAACCCCCTGGCCGTAAGCGCCGCGGTCTGGGACTGCGTCAACGACGAAGTCACCCATCTTATGTGGGAGACCAAGGTGAATACCAACGCCTTGCGCGACTACCGCCACAGTTACAGCTGGTTCAACTCCACCGGCGTCAATGACGGCGGCAATCCCGGCACCAGCGACGGCACGGCCGTCGCCGTCGGCGCCAGTTGCGTGGATGTCGTGGGTTGCAACACCGAGGCCTATGTGGCGCGGGTCAATGCGATCGGCTTGTGCGGCCACAACGACTGGCGCCTGCCGACGCGGGATGAGTTGCGCGGCATCATCAGCTATAACACCATCATCGATTTCAATTTCTTCCCCTACACCAAGGGCAGCTATTACTGGACATCCACGCCGTCGGCCAGCAGCGGCGCCGCCGCCTGGGTGGTCAGCCTCAATTCGGGAAATGACTATCAATTCGATAAAGCCACCGCGCGCTATGTCATGCTGGTGCGCGGACCTTAAGGGAGCCGGAAAGGTGACTGCCAAACACTGTATCGTCATGCTGATATGGGCCACGGCGGCCGGCGCTGCGGGCGCCGATTGCCTGCCCAGCATCAATGCGACTTCACCCACCAACCGGTTCACGGTCAACAGCAACGGCACGGCCACCGACAATGTCACCGGCCTGGTCTGGAAGCGCTGTTCGCAGGGCTACACCCTGAACGATGGGGGTACTGCGGATCTTGCCGATGATCGCTGCCTGCCGACCAACGCCTACGATTTTTACTGGAAGGATGCCCTGCTGGCCGCGCAAACCGTGAATGCCACCGGCGGCTTCGCCAATGCCACCGACTGGCGCGTCCCCAATCTCAAGGAGCTGTCTTCCATCGCCGAATTGCGCTGTTCCGCCCCCGCCATCAATCTGACGATATTCCCCGACACGCCGCCTGCCACCAAGTACTGGACTTCGTCACCGCTTTACACCCTTGCCGACACCGATGCCTACCAGATCGATTTCAAAAGCGGCGGCCACTTTTTGGCTGATCGCGCCATCGTGCTTGCGCATTTGCGCCTCGTGCGCGGCGGATTTTGATTCAGCGGCGGGAAAGTCAACGCCAGCACTGCGCAAATTCAGCCTCCTTATAACCTACGCTGGCGCGCTCGCCATCGCTGACCACCGGGCGCTTGATCAGGCGGCCATTGCCCGCGAGCAAATCGAAAATCTGCGCCTCGCTGAGCTGCGGCAGCCTGCTTTTGATATCCAGCTCCCGATACTGCACGCCGCTGGTATTGAACATCTTCAGCGGTGTGATGCCGGCCAGCGCCGCCACCTGGCGCAACTGTGCGGCGCCGGGCGGAGATGCCGTGATATCGATAAACTCGTATTCCCGGCCCAGGGCCTTGAGCCGTGCCTCGGCCTTGCGGCAGGTGTCGCACTTCTTGTAACCATAGAATTTGATCATGTCGCTGTTTCCACCTCAAAGACGGCCGCCCGCGCGGCGGCGGCCGGTAGCTATTACTGATTGCTGGCGATCGCGGACGCACCTGTCTTTTCGAAAACCACATAGGCCGTCAAGCGGATTTTTTCCAGAAATTTTTCCTGGCCAACGAATAAACGCAGCAGATTCGCCCACCACGGCACGGGAAAGCGGCGACCGCGGCGCAACCCCTCATCGACCAGATAGCGCATTTCGCTCCGCTGCCAGCCACCGCTGGCGAAGACCGAAAACCAGTCGTCGGGAAAGAAGCGAAACGGCGCATCATTCAGCAGCTGCTGAAATTGCGGCGAACGATAGCGTGGATACACCGCCGGCGAATAATATTCGCTGATCCAGCGGCGAAAATTTTCCGGGCCATGCAGATCACCGGCCAGCTCACGCACCACCGGTTCATCGAGATAGGGTATCACCCCCTCGGTCAACACCACCGCCGGACCGATGCGACTATCGAGCTCGGCAAACAGCTGGCGGCGCTGTCCGCGATCGCTCAGATCACAGGCGATGCGCTCCAGCCGGCAGCGCGGAGTTTCACCGCGCAGTTTATCGTCTTTCATGGCGATGACCTGCGGATAGTCCAATTCTATCCAATGCACCGGCGCCGCGAACGACAAGCGGTAGGGCCGGGTATCCAGACCGGCGCCGAGATTGATAATGGTGTGGTAACCCTGCGCCACACTGGCCTGCAACCACTCGTCGATCAGACAGGTGCGCATCACCAGCCCCCAATAAGCGAAACGGCCGATGGACTGCATGCTCTTGACGATTGCCGCGCCACGCTCGCCGACCAGTACTTTCGCCAGCGGATCGCGGAACAGCGCGTCGCCACGCTCACTTTCGGCGGCACGGTAGGAGGCCATCCAATAAGCGGTATCGGCAACGTGCTGTATGCCACCCCTTTCCGCATCCATTTGCACCCTCCAGCGCCGGCTAAACATTGTGGCTGCCTGCCGCATAACGCAGGGGACAACTCACTAATCTGCCTATTCTGACGATAAAAATTTTTCATCGCAAGAACCGATGATTCGCACCCGTTGAAGGCGCAGCTTGTGAGTAAGTTCGAAGTAAGGCCCGGTGACGAACAATACTACAGGCCAATCACCGGGAGGAAGACCGCCATGAACAGGCGAACCAAGGTTATTCACTTCCTGGGAATATTGCTGGGAACCAGCATGTCACTGTCAATGGCCCGGGCTGATGTCATCGTCGAACGGGTCGTGAGAATCAACGGTCTTTTTGGCCTGGGCAATGTCGAATCCGCGGAAAAAGAATACATCAGGGGCGCCCTAAAACGGGAAGAGTCCGCCGGCAGCCTGGCAGCCAGTCTGGGGCAACTCTCCGATATGGTCGGCGAGAACAGGATACACACCATCTACCGCATCGACAAAGATCGGGTCTGGACTCTCTTTCCCTCAGCAAAAAGCTATGACGAGCAGCCGATTGATTTACGTCGTACGGATCAGTCCGGGAACGCGGCCAGCAAACTGGAAAAATCCGACAAGTCCACTGCAACATCCAGGATACCCGACAAGCCTGGCAAACCAGCGTCTCAGGATCGCACCGTGCGCAATGAAATCAAGGTGAATGCTACCGGGAACAGGAAAACCATCAATGGCTTCGCCTGTGAACAGTATTTGGTAACCTGGACAATCGAAATGGAGGACAGCCAGACCAAAGAACGAACCACCGATCTCATGACCGCGGAATTCTGGAACACCGCGGAAAGCGGCAAGGTAGCCGAATTGAAGCGGCAGGAAACCGCGTTTTTTAATGCCTACAGCAAAAAGTCCGGTTTGCCGGGAGAACCGGAGTTGATTAATCAGTTTGGCATGGCCATGCTCGGGCTGGAGGCGGTGCCTGAGGAAGAGGGCATCGGGAAGCTGAAGAATATCATGACCAAGATCAAAGGTTACCCCATCGTCACCAAGGTCACGTGGAAGAGCGAAGGGAGCGCGCAAAACCGGCCGCAGTACCGGGATGAATCCGACGAGGAGGGGGAAGACAGCGGTGATGCGACGGATGCAGATGCAGATGCAGATGCAGATGCAGATGAAATGCAACAACAACTCAACGGACTGCTGAGCGGTTTGGCCGACAAGGTGGGAAAAAGATCCGAACGCAAGACCAACGCCTCCGGGGAGGCGGACTCTACTGTGGTTTTCGAATCCTACACGGAGGTCAAGAGCATCGAGATAGGCAATGTCGATGCCACGTTGTTCGACCTGCCACCGGGATACAAGAAGATAGCCAACCGCTAGACCCGTGTTTTCTCCCGGCGACGCCCATTAAGCGCCGCCGGGAGCGCTGCATCCATTCTGCGTCGCTGCGCTAAAGCTCCCGAGAAATCCGCCGAAAACAGCAACAGCCATCACAAACTCAAGGGGGATACCATGGCCATTTCCAGAAATAAACTTTTCCTGGCACTTGCGGCCCTCGTCATCGCGCTCAGCAGCGGTTGCGCCGCCAACTTCAAGGTGGTCGATCCCAAGGTCGCCGAGCCGGTGAGCAAAAAAGCCCTGGTGGTCTTCCTGCGGCCCAAACGCATGGAGAACTTCACCGGCGGTGGCGCGGCGCCGGCCAAGCTGTATGACGGTGACTCTTTCGTCGGTGAATTACAGACCAAACAACAGCTGGCATACCAGGCCAATCCGGGCAAACATCTTTTCATGGTCGCCAACGGCAATGCCGATTTTCTCTCCGCGGAACTGGCGGCCGGAAAAACCTACTATGTCGTGGTCGAACCCCTGCCCAACGCCGCTTCCATCCTGCTGGGCAGCCAGAACATGGGATTCACCTTGCGTCCGCAAAACGGCCAGATCAAGCCGGAGGAAATTCAGGAATGGTTCAAAGTCATGATTCAGGTAACGCCCAACGAAAACGGATTCAAAGCAGCGGAAAAATGGGATGACAAGCGCAAGAAACTCAAGGAAAAATACTACGCGAAGTGGGAACAGAAGCCGGAAAATGACCGCCCGTTCCTGCGCGCCAGTTCCGGGCAGTAGATTTGTAAATCGCCTATTTCTCACGGGGAGGGGTGGCCGAGCCGGGGGTTGGCAGCGTAAGTCAACTGCCTGCCCTCGCCGCCCCCGCCTCGCTCACCCGCCCCGGCAGGGCAGCTGCAAGTGGCTTTCTTCCCGCAGTTCCTAGTAAAATGCCTGCCAGACCCGGCGCGGTCCCTTGATCAGCCCCCGCAATTTTTTCTGCAGGTATTCGTATGGCAATGAATGCACACGGCCGTTTTCTGCTCCTGATCCTCGGCAGCTTGCTGTTCACCGGCTGCAGCCTGATGAACCGCTATGATTACAGCGACCAGACACCGGAGGTGAAAACCAAAGGCAGCCTGCGCATCGCCATCGCCGCCCTGGATGTGCGCGAATATGTGGCCAATCGCCAGAAACGGCCGCGTTTCACCGGTCTGTTCCGCTCGGGCTTCGGCATCCCCTATGACATCACCACGGCCAGCGGCAAGCCAATGGCGGATGAGTTCGCCGCCGCCATGCAACGCGCCCTGACACGTAACGGCTTCAGCGTCATCCCGGTCCCCACCCAGCACACGATGCGCGCGGAAAACGTGCTCGCCAAGGCCGTCGCCACCGGCGCCGACCGAATACTGCTGCTCTCGATCTTCGAATGGAAGGGCGAGACCTTCGGCGTCACCCGCGTGTACTACAATCTCTCCCTGGACGTTTACGATGGCAAGGGCGCCAGCCTGGGATCGAAGGACCTCAGTGGGTCGGACTTCGCCGGCGGTCGGTTTCTGGAACACGTGACCAACCCGCTGCAGCACGCCAAGGACCAGGTACCGGTGGAATTTTCGCGCAAAATCGCCGAATTGATCGACAGCCCGGAGATCGCCGGTAAATTACACAGCGGCGGTGGTAACGCCGTACCGGAAACACCGGCAAACAAGGGAGCGCCAGCGGGTCAGGGGACGCCCGCCGACCACCCGCCCGGTATTGCGATGTGATGCAGACGGCGTCGTAGTAACGCCTGAATCGCGGGTGTCGGTGCGGCACCAAGCGCCAACGCGTGATACCGGTCGGCGGCGACTGCATCGCCCCGGCGCCGATGCAGATCGGCCAGCACCGCGCACCACAAATGGGATCCTTCCAGCCACGGTGGTGGCGCGAATCCATCCAGCACCGCCAGACCCGCGGCCGGCCCCAGCCACTCGGCCACTGCCACCGCCCGGTTCAAACGATGCAAGGGTGACGGCGCCGCCTGTTCCAGCAGCAGATAACATTCGACGATATTGGCCCAGCGGGTCTGAGTAAATGTGGGCGCAAGGCAGTGTTCCGCCGCGATGCCCGCTTCGGCGTGATAGCGGGAAAAATGCTCGCCCTGTGCCGATTTTTCCAGCCACGCCAATCCCTGGTGAATTTGCCCGCGATCCCACAGGCTGCGGTCCTGCTCCTCCAGCAGCAGCAAGCCCCCGGTGGCATCCTGCCGGGCACCGGCACGCGCCGCATGCAGATGCATCAAGGCCAGCAGAGCATAAGTCTCCGGCACCTGTCCCCAGGGATGGTCGGCCAGCAGCGTGGCCAGACGAATCGCCTCGTCGCACAGTTCGCGCCGCAACGCCGCTTCGTCAAGATTGGAAAGATATCCCTCGGTGAATAGTAAATACAAAATCCGTTGCACCGCCCGGAGGCGTTCGCCGGCGGCCGGATTCAACGACTCGATAAAATCCGCGGGCAGCTGACGCAGGCGGTCGCGGGCCCGTGCCAGGCGCTTGTACACATTGGCCTCGCTGGTAAACAAGCGTAAGGCGATTTCCCGGATTTCGAAGCCGCACAGGGTCTTCAAGGCCAGCACCAGTTGCGACTCCAGGGGAATGGCGTCATCGCAGCAGACGAACAGCATGCGCAGTAATTCGTCCTGCACTTCACTTTGCAGGTGAACGTCCGCGTCCAGCCAGGCCGCCGCCGTCTCCGCGGCTGACGCGTCGTGCAACAGGTGCTGGCGACGCGCCGTCTGGCGTAACTGGCCGATGAGCTCATTGCGCGCCACCTGGTACAGCCAGGCCGCGGGATTGTCCGGCGTCGCGGTGCGCGGCCAGGTCGCGAGCGCGTTCAGCATCGCGGTCTGTACCGCGTCTTCAACCGTCTCCAGATTGTGCACTCCCACCCGGCACGACAGCAGGGACACCAGCCTGCCGTATTCGTGCCGGAAGAAGTGCGCAACCAGGCCCGGGGTGGTCAAGGCGAGGCGATTTCCCGAACTTCGAGGCTGGCCCCGGGAGCGATTACGCCAGGACACTGGCGCGCCACCTCCGCGGCTTCGTCGACGCTGGCCGCCGCCAGAATCATGAATCCGCCAACCACTTCCTTGGTTTCGACGAACGGCCCATCGGTCGCTCCCTGCGGGGTCAGCACCTTGCCGACGCCGTTCAGCCGGCCGCCCATGTCAACAATGTTCTTCTGAAACTTCTCGCGCCAGGCGTTGAACTTGGCGAACATTTCTTCCATTTGCGCGGGCGAGGGTTTTTCACTGTTACCCGGCTGACCTTGTTGACTGGGCTGGCTTCGGCGAATACACAAATAGTTTGGCATAATGTCTCCTTTTGCGAGCTGATTAGAGCAGCATTGATAAAACCACCTGTTTCTCCGGCCCCCGCCACGGGATGACACGGGGTGAAGGTGGTCGGTATCAGGACGGCCGCAGCCATCCCCTCCTATGACGCGCGAAGCCCCGGGTTTTGGACACCGCGGGGAGAAACGGCGAAAGCACAGAAAAAACAGGATAGTAGCGCGGAATTTGCCGGCAAAAAATTTACTCCCTACGCAAAATACCCGCCCAGGCGACATCGTACAACCCTTTAACTTGCGGGTATCCGCCGAAGTCCGCAGCGCACCCGACACCGCCCCCTGGCCGCCTAGTGCAAAACAGCGCCTGCGGTATCGGGGGCGTCGGCATGCTCCGTGGTGGCGGGCTCAGTAATGACTTTGCGGATTTCCACCCGCACCAGGTCACCCGCGGCGGGGTCGTATTCCCTGGCGATATAATCCGCCGCCGTATTGTTGGCGGAAAAGAACAGCATGCCGCCGTTACGATGGAATTCCTCAGGCACGAAAAACTGATTTTCGCCAAGCCGCAGCTTTTGTTTATATGTCGCCTCATATCTTCCGGGATAAGCGGATACATACAGGGAGCCATCGTAAGTGGCAGCGCGAACGGCGAGCATGATGGGCAAAGCCACGACCAGCGTTAGCGGATCGGAGATCGCCATCAGCGCCGCGCCGACCTCCGACCCGCGAGGCGGAAGTGTGGACTTGTCGACTTCCACCTCCGTGATGACCACCTTTAACGGATAATCGGTCGCGGCATTACGCGGCATCCGGCCGGCCCCGCAACCGCTGGTCAGCGCCAGTAAGTTCACGGCGGCAAGCAGCACAAGCACATCACGCCCCGTTTGCAGCCAACCCATAGACCACCCTCCCCAGCCGCTGCAACCCGAATAAACTTTCTCCGTTCCACTCCATCGCGGAAAACATATTAAAAATAATCTTAACAAACGGGATAAAGCGAGTCACGCAGCAACCCCACGCTCGGATTTGAATGCCGATCAAAGAATCGGTGCGTAAAACGCACCCGCACCTCACGCCCCAATTTCGCGGTTTCGCCAACCATCCCATATAAACTTTCCCGACCGGCGCCGCTGCGAAAAGCGGGCGGGAACGCCTTACTTACCACACACTCAGACGGCCACAGTCTTCTGTATATCATTTACGGTGTCCGCAACACCGGCCGGCTATTTGCGCCGAGTAAAAGGCTTGCTTGCTGGACGTAGAGACTGCATCTACGCGTAACACTACGCCGTTTCCGCAGGGAACGAAAACTATCCACAGCCGGATGCAGCGGTCAGCTGCCCCCAGGCCGGTTAAATCCGCGACGGCTGCGCTCTACCTTGGCGCGGGTGATGCAATCGGCCACATGGTCGTTGATCAAGCCCATGGCCTGCATGAACGCATATACAGTGGTCGGACCGACAAATTTCCAGCCCAGTTTTTTCAACTGCTTCGACAAAGCAACGGACTCCGCCGACGTAGACACGGTCTGCGGCCCGGCCAGGCTCCCGGCCTCGGGTTCAAAGCGCCAGAAAAAGGCCGCCAGCGAACCTTCCTGCTGCACCATCTCCCGCGCCCGCTGCGCGTTGTTGATCACCGCTTCGATCTTGCCGCGGTGGCGCACGATACCCGCATTCTGCAACAGGCGCTCGACGTCGCGCGTACCGAAACGTGCCACCCGGTCGAAATCGAAACCGTGAAATGCCTCGCGAAAATTCTCCCGCTTGACGAGAATCGTGCGCCAGCTAAGTCCGGATTGAAAACCTTCCAGACACAGCTTTTCGAACAAGCGCCGGTCGTCGTCGACGGGGAAGCCCCATTCGTTGTCGTGGTACGCCAGAAACTCCGGCGCGGCGCCGCACCAGCGGCAGCGCGCCTTGCCGTCGGGACCGCTTATCGTTGCCTGCATGCTTTACCCTCCTGCGAACATTTTCCTATCGGATTCACGACTGCAGAAACGCCAGGCGGGCGTCGACCCGGCCCGGCGTGATTTCGATGATTTCCGCGCTGACCACGCCCTGGGCGACAAACGGGTCGTCGTTAACCCGGGCGCACAACGCTGCCAGCGTCGTGTTATGCGCCACCATGCCGCCACCGGCACCGGTTTGCAGGCTGCCCGCCAGCACGAATACACCGTCATCGAAACCTTGTTTGAGCCAGGCGTTGTGGCCATCCATGAACTGCGGCGCCAGGCCCTTTTTGGCAGTAAATTTGAGCAATACGATAAACATACGGTCGTTCTCCCTATCGTTGATCAAGCCCTGTCGGCGCGTGGCCCGCACTAGGCATCATCCGTCACCGGCCCATCGCCCTGCGCACAGGAATCCAGCCATGCATACAACAGCCTGACCTCCTGGCGAATAAATTTTTCATCGTGAAATGCATTGGCCAGCGTCGCCACCCCCTGACTGCGAGCCAGCAGGTGCATGGCCAGCACATCCGCATCGGCCTTGCGCCCGAGCAGAGTAAACTGGCGGCGCAGCCAGCAACGAAACAGGGTGAACAGCCGGTTCGCCTCGGCTTGCGCGCCATGGCCGAGCTTGGCCAGCTCCGTGCACAGCGTACCCACCGGGCAGCCGTAGCGCTTGATCTTGTCCTCGTTGACCAGCAGTATCTGAATGAAGCTGCGGATGCGATCTACGGGTTGCTTACTGGCCATTTCCCAGCGATCCAGCATCTGCTGCGTCGCCTGCAGACGCGCCGCGATCACCGCGTCGAGAATTTCATCCTTGGATTTGAAGTGATGATAGAAATTGCCGCGGGAAATCGCCACCACCGCCGCGATATGCGCGAACGAAGTCTGCTCGAACCCCTGCCGGTAGAACAACTGGTCGGCGGCGTTGACGATGAGATCGCGGGTGGTTGTGCTGGTCATTGTCATTTCCTCGCGTGCGGCAGGCGCGCAGATCCCGCTACCGGCACAGCAGCCGCCAGATTAGGACAATCGTCCTAGCCGGTCAAGACCGGTGAAGCCGCAGGCGTTGCCTGGCACGACAGGCAATTAACATAACGCCTCGAAACGGCTACAATACCGCCACCAGCCCTGCCCGCACCGTACACGGGACCCAGCCCCTCTCCACCTATGCCGCAGACCAGTTCCATATGGGAAACCCCCGCCATCCTCGGGCGCAAGCCCCGGGTGCTGCGCCACTGGCTGGTCCACGCCCATGCCGCCCAGATCGCCCTGCTCGCCGTGCTGCTGCTGCTGCCCGGCGTAATCCCCGGCGCCGTGGACACCCTGCTGGACGCCGCCTACCCGCCCATCACCCGCGAACGGCTGTTCGGCATCATTCAGACCACCCGAGCCAATCCCCAGCGGCAGAGCATGGGCCTGCTGGTGCATCGTGTGGTCGATATCAGCGCGATCAGCAGCGTGCTGCTGTTGTTTTTCTGGCAACTGCCCCGGTCCCTGCGCTATGCCCGCCAGCACTCCCTCGCCATGGAAAAGGAAGCTGAGCGCCTGCTGCCCGCGCACCCGGCGCGCAGCGTGACCTGCTACCGCCTGTCCCTCGAATGGACGGTGGATGAAGACCGGGAACGCCGCCTGCACAACCGGATCAGCGAACTCAAACGCACCCCGCCGGCGAAGATCGCAGCGCCGGCGCCGACCAGGGAGGCGGCGGCCAGGGACACCCGCTCCGCAGCCACCCAGATGTTCGATGCCGAACAGTGGTTTGCCCATCCGCGCGTGGTCGACCAGCGCTACGAGATCGTCGCCACGCTGGGGCGCGGCGCCATGGGCACGGTGTTCCAGGCGCGGGACATGCGCCTCGACCGCCGGGTGGCGCTGAAACTGCTGGCGCCAGGCCTGACCCGCAGCCCCGAACTGCAGGCGCGCTTTCGCCAGGAGGCCAGGATTCTCGCCCGCCTGAGCCATGCCAACATCGTGCAGATCTATGATTTTCTGGAAGCCGACAATGGTTTCTGGATCGCGATGGAACTGGTGGAAGGCACTGACCTGGAACAGACACTAACCGCTCCGTTACCCACCGTGCGGGCGGGCCAATTGGGCCGGCAAATGGCGGAAGGTCTGGCTTATGCGCACGCCCGGGGCGTGGTGCACCGCGATCTCAAGCCAGCCAATCTGCTGCTGACCGCCGACGATACAGTGAAGATCACTGACTTCGGCATTGCCAAACTGGCCACCGCCGAGTCCCTGACCCACGATCGGCAAGTCATGGGAACACCGGCGTACATGAGCCCGGAGCAGGCCGACGGCAGGGACACCGACCAGCGCACCGACATCTACTCCCTCGGCGTCATCCTGTACCGCATGCTGGGTGGAGATCTGCCGTTTACCGGCGACGCGTCCACCCTCGTCGCGCAACTGTTGAGCAAGGAACCGCCGCCCCTGCGCGCCCGCAACCCCTCCCTGCCCGGGGAGCTGGACGCTTTGGTCATGCGCATGCTGGCGAAGGATCCGGGGCAGCGACCGCAGGCGATGGCGGAAATCGCCGAGATGCTGCAAACCGCTGCCGCAAACGCGCCTTCCTGACCCGTGGGCCGGCGACCGATCTGACGCACGCATTTTTCTGCCCGGGTCTTTCTCAAGCCGGCGGATTCGCTATACTCACCTTCTGGCGAAGCAATTTGTCGCACGGAAAATCGGCGGAACCCGCCGGATAAGCGGTTCCTGCGCGGCGGTTACCATGCACCGCTGATCCTGCTGAGCACGCCCGGTCTACACCGACAATCAACCCAGCAAGGAGACGGACGATGAATACGCTGCGCCCAGGATCGAACGGCAACGATGTTACACAATTACAGACCCGCCTTGCCGCCGCGGGATTCCCGCCAGGCAAGATAGACGGCGACTACGGCCCCGGCACCGAGGCGGCGGTACGCAATTTTCAACACAGCCGCAAGCTGCTCGCTGACGGTATCGCCGGGCCGCGCACGCTGGCGGCGCTGGACCTGGCGAACAGCGACCAGCTGCCCAGCGCCATCCCGCAGGTCACGGTGGAAAAGACTTGCGTCATGTTCCCGCATACGCCGCGCGTCAACATCGAAAAGCATCTGCCCAGCGTGCTGCAGGCGCTGGTGGCAAGCGAACTGCAGGACAAACCCATGGTCCTGATGGCCCTGGCAACCATCCGCGCGGAAACCGAAGGTTTCGTGCCCATAGCCGAAGCGCAGTCCAAATGGAACACCTCGCCCGGCGGCAAGCCCTTCGACCTCTACGACAAACGCACCGACCTGGGGAACAGCCAGCCCGGCGACGGCGAACGCTATCGCGGCCGCGGCTTCATTCAACTCACTGGTAAGGACAACTACCGCGTCCACGGCAACGCCATCGGTCTGGGCGACGATCTGCTCAACAATCCCGAGCGGGCCAACGATCCCGACATCGCCGCCCGCCTGCTGTGCAGTTTCATCAAGTCCAAGGAGCGTGCCATCAAGGAAGCCCTGATGGAGCGTGACCTGCGCCATGCCCGGCGCCTGGTCAACGGCGGCGCCCACGGCCTGGACCGGTTCATGGATTGTTTTCAGCGCGGGCAGAACCTGCTGCAGGACATCTAGACTGGCGGGAATGTCCCGGGCGGATCGCCCGCCCGGGGCAAACGAGGACGATTTATTTCTTATGGCTGCCGTCGCAGAACGGCGCGTTGCCGGTTTTCTTGCAACCGCAGAGGTGAACCTTGCCGGTCTTCTCGGCGACGAACTTTTTCGGCTGGAATTCCGTCCCTTTGTGCGAACCGTCGCAAAATGGCTGGTTCTTGCTGCGGCCGCAGGCGCACCAGAAATAGGCTTTGCCCTGTTCCACCTCGACGGCATAGGGTTGCATTTGCGGACTCAAAGGTTCTGACATGACGTTCTCCTTCCTATTCGGATAAATTGCCCCGATCGTGGGCTGGTGAAAAATCGATCTCCGGGCCCTTGGGCACGATGCCAGTGGGGTTGATCCAGGGATGGCTGGCGAAATAGTGCGTTTTGATATGATCCATGTACACCGTCGGCGCCACACCCGGCACCTGGTAGAGATCGCGCATATAGGCCCAGAGATTCGGGTAATCGACGATGCGCTTCTTGTTGCATTTGAAGTGGCTGTAATACACCGCATCGAAGCGCAGCAGGGTAACGAACAGGCGCCAGTCAGCTTCGCTGATGCGCTTACCCAGCAGATAACGTTGTGACGCCAGACGTTGCTCCAGCTCGTCCAGGGCGGCGAACAGCTCGTCGAAGGCCTGTTCGTAGATAGCCTGGTCGGTGGCAAAGCCGACGCGATAGACGCCATTATTGATCCTGTCATAGACCATGGCATTGACGGCATCGATCTGCGCGCGCAGCGCCGGTGGATAAAAATCCAGGCTGGCATCGCCGAAAGCGTCGAACGCCGAATTCAACATGCGAATGATTTCCGAAGACTCGTTGTTGACGATGGTCTGCCGCTGCTTATCCCACAGCACCGGCACCGTCACCAGGCGATCGAATCCGGGATCCGCTTTTTGATAAATCTCGTACAGATACTTCGCCCCGTACAGGTGATCCGGGGTGCTGCCGGGATAGTCGCCGAACAGCCAGCTGTCCGCCGGCATCCGCGGATCCACCACCGACACCGAAATCACCTTCTCCAGCCCCTTGAGCGCGCGATAAATCAGGGCGCGATGCGCCCAGGGACAGGCGTAGGAAACATACAGATGGTAACGTCCGGCCTCAGCGGCGAATCCGCCTTCCCCGCTGGGACCGGCACTGCCGTCACGGGTGATCCAGTGACGAAACGTCGATTCCGTACGCACGAACGCACCATCGACGACTTTCAGTTTTGCGGCCATGATCATTTCTCCCCTGGTGCCACACGGCACCGCTATTTATCCCGTTTGACCCAGGCGCGGTCGCGGACGAAATTGTTGGAATGAAAATCGCGCATCGCCTGCTCTATCTCCTCGCGGGTGTTCATCACGAACGGGCCGTACTGCACGATGGGCTCACGAATGGGTTTACCACTGATCAGGACGAAGCGGGCACCGCGTTTGCCGGCGATGAAATCCAAGTCGTGGTCCTGGCTGCCCAGGGCGATCAGGGTGTGCTCGGGCACCGCCTGGTCGTTGCGCTGTCCTTCTCCCTCGAACACATAGATCAGGCTATTGTGCGTCGCCGGCAACGCATACGCAAAACGGCCACCGGCTTTCACCTGCACGTCGAAATACAAAACGCCGGTGATGTCATCGACGATGGGGGCGGCAGTATCCGCGTAGCGGCCGATCAGCACCTTGACCCGGCTGTCGCCGGCATCCACCACCGGAAACGCTTCGGCGCTGTATTCCTGGTACTCGGGGTGATCCATCTTGTGCGCCGCCGGCAAGTTGATCCACAGCTGAAAACCGCGCATCAAGCCGTCTTTCTGCTTGGGCATTTCCGAATGGATCACGCCGCTGGCGGCCTTCATCCACTGCGCGCTGCCCGGCCCCAGGTTACCGGTATTGCCCATGCTGTCCTGATGCTCCATGCGCCCGTCCAGCATATAGGTGAAGGTATTGAAGCCGCGGTGCGGATGATCGGGAAAGCCGGCGATATAGTCGTCCGGGTCGTCGCTGCTGAAATGATCCAGCAGCATGAACGGATCGAAATTGCGCAGGGCCGGGGTGCCGATGGTGCGATGCACGGTCACGCCGGCGCCTTCGGACACCGCCATGGCGGGGATATAGCGGGTGGGTCGTTCTGCGGTGCTCATATCGTCCTCCTTGAAAGTGTACAGGCAGTATGAAGGTTGCTTTTTAAAGAATAAACAGCCAATATAAGAACCATTAGTTCTTATATTTGCAACAATAGGCCCCATGGACCGTTTCGAGAACATGGATACCTTTATAAAGGTGGTGGATGCCGGCAGCATTACCGGCGCCGCCGACCGCCTGGGGGTGGCCAAATCGGTGGTCAGCCGGCGCCTCAAGGAACTGGAAGCCCACTTGGGCGCCGAGCTGTTTCACCGCACCACCCGCCAGCTGAATCTGACGGAAACCGGGCGCGCCTTCCATCAGCGGGCCCTGCGCATCCTGGACGATGTGCTGGAAGCGGAGCTGGCCGCCTCCCACGCCCACGGCACGCTGCAGGGCAGCCTGAGGGTGGCCCTGCCGCTGAGTTTCGGCGTCACCCACCTGGGCCCGGCCATCAATGAGTTTCTGCTCAGCCACCCGCACATCGAGTTCGATCTGGATTTCAACGACCGTGAAGTGGACCTGATCGAGGAAGGCTTCGACCTGGCGATCCGCATCGGCAGCCTGCCGGATTCCAGCCTGATCGCCCGTCGCCTCACCGACATTCAACCGGTGATGTGCGCCAGCCCGGCCTACCTGCAGCACCGGGGCACGCCATGCTCGCCGCAGGAGCTGCTCGATCACCACTGCCTGGTCTACAGCCTGCTGCGCGACTTCGAGCATTGGCATCTGTTTGCCGCCGACAACCAGCCGTTGAAAGTGAAAATCCGTCCTTATCTGAAAGCCAGCAACGGCGAGTACCTGCGTGACGCGGCGGTAGCCGGCCTGGGCATCGTCTTCGTACCGTCGTTTCTGGTCTACCGCGAAATCGAGTCCGGCGCCCTGCTGCCCCTGCTCAAGGATTACAGCCGCCCGCTGGCGGCGGCCTATGCCATCTACCCGCCCACCCGCCACCTGTCGCAACGGGTGCGCACCTTCATCGATTTCCTGGCGCAGCGCTTCGCCGGTACGCCGTACTGGGATTTGTGTTTGCGCCAGCGGACACCCTGATATTCCAAGGTATTCATCGGCTTGGTCGGCCGAACCCAATGTGTTCTCGCCACCCAAGGAGACCCCACTGGTAATTTTCCGTATTTCAGATATTTTTTTCTTGGCGTCGTATAAATGCATGGCTCTCACTAACCAATAAAAACCCCAAGGGAAATAGCCATGAAAAACACTCGTTCACTTCGCCTGACGCAGATTGCGTGGCTGATCGCTGTTTTCTCCACCTGGGCCATACCCGCCATCGCCGAGATCGACCGGCGCAAAGACCAGTTCCCCACCGAATACGGCTATCTGCTGGCACCCTTGCCCTATTCCATGCCCGGCATCGGCCAGGGGATGTTTCTGCTGGGCAACTTCTCCAACCTGTTCGATACGACCATAGACGCCAATGTCATCCTGGTCACCGGCGAGGCCAGAGGCAAGGTGGTGGTGTTCGACGAGATTCCCCTGGTTCGCAACCATCTGTTTCTGCATGCGGAGGTGCTCGATATCAACACGGTCGTGGTCAACAACTATGACAGCCGCGGCATGGACACAGGCAAGAACGACTATACGCTGCTGGAAATATCGTCCTACCTGGAACGCAACCTCAATCTGGACCTGACCTTTTTCGACCGCAAACTCACCTTCTCGGCCATGCGTTTCAAAAACAGCGGCGACATTTACAAGGTCAGGGATCCCAAGGGCAATATCATCAGCAGCCCCAGCGATCCCTATAAATTTTCCAACCGCTCGACCATGCTGGCCGCCCAGATCGATCTGAGCGACGACTATCTCGATGCCAGAAAAGGCTTCAGAGTGGATATGCGCTACACCGACGTTCCACGCAAGCAAAGCAACGAGCCGGACTACTATGTGACGGAAGTCAACGCGAATTTCTTTGTCCCCACTGTCGCCAACGATACCCTGGTATTGAACTATTTCGAATCAGACGCCAACATTCGCAAGCGCGGCACCATCGACCGCAATGTCATCCGTCAGGAACTGGGATTGCAGTGCGCGGCCGGTGACCAGCAATGCCTGACGACCGAGGAAAACCTCATTGATATGTTCGTCAATCAGCGCAAACACGGCACCGCCAGCTCGCTGGGCGGCGAGAATCGTTTCCGCGCCTATCCCGACGGCCGCTTCAGCGGCGCGCATGTCGCGTTCATCGGCGCCGAGTACCGCTGGAATTTCGTGCGTGACGCGACGCCGTTCAATTTTTACATCTGGCGTGACACCCATACCGGTTATCAAGTGGCGCTGTTCGCCGAACACGCCACCGTCTCCGAAACCTGGAACGACCTGTGGAAGGAGCAACGGACGGTCATCGGGGCTGGGTTACGCCTGGTGACGCAATCCGGCAGCGTCTATCGGGCTGACCTTGGCGTGGGTGAGGAAGGACCGGAGCTGAGCGTCTTCTTCTATTATCCCTGGGACGGATCCTGAGTCGGCGCGATCAAGGCGGCAACACGACCAGCGCGGGCGAACATCGACAATGAAACCCCGACATTGCCTGACGAGAACGGCCACCCCCGGATCGCTGCCCCTCGCCGCCGGGAAGGTGGATCACTAGCGCACCGCTGGATAGCCATCGGCATTCCACGCCGTCATACCGCCAGCGGCCACATGCACGTCGGCGAAGCCTTCGCGCGCCAGCAACGTTGCCGCCCGGGCGGAGCGGCGATCGGTGCGGCACACCACGATCACCGGTCGCTCGCCATAGTCAGCCAAATGCTCCAGCCGCCGTGGCAACTGGTCCAGCGGGATGTTGCGGGCGCCGGCGATATGCCCCAACTCTCCGGTGAACTCCTCGGCGCTGCGCACGTCCAGCAGCAGCAGATCCTCGCCGGCGTCCAGGCGCTGTTTCAACTCGGCGACGCTGAGCATGGGCTTCTGCCGCAGGCGGGCGATGAAGCGCGGCAGAAACGCCAGTGTCGCCAGCAGCGCCAGGGCCAGCAGACCTTTCTGCACCAGGCCCGCGCCGCCGCTCATCGCTACGCGGCCGACGTAGCCGAGATAGCTGTAAGCGATGCAGCCGGGCGCCATGCACACGATGCTGGTGACGACGTAGTGGGAAAAACGGATGCGCGTCAGACCCAGGGCGTAGTTCAGCACATTGAACGGAAATATCGGCGACAGGCGGACAAAGGCGACGAAGCGCCAACCCTCGGCTTCGGCACCGCGCAGCAGCTGGCGCAAACGCCCGCCCGCCCGTCGCTGCACCCAGGCGGCGGCCAGCTTGCGGGCGATACCGAACGCTGCGGCCGCGCCCAGGGTGGCGCCGGCAAGACTGTAGATCGCGCCCAGCACCGGCCCGAACAGGGCACCCCCCGCCAGACTGATGAACGCCGCCGGCAAAAACACTATCGTTCCCAGTACGTAGAGGAGAAGAAAAACCAGGGGCGCGGCCATGCCGGCACCGGTCACCCAGGCCTGCAACAGTTGCGCATCGACAAGATCACGACGGTACCAGACGACCGCGACACCGCCGATCACCGTCGCCGCCAGCAGCAGGCGGACGACACTAAGGCGCATCCGGCTTGCTCCACTCACGGCGATTGATGGCATAGCCGGTGACCTTGCCGACAAACGGCAGCGCCAGCATACCCGGCAGCCTATCCACCTGCCGGGGGTCGCGATAATGATGAATGCCTATGCTCATGCCTGCATGACCGGCGCGCGGCTGGGCAATATAGGTACCGAACAGCCGGTCCCACAGAGAAAGATTGAAGCCGAAATTACTGTTGGCCTCGTTGTCCTCCACCGAGTGGTGCACCCGGTGCATGTCCGGCGTCACCACCAGCCAGCGCAACACTTTATCCAGACCCGCGGGCAGACGTGCATTGGCATGATTGAACATGGCCATGGCGTTGAGTATCACCTCGAACAGCACCACCGCCAGCAGCGGCGGCCCGAGCACCACGATGGCGGCGAACTTGATCAGCATGGACAGAATGATTTCCAGGGGATGAAAGCGCGCGCCGGTCGTAACATCATAATCGAGATCGGCGTGATGCACGCGATGCAGGCGCCACAGCGCGGGCACCGCGTGCACCAGCACGTGCTGCAGATAGATAATGAAATCCAGCGCCACCACCGCCAGCAGCACCGCCCATGGCGCCGCAAGGGGGTAGAGATTCAGCAGCCCCCAGCCGTGGTCGGCGGCGAAGGCCGCGAGACCGACAGCGGTCGTGGGAAACAGCCAGCGCAGGAGCAAGGTGTTGAACACCACCAGACCCAGGTTGTTGAGCCAGCGCTGAGTCTTGGACACAGTCAATGCGCGGCGCGGCGCCAGCAGTTCCCACAGCGCCATAACGGCGAGGACACCGAAGAAAAAACTCAGGCGAATGACCGGCTCGTGCCCCATCACCCAGTCGGAAAATCCCATACCGCACCCCGAATATTCAGACAAATACCGGGATAAAGTAGCACAGAGGGATCTATCGTATTCAAGAAATCGTCTGCCTACATGCCCATAATGCCAGCAGGGAGGATAGGGGCGCTGCCAGCCACAACCTGTTCACCCAGCCGGCCTTCAATACCAAGGCCCTGGCCGGCAGTAACTGTCGGGAAATGCGTGAGTTTATGCCCCAGCGAGACTATCCGTCAGCGGCGGCTCCGGCTCCGGGACGGCAAAGGCGTTGCATTGAGCAACCGGCGCCGGTTGCTCTGCCCACCGGCCATCGCTAGCGACGGCGACCACCGTTGCCCCTGGCGCTTTTCTTCGCGGCGCGCGCCGCGCCTGCCCGTGCTTTCTTTTTCGCCGGTCGCTTGCCGCTGGTGGCCGCCAGCCTGGCGATGTCCCGCAGCGACGCTATCTCGGCGAAGCGTTTTTGCGCAAGCGCTTGCAGGGCCTCGTCCGACAGCTTGTTTACCGGTTTCACCGCCGCCGCCCGCCGGCCGGTCGCCGGCGCCGCTGCCGTCATCGAGGCCATGAAACACATCAGCGCCTCGCGCGCGCCCTCCACCGGCGCTGCCGCACGTTTACCGCGCGGCGCTTGCCCGCGCCCGGCAATGGTCGGCGGTGTGTCGTCATCCGGACGGGGCGCGGTATAGCGCGTTAGTTCATCATGAAAACTATTGGCCTGATACTGACCCGCCCGCGTCGAAGTACGCTCGCCTAACGGACCCATGCCCCATTTATCGCACAGGTAGCGCAGAATGCTGGTGTGGTCGAACGTCGTGCTGCAAACCCCGCGCCGCACCCAGGGTGACACCAGGATGGCGGGCACGCGCACGCCCAGTCGGGTAAAACTGTATTCATGGGTATGCTTGTCCGGAGCGATGGTGGGCGGCGGCGGTACATGATCATAGAAGCCGCCATGCTCGTCGTAAGTGATGATCAACAAGGTAGAATTCCACAACTCCTTGTTGGCGCGCAATGCGTTATATACCTTGGCGATCAAACGATCGCCGGGCGAGACATCAGCCGGCGGATGCTGATCGTTTTCGTCGTCGCCGAAATAATCCGGCTCGATAAATGTATAGGCGGGAAAATCCGCCTCATTCCCCTTGGCATCGGCGAAAAACTCACCCATGGTGGCGAAAGCGTCCGTAATGAAGCTGGTGCCGTACTTTGACCACAGACGGGTCAATATGACGCTTTGTGGAATACCGCGATGATAAATGCGCCACTTCTTGCCGGCCCGCTGCAAGCGATCGTAAATGGTGAGCTGATCGTAGTTGTACAAGTGCCCCGGATCGGCGCGCGACGGCATCAACACATGACCGAGGCAGGTACCGCTGTGGGCGAACAGACGGTTAGGCCAGGTCGGCCCGGGCAGAGAGGAAAACCAGTGATCGCAAATCAGAAAGTTCCGCGCCAGGGCATGCAGCGCCGGCAGACTATCATCCGCTGCCCGATCACCCATGGGAAAATAGGCCATGACCTGCTCCACCTGGCTGGTATCGTTGGCGTCGACGCCGCGAACATTTTCATAAGCATCGACGAATCCCGCCATTTCCGTTCCGCCGGCGTCGCCAATCTGCCGCAGGGCATCGGCAAGTTCATGCGGCGGGTCGATCGGCACCGATTCCGCGGCATTGGGTTGTTGCCGGTAGATTTTTCCGGTCTTGCGGGATGTGTTGCTGTATTTCTTGTCGGCGTCCTGGGGTATGCCATCGAGCTCGGAGTACAGGCGGGTGGCATCGCCGAGCATATGATCGAAGGAGCGATTCTCCAGCATCAACACCACCACATGGCGAATCGGGTCCGCTGGACGCGATCCCAGCACCTGCGCATGCTCCTCCTCGCGCGCCAGGGTGGCGTCGCCGCGCTTACGCAGATAACCGCGGCCGCTCTTGTTGGCGTTCTTGATCTCGCTGCGCCGCCGCGCCTTGGCATCAGTAGCGGCGAAATAGGTGTCATGGGTCTGGGTTTCCGGGTCGTAGAAACCGATGTAGCCGCCCTCAGCCACCCCGAAGGAAGACAACGCCCTGCCCTTTTTATCAAGTACACCGAGAAAGTCGTTACGCCCGCCATCCTGTTCCCCGGGAGTAAAATACAGCGGCAGCACGAAATTGCTGACTTCGACGCCATCGATTTTGTACTTCTGCGATTGCACCGCGTCGCACATTTCAAACCAGTGAAATACCTGCTTCCGCGGGTGTTCGGGATGCGGCCCCTGGACCAGCAGATTGCCCTGAGCATCGCCGACCAGCTCCAGGGCCTCGTGCGATAACGTTACCGTCCACTCTTCCCCCAGCTCCTTGCACAGTTTGGTGAACACGAAGCCGTAAGGTATGCCGCGATAGTTCGCCTCATGGTAACCCAGCGCATCGGCGACATCGGCCTCATCGGACACATAGAGAATGGCATCGCCACGCATCTCGGACTGGTTCACCCGATCCGCTGCCTTGTTGATGGCTCCCTCCAGCCTGAGGGTCGCCCCCATGCTCCAGTAAGGCTCGAAATCCTCTTTAATCTGGCGATTAATGGCACGAATTACATTGAGCAATTCCTCATCGCTGATGTGCGCGGACCGATTGACGATGCTGATGATCATGGTGCTCCCTACCTGTGGTCTGTCCTGCGTGGCTGAAACGATTGATGCGCCTGTTACAGCGCCGCGAATTCTTAGAAGTTAATGTAGACCAATTTGCGAATTCGTCCATGTGCCGGATCGACAAGTGTTGTATCGGATTTACAACGATGCACCGGGGAAAAGCCGTCGTCACTGCGACCAGACCGGATTCTTACCCGCCACGAACATGTTACTTCAAACCATCTAAACGAAGGCACCCTGGCGTGCAGTCTTGCTTTGACCGCACTACATAACCTGCAACGGCGAACTCAACGATCTGGCAACGCGAGCCCCCCCTGGGAACATCCCCCGCGCGGCGCATTCGTCCACCGACCGACGCTCTGCATACACCGCTGCCGGTCGCCACCGGGCTGATTGGAAAAATCTCTGTTCCGGCAGCCCCATGGGGCACTACCGCTACATTCTGGAATAAAGATATAACCAAACAAATATATGACTATAAAAGCATAAACCAATCCTGCCGCGTATCACCTTGCCGCGGCCGCGATGCCTATTTGCCGAAGGTAGTATTTAACCGATGGATCGTCTATGCTCTGAAACAATGGAATTTTCGACACAGCTTGAATTCGCGGAGAACACCCATGGACGACATCGCCCCGGCTCGTATCGCAGCACCCGTTTCATCTGCCAACTACCAGCAATATCCGCAACTCGACGACGCCGCCGACGCGCAATCGCTGCTCATCATGCTGATCAGCGGTAATGAAGACGCGGGCAAACGCGCAACCCTGGCGTTCGCGGCAGCCTGTTCATCGCTGGCGATGAACAGCCCCACGTCTGTATTCCTGGTCGGTGACGGCGTGCGCTGGAGCTATAACCGGCATATCGATAACGTCCGCGTCAGCGGCTTCCCGGCTTTACGGGAGCTGGTGGAAATGTTCACCGACCTGGGCGGCAACATCGTCGCCTGCTCCACCTGCAGCCTGCCTAACGGCAGTTGTTCATTGAATACTGGCTTGCCTGGCGACGAAAATCGCATGCGGTCGGACATTGCGGTGCAAGGATTCGCATCGGCGCTGAGTTTCGCTCGGCGAGGCCGAACGCTTACTTTTTAGCTCACCTACCTTTTAACAGACTCACCCGCAGGCGCACGCATTCCACGGCACCCGGCAACGACATGGCGCTTCGCGGCAACGGCCGGCATCTGCCCGGCTCCGGTTTTATCCACTGCGATCAGGCCTCACGGCTGCGGCCAACGCTTCACAACTGGCATGCTGATTTGCGCCCACGATGACATCAGGACCGCACCTGCACGCGGAACAAACAGCTTTTGAGCCATGCTTACAGCGCCAGAAAAACCACGGCGATACATGCCGCCAGCACATACCGGCTGCCCGTGTCTTTCAGCGCGAAAACGATAGGATCGTCATCCACCTCATTGCGGCCTGCCAGCATCCATATTCTGCTGATCCAGTACAAAATGAGCACGCACAACAACCACAGAACCCTGGCATGGGTGTAACGACTGGCAACATCGGGATCATTGATGAACAAGGCCAGCACCAGAACCGAAATATAGCCGCACGACACCCCCATGCTGAATACATTGCCGGTATCCAGCGCCTTGTACGCCCGCCCCTTGATCGACCGCAGCTTGTCCGCCTCCACGTCCGCCAGCTCGGTGTAGCGCTTTACCAGCGCTAGACTCAGAAACATGAACATGGAAAATGCCAGCAGCCAGAAGGAAACCTCGACACCGATGGCCACCGCCCCGGCGATGACACGCAAGGTGTAGAGACCTGCCAGAGCGATGGTGTCGATCAGCAGCTTGCGCTTCAACACCAGGCTGTATGCCATGGTAATGGCGAGATAGACGCCGACGATCTGCAGGAACTGCAGACTGACCTGCCAGGCTACAATCAGCCCCGCGGCCAACAGCATGACATGCAGAAGCAGGCCATTGGCCATCGAAATCGTACCCGCGGCGAAAGGCCGGGTGCGTTTGGCGTAGTGGCAGCGATCGCTTTCCAGATCCAGCAGATCGTTGACGATATAGATACTGGAGGCACAGAACCCCATGGCAAGGAACGCCGCCGCGCAGTTCAGCAGTGCCACCGGATTAGACCACTCATGCGCCGTGAGCAATGGCACGAACAGCAAACTGTTTTTCAACCATTGGTGCAGCCTGATGGCCTTCAGGTAGCGGACAACGGCACTACCCGCGATGCCAGCCTCGACGAACTCCCGGTTTTTCACCGCCTGCAGACGCGCGCGCAAGCGCGGTGACGGATTGACGACATACGCCATTGCCGCCTCCTGCCACACCTCGACATCTTTCGGTGAATCCCCCGCATACGCGAAAGGCCTGGCGGCGAGCAGTTCCCTGATCGCATGCAACTTGCGGCGCCCGGACATATTTACCCGGTCATCAGATGCCAGCACATGGGCAAATAAGCCGAGAAACGTCGCGACTTGTTGCGCGTACTTGATGTTGGCGGCGGTGGCAAGAACCGCCTGGCGTCCACCGGCGACTGCCTGCTGCACCAAGGCAACGATTTCTTCATTATACGGCAGCACTTCGACATTGATATCCGCGCGCGCGGCAATCTCCGCCTTGAAACCCGCCTTGCCTTTGCACAACCAGACGGGAAGCAGAAAAATCCACAGAACATTCTTCTTGAGCAGAGCAAAAATACTTTCGTATAGCAGATCGGTTCTGATCAGCGTACCGTCCAGATCGACGACCAGAACCGTTGAACCAGTGGAATTTTCGGCCATAACCGGATAGCAACACACGATTGGATAAAAAACCTACATCCAGAAGTGTAACATACCCGAATAGTTACTGGAATTCAGCAACCCACCGGCACAGAACGAGTGGCCGCCGCCGGAAAAACGCTGCCGGCTAGCGCGTAGCACTCAGATAGGATTTAGCTTCCTCACCGGGATAGGGCAAGCCGGCGATTCTCCACGCCTTGAGGCAAGTATGAAACAGCTCCTGCACGCAGGACGCCGGCGCGATATCCTCCCGGCAAATCTTGCTCATGGGTGGTGGCGCATGAAACCTGAAATAGTACGCGCGGATCGCGGCGATAGCCTGCCAATGGGCAAACCCCAGCGGGCCGACCCCCTCACGTTCGGCGATGGCGGTCGCGACCGCCTCAGACCACTGCGCCGGATCCAGTAACAGATCATCGTCATCGAATTGCAGGTTGCGCAGTATATGCTGACTGTGCTGGCTGAGCATAAACTCCATCCTCCTGAAACACGGGCCGCAGATGATAGCGCCGGGAAAACTTCCATCCTATCGGCGATTGGCTGATATCTCCCGGCCAGCCGCAACCTGTGCCGGCACATGAATTTCACGACGGCGTTTTCCATGCGAAAAGTACATTGAAATGCCCCCCCTTAGGCAGCATCAGGGTCGCAGATGCGGAATTGTCTACAATATCGGGGAGGCCAGCGGAACAAAGGACCGCGACGTTGGGTTCGGTAAAGCATAACGCCCGGGGACTTCAGTCGCCGAGCGCCACAGAACAGGGGTTTTGCCGAGCAGGCTGCGACTCGTCCACCGAGGCGCCGCCCACGGTTACAGACCAGGTCAGGGTTTGTCCCTGCTCAAGCCCAACGAAGGCGTGGCGTTGTCACCGGCGATTTCCGCTTTAGCCGCCTCGCGGCCGGCACTGCTCTTCGCCACGTCCCAGCCGAAAGACAAAAGCAAAAGCTTATCCAGACCTTTGAATTTTTCCGGTTCGGCGCGTTTGAAGGCGACGGCATCGCGGCTGAATCGCTCAAATACCGGTGCTGCAACCTGCATCGCCGCGGGATTCGTCAGCAGATTGACCAAAGCCTTGCGCTGATCTTCGTTGAGCTTGCGATTGACTGTAATCGCATCGTTTGGCGCTATCTGTGTTTTATAGATAACGCTGTAGGCGGCCTGCTCGTCCGCGGTAAATTTGTAAAATCGCTTGTCGCGCAGCACCGCTGCCTTGCATTTGCCCGCGGTGAAATCCGCCATCACTTTTTCCTCGCCGCGCACCAGGTGCAGCTCGGGTTCGACGGCACGCTCGGCGTAATTTTGCAGCAACTGCAGAGTGCCCAGCTGCGGTGTCATTTGCGCGCAGACCGTCGAATAAATCAGATCGTGCAGTGTTTTGATATTGCGCGCCTCCCGCGGCACGATCACATAGAACTGCAGGCTCTCCGGCAGATTGACCAGGATGGTGTGGTCGAGATTGGCGACCCGCCACTGGGAAAAATGCGGCCCATCAAATACGATGTCATAATTTCCCTTCTGCATATTTACCGAGTATTCGATGAAATCCCGCGGGTGCACATACTTGATGGCAACGCCGGTGACTTCGCTCATCGCCTTGACCAGCGGTTCGTAGGTCTTGCGTTCTTCGGCTTCGCTGCCGCGTGGCGGCGCACTGAAAATGAGATCGGCAATCGCGCCGTGGTGGAAAAAAAACAGCAGACCGGCAAGCGTAAATGTTTTCAATGTAGACATCTGCGAGGTTCCACCCTTTGAATTGATTGCATTTATAGGCAGCAATTATAGTTGCGCGCCTCATGATGAGGCAAGAAAATAGCGCCTGCCGTGCCATGTATTCCGTCTGTCATCTTTTTTCATTACCATCTCTGGCCCAGTTACCGGCAGCACCCAGTTACAGCAAACCCAAATTCAGAAACCCAAGCTCAATGATAAAGAATTCCAGCACTGCGTAATTTTACGAATTGCACGAAATTAGCATTACCACACCACGGCATTTACCCCCCCTTGGAAAGCACGCGCAGGATCATGTATCCGCCACGATTCGTGCTGGACGGTCGGCGCAACTGGCATCGGTCTGCCGGGCGACGGTGCGCAGGGCCGGCGCGATATCCACTGTCAGGGACGCACCAGGCGATCGACTACGCAAATTGGCGGGCAACGTTGCCAATTGGCACTGCGCCCGGGTTCGTAGAGTTGCCAGCGATTCGCAGGCGCGCAGCGGACGCCCACCGGCCATGTACTGCGTCAACAACGGCGTACCAGGTTGCGTATCGCCATCGACCGTAAGGCAATCGGCGACTATTTCCCCGCGGTCATCGTAGCGGCGAAATACCTGTTTGCGGCCGGGCCAGGTCAGCTTGCCGGGAGAATACTTGCGCCGGGGCGTACCGGCGTACTCCTGCAGCTTGTAGGCGCAATCGAGATAAGGGGCGTCGCTGGAGGTGTCCATGTGGGTACCGACGCCATAGCCGTCAATCGGTGCGCGCACTGCCTGCAATCTATCGATCAGATACTCATCGACATTGCCGCTGGAAAAAATCTTGATCTCAGCCAGACCACCGGCATCGAGAATTGCGCGTACCCTGGCTGCCTCCTCCGCCAGGTTACCGCTGTCAATGCGCACGGCGCGAATCTGGATACCCCGGGGACGCAACTCCTCCGCCAGCGTCACCACCTTGCGGGCGGCAGCGGCGGTATCATAGGTATCGATCAGCAGCACCACGTTGTCCGCCTGTGTCTGTGCGAAGTGGCGAAAGGCGTCGAGCTCGCGCGTATGCGCCTGCACGAAGGAATGCGCCATCGTGCCGTAGACCGGAATACCGAAAACGGGTTCGGCCAGCACCGTGGAGCTGCCGGCGAAACCAGCCAGGTAACTGGCGCGAGCGGCGTACAATCCGGCCTCGGCGCCATGGGCGCGGCGCAATCCGAAATCGATCAGCAATTTATCCGGTGCCGCCAGCACCACGCGCGCCGCTTTGCTCGCCACCAGGGTTTGATATTGCAGAATATTGATAATCCGGCTTTCTAGCAGCTGCGCCTGCGGCAACGGCGCCACCACGCGCAGAATAGGTTCGTTAGCGAAAAACACCGTGCCTTCGGCCATCGCATACACATCCCCGGTGAATGACCAGGCGGCAAGTGCATCGATGAATTCGCCGCTGAAGCGGCCGGAAGCGCGCAGCCAGCGCAGATCCGCCGCGGAAAAGCGCAGGTTCTGAATATAGTCCAGCACCTGCTGCAAACCGGCGGCCAGCAGGAAACGCCGACACGGTGGCAGCTGGCGTACGAAAAACTCGAATACCGCCTGCGCCTGCAGCTTGTGGTTGAAGTACCCCTGCAACATCGTCAACTGGTAAAGGTCGGTAAGCAGCGGGCTGGCCAGGGGATATTCAGGCGGCGTATTCATTTTCCAGCTCCGCCACGCTGGCAAACCCGGCGCCGGCCGCCCGCATCTCCGCCAACGCCCGTTCCCCGTCGCCAGGATGGACATCCACCGCGCGCACGGCATCGCGCAGTACGATAGCGGACAGACCCAGCCGCAGCGCATCCAGCACCGTGGCGCGCACGCAATAGTCGGTGGCCAGACCAACGACATATAGCGTGCTGACATCCGCGGCCTGCAACTGCGCCTGCAGATCGGTACCGTCAAAACCCGAATAAGCATCCTGGTCCTGTCGCGTTCCCTTGGAGACCACGCGGCACCTTGCCGGCAAGCAAAGCTCCGCGGCGAAACGGGCTCCCGGTGTTTCCCGCACACAATGCGCCGGCCAGGGTCCGCCTTGCGCCTGAAACGAACAGTGGTCCACGGGATGCCAGTCCCGTGTTGCCCATACCGGCACCCGCTGCGCCCGCAGTAATGCAATACAGCGATTGATCGCCGGTACCACCTGGTCGCCGCCGCGCACCGCCAGCGCACCCCCTGGCAGGAAATCCCGTTGCACATCGACGATCAGCAGGGCCGAATGAGTTGGCAACGGGGCCATCAATCCATCCTCCCATGAGGCTTCCGCCGCAGACATTTCCCTCCCCGGCACCCTGAGGCAGAAATGGCGCTTGATGGAGTTGCACAATGCATCGCGTTTTCCTCCAACATTATGATTTATAGTGTCACTGGCAGGACCGGTCGGGGGATTCGTAGATATACGATTCATTGCGCTGCCCCCCGGCTGCGCCGGCCAGTGGTTCCGGAGAAAGCGCGAAGCTACGACCAAACGGCAAATACCCTATAGGATCTACGCTGAGATCCGATACGAGCATAGCACCACCGCCATTAATGCCTCACGATCATCATGGGCTGGTCATGGAAAACTCAAGCTACAACGTTATCTTTACCGGCAGGATCAGGGAGGGCTTCCCCGCGGAGGCCGTGATTCAGGCCGCGGCGGCGTTGTTCAAGTGCGGCGAAGACACGGTGCGCCGGATGCTTAGCGGCAAACCCGTCGTGTTTAAAAAAAATCTGCCGCGCACGGCGGCGGAAAACTATGTGGCGCGTCTGCAAAAAATCGGCATCGCCTGCCATCTGATGCCCCACACCCCCGGGGGCGAAAAATCCGAACCCAGGGCTGGAACACCGGCAAAGAGCCCCGCCGCGCCAAGCGCCGCCGCCATTTCACCACCGGCGGCACCGNNACCCGCCCCTGGCAGCCGCCGCCCCACCGTCGCCCCCGACATCCCGGACGCCCAGGAAGTGCCCGCCGATGCGCTGTATGATTTCATGCTGTATGTGGGCGAGAACGCCGACGCCTATGAAGGGCCGTTCCGCGCCCTGGAAGACAACGGCGGCCGCTACAAACCGCAATGGCACTGGCCAGCATTGCTGGTTACGATTCCCTGGCTGCTACACCGCAAATTGTATGGCACCGCCCTGTTCTATCTGCTGGCGCTTTTCGCCCTGTTGCATACCATTCCGCTGCTGGCGCTGATTCCTGCTTTCCTGCTGCCGCCCCTGACCGCTCACTACCTTTATTATCGTGTCGCCCGCCGCGCTCTGCGCCGCACCAGCGGCGGTGGCGTGCTGCGCGAGCGGCGGCTGATCAAGGCCGGCGGCAGAAACAACATACCGCGCACCCTTGTCGCCAGTATCGCGCTTGTTGCTCCGGCCTGGTACGCCTTCCTCCTGCTGGCACCGCCCCTGGCTATCCCGGGCATCGCCGGCACCAGGGCGGCCACGGCGGAACAGCACAGGGAAGACACACTCGCGGCGAGAAAAAAAGCGTCACTGGCAACCATGATGGCCTTGCAAGACCTCTACACCGAGCAGGGGACTGCGGCGCCGGAGACGATTGAGGGGCTGAAAAACAAATTGCAGCTGGCGGAAAGCGATGTGCGCGACGCATGGAATCACCGCCTGGCGCTGGAAATCAACGGCGGTGCGGTCACTCTACGCTCGGCCGGTGCGGACGCCATGTATCGCACCGCCGACGACATCGAACTGGAAATCACCCGTAAACGCTAGCCCTGGCTCAGCAGGCGCGGTTAAGGTCCGCGGTTGGCCATCAGGCTGGTTGCTGGACCGGTCAATGCCAGACCGTTGTTCATGTACCCGAGGAAATATTCCAGATTGCGGTATTCGGGGCTTTGCGCGTCAAACGGCCGCGCCTGCATCAGCTCGGTACATTGACGAAAGCGCCGATGCAGCGTCCCGACTTCATTCCACTCGCTTCGGTACACTGGAAACCGTCCGATCTGTCCCAGCGCGGGGCTGAGCAGTTCGCCGTTCATGCGCCGGCCGGAGTAATCCACATGGCAATGGGCGCAGGCCATGTTCAGCTGTCCGCGCCGGGCGTAAAAAAAACGCCGGCCGGCCGCATAAGCTTCCTGTGCGCGCGCATCGTCGGGCACCGTTACGGCGATGATCTTGCCGCGGCTGGTAAACGCCATATAGGCTTCGATGGCGGCGATCATCCCCTTGTTGGGCGCCAATGGCTTCTCGTTGTTGCTCGCCAGGCATTCATTGATAGCCAGTTCCAGGGTGATAACCTCCCCCCGCTTGACGTCAAAGTAGGGGTAACGGTCGCCGACGCCGATTCCGGCATTGCCGAAACAGTCCCCCAGATGCCCGCCGTTGGCAAATGCAGTGAGAAAATACTGGCGACCGGCGGCGATTGCCGTCTCATACGGCGGAAACTCCTCGCTGTCTTCCCAGCGTTGCCGCAGGTTTTCATCGAGCGCATACACGCCCAGAGAGAATGTCGCGAGGGAAAAATCGGGAAAGCGCAGGGAGAAGTAACGTTGAAAGGCCAGACGATCAGCCTGCGGATCGGCCGCGACCGCTGCGGTCCCGGGCAGCAGCAATATGGCCGCCAGCAAGAGTCCTGTGCTTCGCATAACTCCCCCCCCCCTCAGTTTTCAGCCCGAATAAGCAAATTGCCGCCGTTTTCTCCCGACAGCTTATACCGGCCTCCCCCCCGCCAGGCAAGTGCGCCGGTAAAAAAAAGCCTGGGCCTGGCGCCACCGGCGCCAATTCAGCAGACACCAGGCTAAGTGACGTCCTCACCCGGGAAAACCGCCGCCACGCCCAATCCACACATAAACAATATGATTCAGCGGCCAGCGCGGGGCCGGCAATTGAGGAATTGTCTTCGCCGCGGGATGATACTATAGTTTGTACGTCGTTTTTCGCTATGTTCTTAAACAACTTGTGTACGGCACAGGTGTGTTTGCGCCCCTACGGGCCAAACGCCAAAGCTGACTATTCATAAACTTTTGGAGAAGCTTATATGTATAAGACCTTCGTGCAAGGCGTTGCAGTGGCTGCGATCGTATCCCTCGGTATCATCGGCGCGCAGGCGGCAGACGCTGACAAGGGGGCCAGCGCGGCCGGGAAGAAACATCATGTGGTGTTTCATGTCACCGACAGCGATCCGGTGAAATGGAACCAGGTATTGAATAACGCAGGCAATCTGCAGAAAAACATTGGCAAGGACAATGTAGAAATCGAGGTCGTGGCCAACGGTCCTGGTCTGGACATGCTCAAGTTCGAATCCGCGGTTGGCAACCGGATGAAAGACGCTATCGGCAATGGCGTCGAAATTTACGCCTGTGCCGCCACCATGAAAGCCACCAACGTCACCGAAAAAGATCTGTTTCCCGGCGTCAAGACCGTACCCGGCGGCGTCATTGAAATCATGGAAAAACAGGAAGCCGGCTGGACCTATCTGAAAATCTAGGACGTTTCCCCTCATGTCAGGGCGGCCTCCTCCACCCTGACATGACGGATTATCTAGCCGCCGCGACGCGTACCTCAGGGCGTCAGCGCGTTAAAATACTGCAGACTCACCAAGCCATCGGCAGCGGCCACAATCATTTCGGTATTGGTTTTATGCACCACGCTGCCGGGGACGTACGCATGGGCCTGGGGCCATGCCACCAGCTTGCTGACCAGCCATTCCTGCCCGTCAAAACTGGCATAGCAGCCGAATTTGCCAAATGCGCGGCAGATACGCGCCAGCTCAGCCACGGATTTTTGCCACTGCAATGTGCGTTGCGCCCGTGCCGGCATGGGCCAAAACTCAGTGGTCGGCGGTTGCGGCCGGGCCTGTCGCCAATAGTCCTCAACATTCGCCACCACCTGCGGCAGCATGGGCGCGGCCAGCATCTGCACCTTGGCCGACAGGGTTTCCAGGTCTTCGTCGGGTGCCAGAACGAAATCCCGCTGCAGCAGAATAGCGCCACTGTCATAGTCCGGCGTCAGCTGGTGCAGGGTGACGCCGCTGCGCCGCTGTTCGCTGAGTATAATCCAGGGCAGGGGCCAGACTCCCCGCCCCAGCGGCAACAGCGTGGGATGCACATTGACCCCCTTGATCCCGTAAGGAGCGAGATCGGGAATACGATAATTATAGGCCGCGGTAATCAGCAACTCGCAACCGGCGTCAGCCAGCTGCCGCAAGTGTGATTCGGATACCCGTTCCAGGGACAGCGGTATCCCATGCTGCTGGCACAACCGGGTAATGTAGTGGTTGTAGTTGTAGCGGTTATCGCAATCGACGCTGAATACCCAGGACGGCGCCAACCCGGCGTCGATCAACGCCGCCAGGCAGACGTGGAAAAAATCATAGCCGCAATAGGCGATCTTCATGGGCAGATATCATGTACCGGGAAGTAGTCTCGCTGGCGGTCCGTTTCGTCGCCCGCGCACAAGCAGCGCACTTGCATGGCAGTATACTAAGTTCCGGGATGTGTGTGCCAGCAATCGGCAGCGTTGCACCAGGCGGGAGTGGGAATCAGGAAGCCGGCGCGGGAAGGCACGCAGGCGGACGTTATTTTTCGACCTTGACCTCCAGGCTGGCCATTAACTGCTCCACCATCGGCGATTGCTCGCGCGCGGCGACAGCGCCATGGGTCATGCCCGGTTCGTAGGTCACGAAAGTGGCGCCCGCCTGCTTGGCATTGTACATGGCGATATCCGCGTGCCGGCACAATTCCTCCACACTGGTGCCATGTATAGGGTAAACCGCGATGCCAATGCCGCAACCGCAAGCCACATAACGGGTATCCAGCTCAAAGGGTTCGCTGAAAGCATCAGCCAGTTTTTGCGCCACGGCCTCCGCGCCGCGCCGGGTGGTTTTTTCCAGCAGAATAGCGAACTCATCGCCGCCTATGCGGGCGACGATATCGGACTCGCGGGTATGTTTCACGGTACGCCTGCCGACTTCCTTGAGCAGCAGATCGCCCACATGGTGGCCGAAGTTATCGTTGACTGCCTTGAAACCATTGAGATCGATGAAAATAACGGAAAACGCCAGATCTCCTGCCTGTGAGTGCGTCAATACGTAGTGCAACATGGAAGAGAAACGGCCGCGATTGGCCAACCCGGTTAAAGTATCGAACAAAGCCAGCCGCTCCAGCTCCGCATTGACCGCCTGCAACTGCCGAGTGCGCTCTTCCACCCGCCGTTCCAGTTCGCTGTTGAGATCGACAATTTTCTGTTCATACTGGCGGCGCTGACTGATGTCGCGCAATACACCGACGAAGTGTCTTTTGTCCTTGAGCAAGATCTCATTGATACCAAGATCGATGTGCAGTTCTCGCCCGTCCTTGTGCCTGCCCTTGACCTCCCGCCCGACACCCATAATTTTCGAACGCGCCGTCTTCAGATACTGCTGCATATAGCGCCCATGATCGGTCTTGTCCCGGCCGGTCATCAGCAGGCTGATATTTTCACCCAGCAGTTCCTCCGACTGGTAGCCAAATACCCGTTTCAATGCCGGGTTTACTTGCAATACCGTGCCGACTTCATCGACCACGATAACCACATCCACCATGCTTTCAAAGAGCTGATTCCAATACAGATTGCCTTGATGCAGATCCTGCAGCTGCTGCTGACGTTGGGTCATGTCCGCGATGGTCACTACCAGGTGCTCCTGCATGGGCCGAAAAGTCAATTCGAACCAGCAATTGCGGGGTGGATAGTATCCGCCGCGCTCCACAGGCACGCCGCGCAAGCGGGCCTGTTGCAACCAGGGAAAGAAATAGGAGGCCAGCTCCGGCACCACGTCCCACAAAACCTGGTTAACCGCGAAGCATTGCCCTTGCACATCGAGCAAAGCGCAAACGGCGGGATTGGCATAGGCAACCCGCCAGTCCTGGGTTAAAACCAGATACCCTACCGGGCTGTTCTCCAGTATTTCTTTGCAGAAAAATCTTTCGGACGGGGACAAACTCACGGACAAACTGCCTTCGTAGCCAGGAACCTTTCTTGTTATCGGCCCGGCTTGTTCTGGCAGCACATGCAGTGAAAAAACTGCCGTGTTCTGCATGGCAGTTTCTAATTTTTTTTACTGTTTTTAACGAAAATAACGCGCAAATCGCAAAATCCGTTATGGCGCCTTGGTAACCAGGAGCGCTACCTGCCCGCCTCAATCATCGATATAGCGTTCGAACGGTACATTTTGCTTGGCCTGCTCAATTTCCATTTCCCTGCGTTTTGCCAGCACTTCACCCCGCTCCGCCATGCGTTTTTCGAAGGCGCCAGCCACCTGCGGGATGGAAGCCTCGCCGAACAACACCTGTCGCAACAGGCGATAGGCGAATCGCAGGCAGGCGATATCATCATCCAGCAACGGAGCGAATTCCTCATCGGCCAAGGCGTAGACATTACGAAAGCTGGGTGAACGCAGAAACTCGCGAAAACGATCGATGTCGTAGCACGCCATGAAAAAGAACTGAAAACTGGTGGGTGACGGCTTGCCCACCGCGGGTCCGGCGGATTTTTTCTTGAGAATCAGCTGATAGTACTCGCGATTGAGTTCGTCGAACGGCTCCACCTGCTGCTCCGCCCGGTATTCGGCCACCGTCAGCTCGCGCTGCTCCTGGTGGCCCATGCAATGCTCTTCCTGCACCAGGGCAAAATGCTGACGATCGACATATTCATCGGCGCGCCGCGAGGACATCAGGGCCACGGGATAGTAGCGACAGGCCGATGGCCGATCGCTGTAAACGCTGCAACCGGTCTTTTCGTCCAGCAGCAGGCATACCGGCTGCTCGTCGCGGGTGCGCATTTTCACTCCCGGCATGCCATGGGAATCCATTTCAAAAGGCACCGTATGGGCTTTGAGAAACTCACCGGTCGTCATCCCCAGACGCCGACTCAAACGCAGGATGTCATAGGGAGCCAGGGTGATATCCGCTTGCCGGCAACAGGCGTTGAAACAGGATATCCCGGGATAACAATTAAATCGGATCTTGCTTTCCAGCTCCAGCTGCCGGGGCTGAATCGGTCCACTGACCGGAATCTCGGGTTTGTCGCTCATCACACCGCTCCCTTACTGCCAAAATTTTATCGCTCTCTTGCAAAGCAAAAGTCCGGGCACTGAAGTGCCCGGACTTTTGTGTACAGCCAACCACTCGATCTTAGTGGGCGCCAGCCTTGAACAGCTTGGACTTGTCGACCAGATCCTCGTGGGTCCGCTTGAACACGGTCCACTTGTGGGTGGTCTTGTCATAGATCGAGTTGACGAAGCACTTCCAGTTCTTCTCGTCGACGAAGTTCTTGTCGGCGCGGTAGTAGAAGCCCGGATAACGGGATTCTTCGCGGAACTGGATATGCTTCATGTGCGCTTCGGCGGTCAAGATGCGGTGGTAGTTCTCCCAGG
>DKAS01000235.1 GCA_002448875.1 Proteobacteria bacterium UBA6920 | reverse complement strand
TGACGCACTATGCTTGGGCGGAGGGGAGCCAGGGGGAATATCCCGCCTATTTCCGCAAACGGCAAATTTCCGCATTTCCAGTCCTTCGATACAATGCCGGCACCGATTCATCACCCGGCTTCCTATTGCCTGTTTTTGTCCAGGGGGTATAACGTGCCGCGGCGTTATCCACCTGCTCGTGCAGATCGCGCGAATCCTCCTTGGCGGCTGAATCCAGTCCCATCCTTTGCAGCATTCCGATCGGCAACGCGTCTTATTTCCAGAGCGCAGGGTTCTATGGCGATGCAGCAGTGAAATAAATTAGTTTGCGGGAAGAATGCTCAAACTTAGTACAATTTGTTGATATGACTTTACATAATGCTGTGTTATCCAGCCAAGAATTCCTCCGGCTTCGCAACGGAGATAAGCGCGTATTTCGCAAAGTTTATGACGCTTACCTGGGGCTGGTTCAATACGTGGTCTTGCGTTGCGGTATCGACGAAACCGAGTGTCGCGACATCGTCCAGGATACTTTTTTGCGGCTGTATCGCAAGGCCGGTGAAATCCAGAACAAGGACAGCGTAAAAAGCTGGTTGCTAGTTTGCGCGCGCAACCTGGCGCTCGATCACCGGCGTAAACAGCTAAGGCAAAATACCGAATCGGTGGCCGACATTCCAGAATCGGGTCAGGGCCTCTGGTCAGATGCCGTCGATTCCAGTCAGCGGGAACTGGAACTGCAATTGATCGGGAACTTGCTCACGCAGATCCAGGCGGAATCCGGCGATGCGACGCTTGCCATGTTTTACGGGGAAGGCCTGTCGATCAAGGAAATAGCGGAAAAACTGGGCGAGCCCGCCAGTTCCACCACCAGCAGGCTGTGTCGTTTACGCAGGAAATATCAACAGCGTTTCGAGGAGCATCTGGAAGCCCTGCGAGCGTCCTACTTGTGAGAGTTACTCTATGCATAATTTACCTGATGAAGACACAAGACCGCTGGCCGAGCTTATGAGTGATGACGAGTTCGTCCGGCTGATGGACGCGGAATACGAAAAATATCGCCGCCCGAGCAGAGAGAAGGACAAACGCGAAATATGGCGGGATATGGCACGGATTATCGATCGCGAAAAGTTCGCGGGCGATCGACAGCGATTTGCCTACGCCATCGCCGCGTCATTGGTAATCATGCTTGTGCCGGCGCTGCTGATGTCGCCCGCGACAAAGGAGTCCCACCGTACCAAGGGCGAAAACGTCGTCCCCGAGGTGAAACTCGTGCCCTACGTTCTTGCCGGTAATGGCGAACTGCGGATGTTCAAGCCCGATATTCTCGCCGGCGACACCCTGGTGTTTAAAGCCGAGGTTTCCCGTGTCGCGTATGTCGCCTTGCTGCTCGCGCGGAATGACATGCCGCCCGCGGTTAAGTTTGATGGTGGACCGCAAGCCCCGGGAAGCGAACTCCTGCTGGAAAACGGCGGTGATACCTATGGGTATCGTCTGGAGAAGGATGACGCCAGCCTGCGGTTCTGCGCCGTAGCGGCGGCGACGACTGCCGAGCTGGAAACCAGCATTAGCACCGCCACCCAACATTGGCAGAAATTGAAAGCCTGCTTCACCTGGACAACGAGGAGGTCCTGATCATGGGAGCGACCATCAAGCGAATCGCGCACGCCTGCCTGTGGTTGTTTCCGCTTTGCGCGTGGTCGGCGGACGTGAAAATACCCGTCTCCGCCATGACGGGAGCGGAGACGCCGCGCTACTTTACGCTGGATATCGGTATAGATACCTACCAGGATGAATTCTGGCCACCCTTGAAGTGGCCGGCTAATGACGCCGCTCGGGTATCCGAGTTGTTCGGCGTCAAGACCGGTCATCAGGTGAATAAGTTTACCCTGCTGAATGAAGATGCCACCGCCGCTCGTGTGCATGCCCTGCTCAAACAGGTATCCGACACGGTGGCGCCGTCGGACACCGTGGTGTTGTATATATCCGCTCACGGTTCGCTGGTGCAAAACGCGTCCGGTGATTTGGAGCAGGTGGTGGTTCTGCACGACACGCGCAAAAACAAGCTGCTCGAAACAGGACTGACCCATGCCGATTTGCTGCAATGGCTGGAGGGGCTGCGTTCCAGGAAGAAGCTCATCATCCTGGCCACCTGTTACTCCGGGGAAGGCAAATCACGTTTGCCTCCGGAGGTGATGCGAATGGTCCGTTCCAACAAGGGCGCTGCCATCCCATTGGCGGATGCTTCCGAGGGCAGCCTGGTATTGGCGGCCGCCGCCAGAGGCGAGCCCGCCCGAGAAGACGACCGATTGCGTGGTGATGTGTACACCTATTACCTCCTCGAGGCACTCACTACCTACGATAGAAACAAGGATGGCACGGTCTCGGCGTTGGAAGCCCACGATTATGCCCGGGACAGGACCTGGCATTACACAGATGGCGCGCAACGGCCGACCGCGAACATCAAGTTAGTCGGGGACGCGGATATCGCCTTGTTTGGCAAACGCATCAGCAGCGGTCTGCCCGTACTGGAGGCTTATGACGAGAGGTACTCCGGTTTTCAGCTCGAGGTCGATGGCAATAAAAAAGGCGTATTGCCCCTGGCCTTTCCCCTGGATCCCACCGGGAGCAGCGTCACCCTGTATTCCCCGGGTGACAGCCCCGTGGCCTCCTATCGGGTAAAAGCCGATCCGGGTGAAACCGTATCGCTGGACGAGGTAATGAACTACCGGCCTTTGGAGGTAACGCTGCAGCGGCGCAAATACCTGGTTTTCGGTGCCGCATGGAAGCGCCTGACTGGCCAATCGTATTTGCAGGCGAAAGATTTCGGTGCCCGGTTGAACTGGCAGAGTTTTGGGTTTGGCGTGAATTACAGTGCTTCGGAAACACGTTGTATCCTTATCAATTCTACACAACTGCTATCGCGTACCCAGCTTGAATCCTTGATGTTCGCCACGGAATACCATCTGTTTGCCAACCTTTTCGATCTGTCGCTGCGTCTGGAGGGGGGCCGGAGCAGCTGCGAAACACGTTGCGCGACACCAATGGTAATTACGTGCGTCAAGGTGTTACGGAATACGCCTATGGCGCGGCCGTGTCCCTGGGCTACCGCCTGAGCCACGATCTTTCAGTGCAGGGTGATTTTGGCGTGCGAAAAAACAGTTGGAAATTGGGTGATCTTGGCCGCCTGAAAGGGGACCGTCAGTGGTATGGCATTGGGCTTGATTACCGGTTCGGATGGAAAGCGAGGACGCTATGAGAAAAATATCAACGCTATTGCTTTGCGCCGTGTTGCCGTGCGCGTGTGATATCGGCCAGGATTACCGGAAGACATACACCAGTGTTGATTCGACGGCTAACCATGTGAGCGTTCCCTACGAGCGTTTGCTGTTTTTAAACCGGCCGTGGCAGTACAACGGAAATCTGGCGGCGTATTCGAGACATGCGGCTGTGGCTAGCTTCATTGATTTGGAAAGAGAGAATCGAGTGTTCCACTCTTATTTGTTGTTGGACCGTATTGTAACTTCAAGTATTAACAGCGACGCGTTTCTGCTTGATTTCGGTATATCGCTTACATCTATGAAGTTGGATGGTATTCCTGGTCTCGCCATACTCGGAGACACGGGTGTTGTTGTAATGTCGTCAGGCTTGATCTATCCCCGTTTTGTCAACCAATTCCCAAGAGATGAACAACCGTATAGTTATGTCCACTATGACTCTGGCAACAAAATAGGCCACTACAAGACGGGGGAGCTGTTCAATAGCAGCTTTCAGGTGACGGAAAAACTAATCAGTGCCTCCTACCAGACGGGTCAGGAATTCGAGGTGTTTGGCTATTCTCCGGTAACAAAGGCCGCAAGATTGAATACGTACAGTGTTCCGTGGGACGCGAGTGAAGTTCAAGTCGTCGGGGTTCCCAGCTTGGTAACGGATATGAGTTCTTACGAAGATCTGTCAGATGAAGAACGATATCAGCGTCGAGAAACGGCTACGCAGCTGCTGGCAATGTCTCCTATGGACGGCCGTTACGCGCTATATGAAAGAGCTGCCACGGACAGCGATATATTCGGTGCGGCGGATTCGTGGTGTCCCGGCCTTGCCGGAGTTGGCAACGGCACGGTCAAAGTTAGAGCCCTGGGTGTTGATAAATTTTTTCCCAGCGTTGCCTATGTCGGCGACGAACAAGGCGTGGTTCGTGCCATCGATACCGGAAACTGCGTTCCATTCACTGAGCTTCCGCAACTTTCACTGGGTTCGACCGCGGCAGTTACTCACCTGGCGGTAAACGATTTGCTAGAAATCACCGTTGGCCAAATGGACGGTAGTGTCCATGTGCTCAGCTATATGGGCGCGGTGTTAACGCTACTGGAAGATTATTCCAGGGTATGTGATTATCCCGTTTATTCGCAGCTGCTGGACGATAGGAACTATGTGAATTCGAATAAAGGTTACCTGTTGCTGGCCTGTAACGACTGGGCTGATCCGCAGGACTCGAAATCGACGAACGTGTTTGCGGACTATTTTCGTTTTATATTGATTAATCGTGATAACGGCGACGTCCTCTCGAATTTTACTATTGACCGAACGACATCCGCAGGTATTGGCGTTATTCCCTATAGTGAAGTGCATGGACCGGCTCCTTCGTCTGCCGACCCATATCACAACGTATATGACGGGGCGCGCTTGTTCAACATGATCGACGGCGCGTTCGGTACCCTTGAGGTCTGGGATTTGTTCACGGGAAAAAAAATCAAGCAAACCGATCTTTATACGAAGACCGTATTGCAGCAATAGTAATATTTGCGGATTTGAGGCGCGGGCGTGACGGCAGATCTTCTCTGCAGAATTGGCGCTGCGTTTCGGCGTGTGCCGTCCTCCGCCGCCTGATACGCTGTCTGGTACGAATGGGCGCGCTGGTGGCGGAAGCCGGAGAGGTGTGCCTGCGCGATGTCGCGCGCAGCGCTATTTGGAGATCGCCAGCTTAATGTCGTCGTCGGTATCGAGCTGCCCGTCGATGCCGGCGGAACGCAGGGTCAGCACGCCTTGCCGGTTTTCCAGGGTCAAGGGATGGCTCCAGGCGTCCACCGCCATCTCGTCCTGCATCTGCAGCATTTGCTTCAACCCGTCCATGGATTCGGGCGCGGTCACGTTCTGGCCACTGACCTTGGCCGACATCAGGAACAGGCTGTAGGTGGTTTTCACCAGCATCATGCCTGCCAGTGTCGCCTGTTCGTTGGGGTCGTGCAATTGTTCCAGCATTTGCTGGTTGCTCTTGGCTTCCTGCACCACCGCGCCGAGATCGACATCTTTGGCGACGATGCCAACCGCCATCACGCTGATCAAAATCCAGCTCAGCACGACGGTGCCGATGCAAATGGCGGCGGTAATCGGCAGCGTGTTGCTGCCGCCCAGTTCAGCCAGACGTTGCTCGCGGGCCGAGCCGTCGGTGTTTTCTCCCCGTACCTTGCGCCGTGCATACAGGAAATAGAGGTAGTGTGCCGTCAGCGCCGGTCCAATAAAAATCAGGATCAGGGTCAGCGGTGCGGGCAGCAGCAGATAGAGCAGCCCACCCAGCAGCAGATAGGCCAGCGCCGGCAGATAGAGTTTGCGATGGATCAGCCAGGGGAAGGTGATCAGGAACGCCGCCCAGTGCCAGTAGGGTTTGAACTTGCCGCCGTTTTCATCCAACTCGATGAATTGCTGGCGATAGCCGTCGGAATGGTCGCCGACGAACGTCATCAGCTCCTGGAATTCGTCCACTGTTTCTTCTTCCTCGGCAGGCGCTGGCGCGCTATGGCCATGGGTCGCCGCCGTCGCCGCCGCCGGTGCCGGAGGTGTTGGGGTCGCTTTTGCGGTGACGGGGCCGGCTGCCAGCGTCAAGCCGCCGCCTGGGGTCGGTGATTCCAGAGACAGGCCGCCGCTCTGTGCTTGTGGCGCCAGCTGGCAGGCGATGCCGATTTTGAGCAGTTGTTGCAGGTATTTTTCCGCCAGGACTTTGGCCAGATCTTTTTTCAAGGTCAGCGGTTTGCCGCTGAACATGCTGCGCGCCTTGTCTTCGCTGCACTTGAACAGGGCCGCGGCGGTGCGAATGACGTCCTCCAGTTGGAAACCGTCTTTTACTTTGCCGGTGAGGATGACGCTGTAGGTCTGCTGGTCCATGGTTTATCAGCCATTTTTGTTGCGGAATTTCCGTACGGTTTGTTGCTTTTTGTATCGGATGAAGACGCCGAAACTGTAGGGTCTCTAGCCTCGCTTTTTAACCACGGGCGTCGGCGGCCGGAGGGGGCAGGCGTTCCACGAGGGGGCGGCGGGTATCACCGGTGGCGTGCCATGCCGGGCCAGGTGCAAAGCGCCGTGGGAAAAACGAGGGGTACAAGCCAAGTGCTGAAGTGACCGCGATGGATCGACGATGCCAGGCGGTGCGCCGGCGTGTTACTGCATCATGCGCTTGAAGGCTTCGCCGCTGATCCGCGGCTGGGCGGGGCGCAGCAGCTTGATTTCGATGACCGGGGTGTCGGCGTCCGGCTGGTCAGCGGTATGGACCTGGTAGCTGCCCAGGGGCATGCCGGCGGGGAAGGTCAGTTGCACATGGTGCGAGTCCAGCACCGTCACCGGCGTGGGCGGCAGCAGGGTGAGAGAACTCAGCGCCGGGCTGCCGGCGAAGAACACATTATTGTCCAGCACATCGAAACCGCCGATGGCCTGCAGGGCGCGGTAACGGTTGACGGCCAGGAGTTGATCCGACGCGTCCAGGCTGTAAACGCTGAAGTCGTTGCCGCCGCTGACCAGCACCCGGTCGCCGCGCAGTAGCAGGGCGGTCGCCGGACCCGGGTGCGGCAAGGTCACGCCCTGGTCTGCGATCTTGCCTGCGCGCAGGCGGTAAACGCTCAGGCCGCCGCCGTCGTAGATGGCGACACGATCGCCGTCCACCGCCAGCAGTTTCGCGCCCTTGGGCAGAGCGCTGACCAGCGGCGGGCGGTTGAAATCGCCGGCATCGTAAACCGCCAGGCCGCGGTCGGTGGCCAGCAGCAGTTGCCGGTCCTGCGCCAGCACGGCGTTGACGCCCTCGGCCAGCCGGCGTGGCGCGCCCGGTTGCAGCGGGTTGCCCAGGTCGCGCACGCTGAGCACACGGTTGCTGTCGAGCAGGGTGAGATAGCGCAGGCCGCCGGCGATGGCGCGGATGCCGGCCGGCAGCGCCAGTCGCGCCTGGGCCTGCAGGGTGAAGGGGTCGCTGATATCGAAGATTTCCAGGTGGCCGTCGTCGTTGATGGCGTAGAGCAGATCGTCGGACACGTGCACGTCCCGGATAAAACCCGGCAGGTCCGCCGCCGTGGCCCAGATGGGATTGAGCGGATTCTTGATATCGAACACCTGCACGCCGGCGCTGCCGCCGGCCAGGTAGGCATATTTTCCCTTGATCCGCACCTGCTCGATGGGGGCGCGGGCGTGGTAGCGGCTGAGCAGGCGCGGCGCCTTGGGATTGCTGATGTCGGCTACTTTGATGCCGCCCCACCAGTCCAGCAGATAGGCATATTTGCCCTGCAGGTTGACGCCCCAGGTGGAGCCGTCGGTATCCAGATTGCCGATGATTTTCGGATCGGTGAGGTAGGTGGTGTCCACGATCTGCAATCCGCCGTCCCAGGCGGCGATATACGCCAGATCGCCGGCCAGGGCGATGCCGCGGGCGTTGCCGGGGATGGCCAGGTGGGAGATTTCGCGGATATCGCCGGGGTCGCGGATATCGAGCAGGTAGAGGCCGCGATCGAAGAAGGCGACGAAGGCGACATGACCGCGAATGACGATGTCCTCCGCCTGGCCCTGGGGATCGAACGCGCCGATCGGCAGCGGCACCATGGGATTGCTGACGTCGATGCTGAGCACGCCGGCGCTGTCATCGGCGATGAAGGCCACGTGATTGCGCACGCCGACGGCCCAGGCCTTGCTCGGTGTGGCGAAGCTGCCCAGCTTGATCGGGTCTTTGGGGTCGTGCACATCGATGATGTGAAAACCGCCGCGATGATCCGCCAGGTACAGCAGGTTGTCGACTCGCTGCATGGTGTAGGCCAGGCCACCGGTGGCCACTTCGGCCAGGCGCGCGGGTTTGCGCACCTGCTTGACGTCGATGATCTGCAGGCCGTGATCGTCGTCGCCCACATAGGCCACGTTGTCCTGCACCAGCACGCCCTTGGACGAGCCGGGGGTGTGAAAATTGCCGAGCTGGCGCAGGTGCGACGGATCGCTGATGTCGTAGATGTGCAGCCCGGAAAACCAGTCGGCGACATACAACACATTGCCCTCGATCCAGCCGCGGCGGCTGCCGCCCTGATTGACGCCTTCGCTGGAAATCAGCGGCAGCGCCGGATTCTGCAAATCCAGCTGCCACAGCGTGTCGCCCTGCAGCACCTGGGCGCGTTCCTGGGAGAAAATGGGATCGGCCAGGGGTTGGGAGTCACGCAGGGCCTGGCTGCCGAGCAGACGTGGTTGCCAGGCATCGGATACGTCGAGCAGCTGCAGCTGGCGGGCGCTGTTGGTCATCAGCAGCAGGCCCTGGTCATAACGCACGCTGAGGGTCTCGCCCAGTTTGTTATAGCTGCCCAGCTGACGCGGGTTGTTGGGTTCGCTGACATCCAGAATAACCAGGCCATTGCTGCCGTCGGCCACGTAGGCGATACCATTGTCGATCACCAGCGCGCGGGCGCCGCCGCTGGTGCGAAATCGGCCATGTTCGCGCACTTCGGCCGGGTTTTTCACGTCGTAGATCAGGATGCCGTCGCTGCCGGCGGCGACATAGAGATAATTGCCGTCGATCACCATGTCGCTGATCGTCTGATTCAGGCTGAGGCTGCCGGCGGCGTCCAGGGTGCCCTGGGTGTTGCGCACCCAGAAGGTCAGGCGTTTGTCATTGCCGGCGCTGACCAGCAGGCGGTGGCCGGGGCGCACCAGGGAAGCGGCGCGGCTGGTCAGCGTCTGCGTCGGCGCCGGATCGCTTTCCCCCGCCAGGAGCAGGATGATGCCGCCGCTGCCATAGGCCAGCAGGCTGCCTTCCCAGGTCAGCAGGCCGCCGTCCATGCCCGCCGGCAGGTTTTGCCGGCGCAGTACGGTGCCGCTGGCATTGCATACGGCCAGATGATGGTCGCCGGTCAACAGCAGGAACCGATCTTTCTGCCGCAGCAGCGCGCGCAGGCCGGCGCTGTCCTGGTACAGGACCTGCTGCGGCACGCTGGCGCCGCCGACCACGAAGGCGCTGGCGGGCTGGTCCAGGGTCAGGGTGACGGTGCTGTCATGACCGAACGGCAGTTGCTGCGGGTCGACACCGGTAATGGCCGCGCGCAACGGGTCGCCGGCCGTCAGGCACAGCAGTAGAGCAAGGCAACGTCCAGCGTCCATGTCCAGTCAACAGCGGAATCAGAGATTGTCTATGGCCAATTTACCAGGAACGCCGACGGAATGCAGGTTCTCGATCAAGCTCTTGGCGGTCTGCAGGCTGACATTTTCGATGACGTAATAAACGCCGCGAAATTCCTCGTTGACCTGTTTGACGTGGAGGAAATATGCCTGATCGGGTTGCAGGGTAATTTCGCTGCTGCGCGTCATTTCCACCGGTTCGAGCTTGTTGGTGAAGTCGCTCAGCGAGCGGGTGGTGAGACGGATCTTCTCCGGCTTCAGGCGCACCAGGGTGTATTCGCCCTTGGCCATATCGAGCAGGGGCTTGCCGTTGATCTCGATATGTACCGGATTATCGGCGTAGCCGCGTTCACGGTAGGTAAACGGGCGAATGAAGTAAACCTGCGCCGCCGCCAGGTCCGGGTCGCGAACCAGGAGTTCGTTTTTCGTATTGATCGACGTGGTACCGCAGGCGGTGAGTAGAAACAGCGCCAGCAGGGCCAGCAATCCGGGTGCTACTGATTTCGGGACGGCCATGGCTTCCTCATAAACTACGGGCTGGGATTGGGATAGCGCCGGTGAATGTCTTCGATGCCCGCGAGCACTTCCGCCGGCAGATTCACATCGATGCTGTCGATATCCGTGCGCAATTGTTCCATATTGGTGGCGCCAATTATAGTACTTGTGAGGAAGGAACGGGAGTTGACATAAGACAGCGCCATCTGTGCCGGGTCCAGGCCATGGGTGCGCGCCAGGGCCACGTAGTCCGCCGTCGCCTGCTGCGCCTGCGGGTTGATGTAGCGGTCGAAACGCTGCCAGCGGCTGATGCGGGCGGCGGCGGGCCAGGCGCCGTTCAGGTATTTCCCGGTCAGCACCCCGAAGCCCAGGGGGGAATAGGCCAGCAACCCCGTCTGTTCGCGGTGGGCGATTTCCGCCAGGCCGATTTCGAAGCTGCGGTTGAGCAAACTGTAGGGGTTCTGCACACTGACGATACGCGGCAGGCCCCGTTGCTCCGCCAGTTGGACAAAGCGCATGACCCCCCAGGGCGTCTCGTTGGACAGGCCGATCTGGCGCACCTTGCCGCTGTCGACCAGGCTCGTCAGCACCTCCAGGGTTGCCTCGATGGCGGCACCGGGGTTGTCGGGGTGATGCTGATAACCCAGCTGGCCGAAGAAATTGGTGTGCCGGTCCGGCCAGTGCAGCTGGTACAGGTCCAGGTAATCGGTTTGCAGGCGCCGCAGGCTGGCGTGCAGCGCCTGTTCGATGTTGGCCCGGTCCAGGATCTGTCGGCCGCCGCGGATGTGGCTGATCCAGTCGGCGCGACCCGCCACCTTACTGGCCAGAATCACCCGGTCGCGCCGTCCGCGGCGCTGCAGCCAGCTGCCAATATAGCTTTCCGTGCGCCCGACCGTTTCGCCCTTGGGGGGGACGGGATAGAGTTCGGCGGTATCGATGAAGTTGATGCCGCGTTCCAGCGCGTAATCCAGTTGCTGATGGGCTTCCTGTTCACTGTTCTGCTCTCCCCAGGTCATGGTGCCCAGGCACAGGCGGCTGACCTTGATCTGGCTCTTTCCCAAGGGGCGGTAGTCCATGGCTAATTCCTTGAATATAAAGAATTATTAAGGTCGTGCCTGCCCGAGTCTGGCCTTGATGCGGACAGGGCGAGGTAATTTTATGAATACTATCAAAATTTTGCCGTTGCCAGGGGGGGGCGTGGCCGCTTTTGCACACCGGGAGTCAGGAAAAGGCGCTGCACAGGGGGGGAATTCTTGACGTCTGTAGCAGTGTTTTCGCGGGTTACGGCGCAGAAGTGACGCTGGAAAACCGGCATTATGAAACTACCATTGGAATGGAAGGGCGCTGCTATGTTGAGAATCATCATTGCTGTTTGTGGAGCATTGTTTTTCGCTTTCGGGGCGAATTTCGCCAATCTTGATTTTGCCTTTTACCGTGATGTCGTTGCCGCCCTGGTGGCGGTGGTATTGATCGGTCCCTGGGTGGTCAGGCAATTCGAATCCTGAGGATGCCGCGGTCAGTGACGGTCACCCGCTGCCTGGGGGCGGCGGGCGACCGTGGTGTGCGGCACGTCGCGCCAGTGGCGAATCAGGCCGCGACCGACAGGAAGGGTTGATCCACGCCGCGCAGGTGCTGTTCCAGCCATTCTTCGGCAAACAGCAGGGCAGGCTGGGCGGCGTCTTTCCCCGCCAGTTCCAGATGAATGCGCACGTGGGCGGCCAGACCGAGCAAGGCTTTGTGCCTTTGCCGGTGACTTTCAATATCCGGCGACCAGTTGCGGCGCAGGTAACGTTCTTCCTGCTGGAACAGCCGGTTGCTGTCATTGATCACTTTGTCGAACAAACGCACGACCACGCTGCGTTCGGCCTGGGTCTCAACCGCTTGATAAAACTCGGTCAGATGTTGTTGCAGCAGATCCTTTAGTCGATCCACCTCAGAGTCGGGGTGCATAGCGAAAAGCCTCCTTAACCAGAAAACACACAGTTCGTTATATGGATATATCTTCAGTTTGTTGACTCACACACACGAAGTCGAGCTTCGCCAGGTAATCGTCATACGGAACAATTTTCTGAAGGGTGGCGACGGTGAATAATGCTTAGTTAATGCCCGTAGCTGAGCGATTTTCTAAGTAATGTGGGATGTGCGGCACAACCGGGGCAAAGCCAGGGACCAGAGCGAAGCCTCGGGGGCGCGGCGTGGACGCCGCGCCCAAGGATCAGAACTTGGTGGAGTAGGTCAGCGAGAATATATAGGCCTGCAATCCGGGATACAGATCCTGGCTGCGCTGCACGCCAATGGCATCCGCCGGGTGGCTGTCGCCGGTCTGCTGCATATATTCTGCGCGCAGCCCCAGTTCACTGTCGTTGTTCATCACCAGGCCAAGACGGAAGCCATAGGTATTACTCTGCATCGCCGCCAGCCGGTAGTCGGCACTGGCGTATTGCGGCATGGTGGATCCATCCACCAGGCTGTGGCGGTAGAAATCCGCCGCGGTTTGTGTATCCCGGCGCAGGTGCGGCGCCAGGTAGAAGCCGCCGCCCAGCTCGAAGCGATAGCTCAAATCCATGGTATGGGAAACGATACCCCAGTCGTCCCAGTAGTAGCGGTAACTCAGGTGCAGCACGTCCTGCGGCAGGTGCAGCACGCCCTTCCAGTAGAGGGATTGCCGAGTGCGGGTTTCGGGGCGTTTTTCATAGCGGTAGCCCGTGGTTTCGCCGCTCAGCGGATCGACGACGCTGAGCACCTTGTACGGGTCGGTGAGGTAGCCGCTGGATTGGCCGTAGCTGTAATTGAGCTGGGTCAGCAGCCGGCGGCTCAACACCTGCGTGACACCGAACATCAGATCCGAGGTGTTCTTGTTGCGGGTGTCCACCGGGCCTTCACCGCCTTCACCCACTTCATTTTCCTGCGTGCGGTTGCTGCTGCTGCTCTGGCTGCTGGAGGAGGAGGCCGGGCCGCTGGCCTTGGTGACGGTGGCGGCTTGCGCCGTGTTGCCCGTGCCCGCGGTGGTGGCCAGGCCGGCGGTGGCCGTCATTCCCGTGGGGATGGTGCCATGCACCGCGATCTGGTCGGCATTCAGCGCCACGCCCAGGTTGAGGGTGGTGAGCTTGCGATTGAGGTCCCAGGCGAAATTGGTGCTGATGCCCAGGGACGAATAGTCGTTTTCCGTGGAGGCACTGGCGCCCAGGGTGCTGCGCAGGGTACGGGTCAGGGGTTTTTCCCAGTCGACGGATCCGGCGACGCGCTGGTCGCTGAAAGCGCGCGTCGGCAGGGTGTTGGCCGGCACGCTGTAGCTGCCGCGGCCGGAAGGCGAGCTGAAGGTCTGTGCCTTGTCGGTGGCGGAGGCGCCGTTGGGCGAGGCGCCCGACATGGTGTCATAGGCGAACTTGAGGTTGAGATAAGCATCGTCGCCCAGCGACAGTTTGCCGTTGATCACCGGCTCGAGAACGCTGATCCGGTCTTTTTCCGAATAGGACAGCAGCCCGGAGTCGATCTTCCAGTCTTCCGCTTTGGCCTGCTGGGCGGTCGCCGCCAGCAGACTGCAGGTGGCGGTGGCCAGGGCGTCACGTATCGAATTTGCTTTCTTCAGTTGCATCCGCAGCCGCCTCCGCCCACGCCTTCGCCGCCGCTGGCGGCTTCTTTGCTGAAATAGATATGTTCGTTGAAAAAACCGTCCATCGGCACCGGTGCCAGCTGCATTTTCTGTTCAGCCAGCAGGTCCCGATCCCAGGGTTGCACATTTTCCAGGGCGCAACCGGCCAGTGCCGCCGCCAGGGCGGACAGGAATATAAGTGAACGCATGAAAATCTCCCGGCGTGACCGCCGTGCGGGGTTTAGTTACTGCTTGAGCAGACTCTGCAGTTTCGCTTCCTGTCCCTGTTTGTCGGTCTCGCGGAAACCGATGTGGGTGTCGTAGATTCTGCCTTGTCGGTCGATGAGAAAAGCGGTCGGCATGCCCATCAGCTTGTACTGCTCGGCCACCTTGCCCGCCGGATCGAAGGCGATGGTGAATTGCGGTTGCAGGTCGGCGACGAACTTGTCCGCCAGGGCCTTGTCCTTGTCTAGATTAATTGCCACCACCTGCAGGCCATCCTTGCCGTAACGGGATTGCAGATTGTCCATCCAGGGGAAGGATTTCCTGCAGGGGCCGCACCAGGATGCCCAGAAATCCAGATAAACGACCTTGCCCCGCAGCTTGTCCAGGGAGATTTCTCCCTGGGTGGAAGGCAGGGTGAAAGCGGGCGCGGCCTTGTTATCGGCGGCGAAAGCGCCGGAGATGCTGGAAATCATCAGGAGAAAACCCGCCAGATAGAGTGACTTCATATAAAGCATGCTCCTTTGGAACCTTAATTCGGACGATAGGAAAGTGTAACCTACCTTGGCTGAATTGGAGTTGAATAAATGGTGGTCAGTTGCAATTTATCGCCTGCGGCGATGTGCCGCGGCCGGCGGGGTAAGCTTCCACGGCCATAGGAAATCAGTCGCCTCCGCCGCTGGCCTGCACGCGATTACGCCCTCCCTGTTTAGCCTCATAAAGCGCCCGGTCGGCGGCCTGGATCAGGTTTGCCATTTCGTCGTTACCGCGGTTGGTGGCTACTCCCACGCTGACGGTCATGCGGGTTTGCGTGTCGCCATGGAGCTTGATCACCAGGTCGGCTGTTTTGGCGCGCAGGCGTTCCGCGATCATCAGGGCGTTCGGCAAGTCGGTTTCTGGCAGTATGATGGCGAATTCCTCGCCGCCGTAGCGACATACCCGGTCGACGGCATCGCGGACTTCAGCGGCGATGGCAGTGGCGATTTGTTTGAGTACCGCATCGCCGGCCTGATGGCCGAATTCGTCGTTTACCCTTTTGAAATGATCAACATCCACCATTAACAGGGACAGTTTCCTGCCGTAACGCCGGGCGCGGGCGATCTCCTCGTCCAGGAAGGCGTGAAATATGCGGCGATTGTACAGGCCGGTCAGGTCGTCGCGACTGGCCAGTCTGCGCAACTGCATCTGCTGTTCGGCGATCAGGCGATTGATCTTACCGGTGAGAATCCAGAACAGGATGAAGATGCCGATGCCGCCGCCGCAGCCGAGAACCAGGCTCAGACGCAGCGCCATATGTTTACCCTCGGTTTCATCCGTGGTGTCGACCAGGATCAGGGTGTCTCCCACCGTCTGCTGGCTGATATCGTGCAGCGGCAGGGTAACCGCGCGGTAGGTGGCCGCACCGCTGGTGAAAGCCACGCCGGCCGCCGTTTCGGGATAAGCGCCGCTGCGCAGCAGAGTCATCAGTGGCGGGGTCTGGCGCTGCAGGGACAATGGCGTAGGGACGAGCCGGGTAAAGTCATCCCAGCGCAGGCCGCTGGCGGCGGTGCCCTGCTCCCAGGATGCGCGCGTCAGTAAATCCTTGCGCAGGAACTCGAAGAGCTGCACGCCCAGCGACATCTGGATGTCATCCAGGATATGGTTGGTATCCACGCCAAGTTCCATGAATCCCAGCAGCTGGTGCTGCCGCGCATCGTCATACAGGGGAACGACGACGCGCAGGGTCAAGGTGCCCAGCACGCCCAGTTCGACGCCAGCGGCGGTTTTGCCGCTGCGCTCGGCATTGCGCAGGCTGAGACGGTCGATGTGATCGCCGTATTTTTCCGGGTAGTGCAGACGCAGAATGACGCTATGGTCGGGGGCGATATAGTAGAAATGCGATACATCATAGTGGCTGGCGAGGTCCTGGTAGAGGGGTTTGCTCAAGGCCAGCAGTTGCGCGCGGTCGCCGCGGGCCAGGGCTCTGGCGATCGTCGCGTCGCGCGTCAGCGCTTCGATAATGCCGGCGAGCGTTTCGGTGTGGTGTTTGATGTCGCTGCGGTAGATTTTCAGCACTGCGTCCTTGACGGCGGCGACGCGGTTGTCGATATCGGCCGCGGCGTGGCCATAGGCCAGCGTGACCAGCAGACCGGCAATGAGCAGCAGCAGCAGCGTGACCGGCAGCAGGAAAAGCCAGCGCAGGCGCCTGAGGTATAGTCCGGGCCGGTCCTGGGAAAAAGTCAGAAAATCGTCAAACATCGCGGTGTCTTACGCGCCTGCCACCGGGCGGGGGCGGCGCCGGGCGTCGACGGCGACGTAGGTGAGGGTGGCTTCGGTTACCTTGCTGCACTGGCGCTGTTCGCTGAAGCGTTGCGCGTAAACCTCGACGAACACCGTCAGCGAGGTCGTACCGACACGGGTGACGGCGGCGTAGCAGCTGATCAGATCGCCGACGAATACCGGCTGATGAAACTGAAATTCATTGACCGCCACCGTCACCACCCGGCCGGCGGCGCGGTGCATGGCGGCGACGCTGCCGGCGATATCTACCTGCGACATGATCCAGCCGCCGAAAATGTCGCCAGCGGCATTGGCGTCCGCCGGCATGGCCATCAGGCGCAAAGTGGGTTCACGATCGGTCGGCAACTGCGCGGCGGACGGCGTCATACGGTGTCAGTGACCGGCGTACATGGCATCCACCTGGGTCTGGAAGTGGCGGATGATCAGTTCGCGTTTTTGCTTGAGGCTGGCGGTCAGCAGGCCGTTTTCCACGGTCCAGGGTTCGAGGCTGATGAACACGCGGTGGATCTGCGCGTAGCCGGGAAAACCCTTGAGGCGCAGACCGATGCGCTGGTTGAGCAACTGATGCAGGCTGCCATGCGACAGCGCGGCCGGATCGTCCGCGTTCAGACCCAGTTGCCGGGCCAGTTGCGTCCAGCGTTCCGGATTGAGCACCAGCAGCGCCGTCAGATAGGGTTTGCCCTCGCCGACCACGGCCACCTGGTCGACGTAGGGGTCAAGAACGATGGCGCCTTCCATGTCCGTGGGCGGCACCTTCTCACCGTTGGACATGACGATGATTTCCTTCATGCGGCCCGTGATGAAATAGTGCTGGCCGCGACAGGTGGCCTTGTCGCCGGTATGCAGCCAGCCGTCGGCGTCGATGGCGGCGCGGGTAGCCTCGGCATTGTTCCAGTAACCCAGCATGACATTGGGGCCGCGGCACAGCAGTTCGCCGGCGTCGCTGATTTTAACTTCCACCTCGCGTATCGCCAGGCCGATGCTGTCGGGAATGTTGTTGTCCGGCGTGTTGCCGGTAATGATGGGGCTGGCCTCGGTCAGGCCGTAACCCTGCACTACGGTGATGCCCTGGCCGATGAAAGTGCGCGCCACCGGCAGGGTCAGCGGCGCGCCGCCGCAGATGGCGGCGCGCAGGCGCCCGCCCAGCCGGGCGGCGATTTTCCTGCCCACCAGGGCGTGCAGCAAGGGGTTGAGCAGAATTTTCGGCCGCCAGGGACCGCGTTTCTGCCGGTACAGAAAATCAGTCCAGCCCACGTCCACCGCCAGATGAAACAGCTTGCGCGCCAGCGCCGATTTCTCCTCCAGCTGATCCATGATGCGGCCGTAGACCCGCTCGTAGATGCGCGGCACGGAAATCAGCACCGTCGGGCGCTGGCTGAGCAGATCCTCGGCCAATTGGGGGATGGAGCGGGCGAAGCTCACCAGTGCGCCGCTCATCATCGGAATGTAGTAACCCAGAGTGCGCTCCAGCATGTGCGACAAGGGCAGGAAAGACAGGAACACATCCTGATCGGTGACGGTCACCAGTTCGATGCCGGCCAGGGCATTGCTGAGAATGTTGCGGTGGCTGAGCATCACGCCCTTGGGGCGGCCGGTGGTGCCGGACGTATAGACGATGGTCGCCAGGTCGCCGGGCTGGCAGGCATGGGTGTGCAGCTCGCAGCTGGCGTCGCTCAGCCAGTCCTGCAGGCAGATCAGGCGGCTGATGGCGGGATTTTCCCGGCAGGGAGAAACACTGACCACCCGCACCAGGCCGCTCAATTGGGGAGCGATCGGTTGCAGCTGCAGCAGCAGGTCCTCGCCGCTGGCCACCAGCAATTTGACACCGGCATCCTGCAGGATGTAGGCGACATTGTCGGCCCGGTCATTGGCGTAGAGCGGCACCACGATCATGCCCAGGCCCAGGGCGGCCTGTTCGAACAGCACCCATTCGATGCCGTTGTTGAGCATGATGGCCAGTTTGTCGCCGGCCACCAGTCCTTCCTGGCGCAACGCCGCCTGACGCCGGGCCACCGCTTCGCGGGTTTGCCGCCAGGTCCAGGTGCGCCAGTCGCCGCTGGCTGAATCGTAAAACCGGTAGGCGGCGTGATCAGGCTGCTGTTCCACCCGCAGGTGGAACAGCTGCTGCAGGGTGCCGGCGGTTTCCGGCAGTATCAGGTGGGGAAGGTTCGCCGTGGACATAGGGCCGTTGCCTCTTTATTTCAGATCCTGCCAGCCTGCGTCTGGGGTGAAGCGCTGGCCGTGCCGCTCCTGGAAGTACTGCATGCGGGTGCGCAGCTTGGCCGCCCCTTGCCGCTCGATGTGGCGCAGGGGACCGCCGCGAAACGGCGCGAAGCCGGTACCGAAAATGATGCCCGCGTCCAGCAGGTCGGCGTTTTCCACCACCTGCTCGCGCAGACAGGCCACGGCCTCGTTGACGAAGCGCAGGATCATGCGGTCCGTTGCTTCCAGATCGACCGTGCCCGGTTTGCTGCCGGCGAGTTTCTTGCCCTTTTTATACTTGTAAAAGCCTTCGCCGGATTTCTGCCCCAGTTTGCCGGCGTCGACCAGCTGCTGCAGGCGCGGCGGTACGCTGGCGCCATAGGCCTGCGCCAGGTTCTGCGCCACGTGCAGGCAGATGTCCAGGCCGACCGTGTCGGCCAGTTCTATCGGGCCCATGGGCATGCCGAAG
>DKAS01000008.1 GCA_002448875.1 Proteobacteria bacterium UBA6920 | reverse complement strand
CCGCAGTCGTACATCGATCCGCCCACCGAGTTGGTGAAACTTTCCGCCAACAACGGTACGCCGGTCTCCGGCACCCTGGCCGATGGCACCCAGCTGTGGAAAGTAACCCACAACGGTGTGGACACCCATGCCATCCATTTCCACCTGTTCGACGTGCAGGTGGTCAACCGCGTGGGTTGGGATGGCGCGGTCAGCCCGCCCCAGGACAACGAGCTGGGATGGAAAGATACGGTGCGCATGAACCCGCTGGAAGACATCGTCGTCGCCCTGCGTCCCAAGACGATTGCGCTGCCGTTCAAGGTGCCGAACAGTCATCGTATTCTTGATCCCAGCCACTTGGCGGATGCCAACCCGGCGTTCTTCGCCAATCTGGATCCGACCACGGGCAATGCCTCGAACGTGGCAAACAACGTGCTTACCAACTTCGGTTGGGAATACGTCTGGCACTGCCATATCCTGGGTCATGAAGAGAACGATATGATGCGTGCCATTGCTGTGGCGCAGCAGCCGGAAATTCCGTCTATTCCGGGCCTGACAACCGCCAACAACAATCTCGACTCCAACGTGACCGTCTCCTGGACCGACAACTCCATGGTTTCCAACTGGGTTGCCATCCAGCGCGATACCGTCAGCACGTTTGATTCCGCCAATCTGGCGACGATCAACGTGCCGGTCGCCGAGTGCGATTCGCAGATCGGTTGTGTTCGCAGCTATACTGACACCAGCGTGAAGGTCACCAATACGTACTTCTACCGCGTCATCGCCAAGAACACCATCGGTGGCGGCAACGGCGTGCTGGAAGGCGGTTACGATCCCACCACTGGCGCGTATCTGCAGACCCTGCCGCCGGAACTGGCCTCGCTGAATCCCGGTTTCATCGGTTACGGCAGCGTTACCGCCAGCTCCGATGCGGGTGCCGCGCAGTCGCTGTTCGTTCTGGGTTCGCCGGTGGCCGCGAGCAACGTGTCCATCCAGCGCACCAGCACCGGTTCGGCTACCATCACCTTTACCGATGCGTCGACTAACGAGACCAGCTTCCGGGCGCAGGTGTCCACCGACGGTGGCGCCACCTGGGCCTTTGTCGGCGCGGCATTCAACCGTAACACCACGCAATCTCTCGCGACTGGTGATGTGTTGAACCGCAATGTGTCGGTGAGCAACACCACCAACGCGCTGTATCGGGTTCTGGCGACAAACGCCATAGGCTCTACGCCTTCCGCGGTTGTAAGCTTGAACAACACGGTAGCTCCCACCGCACCCATGGGTGTGACGGTTGCCTGGGCGATATTCAACGCCGCCAATGACCGCGCGACGCTCGCCTGGATAGATACCGCCAATAACAACGCCAGCTACACCGTGCAATCTTGTGTGAATACGGCGGCGAACGGTAACTGCACCAGCGCGACCGCGACTTGGAACAACTTGACGACCAACCAGGCCGGAAATGCCGTAACTTACACCACCGGCAACCTGGCGCGACTTGCTGCGGGAGTTCCAGTGTCCTACAGCTTCCGCGTAATCGCCGTCAATAGCGTGGGCTCCGCGGCCTCGACGATTAACGCGGGTCCGGCTCCGTAAGTTCCCGGGTCGGGCCGTCGAGTCTAGGCAGTCCGAGCCCTCGTCAACCCCGGTGACCGACAATACCGGTCACCGGGAGGCGAAAGGGGAACTGAAAGTTTCACCGTAAGTGGGTAGGTTGGGCTGCTGCAATCCGGCAGCCCGATTTCTCAGCCATGACCGATGGTCTTCAGCTGGATATATCGGACGCGGCGCGAGTTTAGAACTCACTTTTTACGCCCCGGAATCCTCAATCCGGGGCTTTTTTTTCCCACGATCGATGAAAGGCCGCCGATTTTACTCCCCATGTCAAGCCCGGCCCCCGGGACCCGATATAGCAATCACCGGGAAAAAATTTCGGGTATCAATGGCATGTGTCGCGCTTAATTCACGATCCCTTTGTATGGAGATGGTTATGGTGGCTGTTTTACACTCGAGGTTTGCTTTGCTAGCCGGGTTTCGTCACCTGCGGCCCGGCCCGTTACTGGCCGTGAGCATGCTGGTCATGGCGTCCGCAGGGCATGCCGCGGTTGCGGCGCCGGCGGATGAGCTGATCGAGCTAGGCCGCCTTATCTACCAGCAGGGCATGGTTGCCGCTGGAACTCCTCTGCGGGGTATGCGCCCCGCGTTGATTGACGTCGAGGGGGAAGCTGCGGCCTGCGCCAAGTGCCACCGTCCCAGCGGCATGGGCAGTCTCGAAGGCGGGATCGCGGTGCCGCCGGTCACCGGACGCTTCCTGTTTGCCACCCAGGACCGGCCGGTAGCCCTGGTGGATATGCGCGCGCCCAAAGATCTCACCCGCGCCCACGCGCCGTATACGGACGAGTCTCTCGCCAAGGCGTTGCGCGAGGGAATCAATGTTGGCGGCCGCACCATGCATCCTGTCATGCCGCGTTATGCGCTGACTGAATCGCAGCTCAAGGCGCTCACCGCCTACCTGCGGCAACTGTCCGTGGACCTGTCCCCCGGAGTCGGCGCGGATACGGTGCGATTCGCCACTATTATTACGCCGGAGGTGGCAAGGGAACGCAAAGACATTTTACTGACCATGATGCGCACTGCCTTCACGCAGCGCAATGCCAGCCAGATTCGCCTGTCCGGCCGCATGCGCATGCCCATAGATCTGCTGCCGCGAACCAAGCGTGACTGGGAGTTGTCGGTGTGGGAGCTGAAGGGAGAGCCGCAGACCTGGGTGGCGCAACTGGATGAGTACTATCGGCGTGAACCGGCATTTGCCGTTATTTCCGGTCTAACCAATTCCACCTGGGAGCCGATGCAGGCGTTCTGCGAACGGCAGAAAATTCCCTGCATGTTCCCCAGTATTGCGCTGCCGCCCGAGACACCAGGATTTTACTCTTTATATTATTCCCGCGGGGTGGCGCTGGAAGCCGATGTGCTTGCCAGGCATCTGCGGGATATGAAGGACAAAGCGCCGCAGCGCCTGTTGCAGATTTATCGCGACAACCAGGCAGGCAACGGTGCGGCCAGGGAACTGGCCAAGGCGCTGGACAAATCCGCCATACGCGTGGAAGACCGGGTGCTGCGCGCGCACGAATCTGCGGATCTCAACGGCGTTCTTGCCGGTCTGACGGCCAATGACGCCGTGGTTCTGTGGCTGCCCGCCGATGAACTCGCGGCGATGAAGGACGCCACGGCGGATGCGGGCAAAGCCTCGGTCTATCTTTCCGGGTTTCTGGTGCAAGGGGCATACAGGAATTTTTCTCCGGCATGGCAATCCCGCGTGCGCGTGATCTATCCCTATGCGATCGGTGAACAACGGCAGACGAATCTGGTGACTTACCAGCAGTGGATGACAGGCTGGAATCTGTCCCGGGAGGATGAGGAGTTTCAGTCGGAAGTGTTTTTCAATCTACTGATCCTGACCGATCTGACCTCGCAAATGCTGGACAATTTTTACCGTGATTACCTGATCGAGCGCGCCGAGGACTTGCTGGGCTGGGGCACCGACAGCGCCGCTTATCCGCGCCTCAGCCTGGCGCCCGGTCAGCGTTTTGCCTCCAAAGGGGCCTACATCGTGCGTCTGGAAGGGGGCAAGCCGGTGGCCGATTCCGACTGGATCGTACCCTGACACCGGAGAACATGCTGGCGCCCGCGGCGGCGTCATAGCAGGGAGCGTTGCGCGAACGCGCCCTGACCATACGTAGTGCGGCTTGGTGGTGAAAGGAATATCACGCGGTCGATGCGGCGTAAGCGGAGCCATCAACGGTGTCGCTACTCCACGCCATCTTGCAAGTCATTGCGATAAGAGACGGTGCATAACATGCGTTCTGCGCGGAACCACCGGCGCGGGGGGCCGCCGCGCGCACTGCTACATTTCCCGGTGTCAGGGCGCGATCCAGTCGGAATCGGCCACCGGCTTGTCCCCGTCCAGATGCACGATATACGCTCCCTTGGAAGCGAAGTGCTGCCCGGGCGCCAGACTGAGGCGCGGATAAGCGGCGCTGTCGGTGCCCCAGCCCAGCATGTCCTCGCCGCGTTCGATCAGTCCGTCACGATAGTGAGCTGGCCCGGGGCTTTCCCGGTCGTCTGCCTATCATTAAGAAAAAACAAGATCGCAGCCGCGGCCGAAATCACCCATATAAAATTCGCTTGCTACGCTGTCGGCGTCGCTGCTGTCGAGTTTGCACAGGAGTTGCGTCGCTTCTCGCGCCGGCCCGACGGGAGTTTCACGGTGACGCTCCTTAGCCGAACGAACGAGGCAAGTGGCGTGGCGTAATAAGAAAAGTTGTCGATTGCAGGATGAAACCACGCCGATTCTTGTTTTCTATGATTACGACAAAAAAATATCACAAACCAAATTCGCCAACCCGGATGGGAATGTTGCTCGGTCATTGGCAAGCAGCACAGCGCCGAAAGATTTCGCCACACTCTGCGGACGCCCGAAAAAAGATGAATCGAAAATGAATTTAAAGTGAATGAAAAATGAATCAAAGGTGAATTTAAAATGAATTCGTGGCGCACGGAATCGAGCCAGCCTCAGAAGGTACCCACTGTTTCGCGCCGTAAGCCAGTGAATTCTAACCTGTATCGAAATCGTGTCATTACTCCGATCCACGTTGCGCCCGCTGAACGCGGCGGTTTGAAAATGAAAAAGCCGGAAAAACGCCCGGTGTTCTTGATTATTTTTATTTCTTGTCGTGAATGGTTCAATGAATTAGACAGCAATACTTGGCTAAATTGGTAAAGCAATTCCACCTCCCTGGCGCGCAGCAAACAGCTTGCTGTGATTTTAATTTCATATAAAGCGTGTTCGTGTAAGCGCGAAAGTTTTGTTCCTGGCAGTCCCTACAGTGTTCACCTTATATCTCTTTTTTTATGCCTGAATTATTTTACGCGCTCGGGAGTATGTGGCTATTCATGGCGACATGAGAAATCACCGTCCCAAAAGCGCAAAAAGGGAAGTATTGCGCTCGAGGTTTTGACAATGAGCGTCACGGGGTGAATTCAGCTAGCGTGCGATTCGTTAGTGTAGTGAGGACAATGACTATGAACAGGCGTAAGCAGTTAATTCTGGCGATAGTAACTGGCGCCACGCTCTTGTGTGCAAGCGCACAAGTCAGCGCGGCTCAGCAAAATCCGCCGGGGCAGGCAGCAACAAACAATCAACAACAAACAGGCAAGCAAAGACATCGGCAGAAAATGCCGCATGACGAGCGCAGGGCGGCGGCTGACAGGTTGAAGAAAACCCATCAGGCGCAGCGGGCCAAGGAAATGGAAGAGTACGTGAAAACTCATGGTAACAGCGCGCGTCGCGGAGGTGGCAAATGAGCGCCTTATTGAAAAAAATCGTGCGTCAGGTAGTTACCGGTGCCGGTGTGGCCGCTATTGCGACCTGTGCCTTTGCGGCGGTGAATCCACCTCCGGGCCCGGGTCAGACTCCTGACTATTTCGGCGTGGTGCCCAACTTCGCCGCCAGTCCGCAACCGATTCTGACTTCGGTTATCATATCGGACGTCGGCGGCGGTACCGGCGCGATCGCGGCAGCCAGCGTCTATGACTACAACCTCGATCTGCAGACTGACGGTATAACGGATGTGCAGGTACTGGTCGGCGGCACCGGCTATACGGCGGCAACTACGGTTACCATTCAAGGCGGTCCGGGTGTAACTCTGGCCGCTGATGTGACTCCGATCATCGTCGACGGCGTCATCACCGGGTTCACCATTAACAATCCGGGCGCGGGTTACGGCAAATTGCCGATCGCCGGCACCGGCTTGCGCAAGTTCGTCGATTCCCTGCCTATGCCCAACACTCCGAACAATCTTGGCCAGCAGCTGCCGATCGCGGTGCCTGATACCACGACGTTCCCCGGTTCCGACTACTACGAAATCGGTGAAACGGAGTATGCGGTACAGATGCACACCGATCTGCCGCCCACCCATGTGCGTGGCTACAAGCAGCTCAATAACTGCGGCGCGGCGGGAGCCGCCTGCGACAATCACTACCTGGGGCCGGTCATCATCGCGCAAAAGAATCGTGCGGTGCGCATCAAGATCGTGAACCAGCTGTCGATCGGCGCCGCGGGCAATCTGCCCGTTCCCGTGGACACCACCTATATGGGATCCACCGGCAGCGCCGATACCCAGAACCGCACCTCGCTGCACCTGCACGGCGGCACCACGCCGTGGATCAGTGACGGCACCCCGCGGCAGACCATCAAGCCTGTCGGCGAAGTGGGGCCCAACAAGGGCGAAAGCACGCGCAATGTGCCGGACATGTGGTTTGACGCCAGCGGCCAGCTGATCACCAGCTGCGCGGGCCAGGTCACCTGCGGCGTGGCGGGAGCCAGCAACGATCCGGGTGACGGTGCGCAAACACTGTTCTGGACCAACCAGCAGTCCTCGCGTCTGATGTTCTATCATGACCACGCCGAAGGCATTACCCGTCTGAACGTGTATGCCGGCATGGCCGCCGGCTACATCATCCAGGATGCCACCGAGCAAGGCATGGTGGACAGCGGCGTGCTGCCGGGGCTGGCGGACATGATCCCGCTGGTGATCCAGGAAAAGACCTTCGTTCCGGATAACACCCAGCCGGTACTGAACTTCTACGGTCCGTTCGCCTCCCAGCTGAACTCGCAGGATCCGACCTGGGCCTGGGGCACCGGTACGCCGGCCGCCGGTCTCAACGGTAACGGCGATCTGTGGGTGCCGCATGTGTACATGACCAACCAGAATCCCGGTGACGTGTCCGGCGCCAACGCCATGGGCCGCTGGGACTACGGTCCCTGGTTCTGGCCGCCCTTCGTCGGGCTGCAGAACGGTCCGGTGCTGAATCCGTACTATGATGCGACTTGCGTATCGTCCACCACGAATTACTGCGAAGGCCAATATATTCCCGGCGCGCCCAATCCCTCGGGCACCCCGGAAGCCTTCAACGACACGCCAGTGGTCAATGGCACCGCGTATCCGTTTATCAACGTGGAGCCGAAGAAGTACCGCCTGCGCATCCTGAGCGTGGCCAACGACCGCATGCTCAACCTGTCCCTGGTGGTCGCCGCCAGCAAGAATTCCGACACCACCGCCGATGGTAATTCCGGCGCCACCGGTGTGGCGGTAATGTGCGACGGTACCACCGGGGTTGATCCGGCGGATTGCACCGAAGTGAAGATGGTGCCGTTCGATTCGCTGCAGAATAAGGCCAAGCCGTTCCCCGCCTGGTGGTATACCTTCCAGAAGTCCGGTATCACCTTCGACGGCCGTCCCTCGGGCGTGTTCGATCCCACCACCCGCGGTCCGGAAATGGTGCAGATCGGTACCGAAGGCGGTTTCCTGTCCAACCCGGTGGAAATCAAGAACCAGCCGGTGAACTTCGAGTACAACGTCAAGAACATCGTGGTCGGCAACGTCAAGGAACACGCGCTGTTGCTGGGCCCGGCCGAACGTGCGGACGTGGTCGTGGACTTCTCGCAGTTCGCGGGTGCCACTCTGATCCTGTATAACGATTCGCCCGCTCCGGTGCCGGCCTTCGACGTGCGCCAGGATTTCTACACCGGCGATTTCGACAATACCGACACCGGTGGTACGTTCACCACGATTCCGGGCTACGGTCCCAACACCCGCACGGTTGTGCAGTTCCGTGTTGCCGGTTCCTGCTCCAGCGCCAATTGCGGCACCGGCAGCAACCGCACACCGAGCAGTGCCCATCCCGTGGACGACGTGGACAGCGCCCACCTGGCGAGCCTGACAACCGCGGTGCAGACCGCGTTCCGTACCGGCCAGCCGCCCATCATCGTGCCGCAGTCCGCGTACAATGCCACCTATGGCGTCAATGTAGTGGACGCCCTGGGCAGCGACTGGTCGCGCATTTCCGACGTGTCCCTGAGCTACCAGCCGCTAGTGGTGGATGCCAGCTTCAATGTCACCCTGGGTAATGCGGTGGCGCTGAGCCTGCAACCCAAGGCCATCATCGAAGACTTCACCGTGGACTACGGCCGGATGAACGCGATGCTGGGCGTGGAAGTTCCGCACACCACCGCGATCAACCAGACCTCCATTCCGCAGTCGTACATCGATCCGCCC